>JAIBBQ010000199.1 GCA_019694595.1 Myxococcaceae bacterium
CCGCCCGACGACGACCCTCCGCCACCCGACGACGACGCTCCGCCACCCGACGACGACGCGCCGCCACCCGACGACGACGCTCCGCCACCCGACGACGACGCTCCGCCACCCGAGGCGCCGCTGCCGCCGCCGGAGGCGCCGCTGCCGCCACCCGAGGTCCCCGAGCCACCGCCCGAGGTCCCGCTCCCGCCACCGGTGGAGCCGGAGCCACCGCCCGAGCCACCACCGCCGCCCGCGCCCCCGCCCATGCCGGCGTCGCAGCTCAGCGGCGTCACCGGCGACACGCGCGCCACGCGGTTGTCCTGGTAGTCGACGACGTAGAGGTTGCCGTCGGGGCCGACCTTGAAGCTCGTGGGCACCTTGAAGGGGTTGCCGGCGCCCGCGGTCAGCAGCCGGATGACCGGGTTCGCCCCCGCCGCCACGCCGTCGCGCGCCGCGTTGACCTGCATCGACCAGAACGAGCCGGCCGCGTTGTCGCCGAAGAAGTAGTTGCCGCGCGAGGTGGCCGGCCAGCTGCAGCTGTCGACGAAGGTGCCTCCGGTGATGGAGGTGCACACGTTGTTCTGGTGCGCGCAGTCCCACACCGGCGGCATGCAGTTGCCGGAGCCCGGCGTGTACACGTCGCAGATGCCGGCGTCCGGCGAGCAGACCGAGCCGCTCGAGTTGGTGCTGCCCTGGTTGCAGCGCGCGACGCCTTCCTGCCACGGGTAGCCGTAGTGCTTGCCCCCCTTGATGATGTCGATCTCCTCGCGCGCCGACTCGCCCACGTCGCCCGCCCAGAGGAAGCCGGTCTTGGGGTCGAAGCTCATGCGGAAGGCGTTGCGCAGGCCCCACGCCCAGATCTCCGTGCGCGGCGCCGCCTTGACGCTGGCGCTGATGGAGCTCGTGCAGCCCGCGCCGCACGCGGTCGCCGACGCCACGCCGAACAGCGGGTTGTCGCTGGGAATGCCGCCGTCGAGCTCGACGCGGAGGATCTTCCCGTTCCCGTTGCTCAGGCACGACGCGAAGTTGTTGTTCGCCGGGCAGCAGGTCGCGTTGCAGCCGGTGTCGCCCACGCCGATGTACAGCCTGCGGTCGGGGCCGATGGCGAGCGCGCCGCCGTTGTGGTTCGCCGGCCCGCGGAGGTTCTGCACCAGGATGCTCTCGGTCGCGGTGTCGAGCGTGTCGTCGTTCTTCAGCCCGATGGACACGATGCGGTGCCGGTTGGTCGCCGTGCCGCCCGCCCCGTTGGCGCGCGAGTAATAGAAGTAGAGCGTGCGGTTGGTGGCGAAGTCCGGGTCCACCTCCACGCCGAGCAGGCCCTGCTCCGAGTAGATGTTCACCGGGAAGGTGCCCGCCAGCTTGAGCGTGCCGTCGTTGGCGCGGATCAGCACCCGGGCGTTCACGTCCTGGTCGGCGTTCTGGTTGTAGCCACCCTTCTCGATGATGATCATCCGCCCGTCGGGCAGGAAGCGCATGTCGGTCGGCGTCGACAGCGGCGCCACCCCCGCCCCCGACATGGGCATGGTGTCGATCTTCAGGCCCGCAGATGCGAGCGTCTGCGTCTGGGCCTGCGCCAGGACTGCGGCCAGCAGTCCGACCACGAGTGCGAAACGGGACATGCGGGTGACCTCTGGGCGTGGGCTCCGGAAATGCGAAGCGCGGCGGACCATACCAAGGACCGCCGCGCTTGCGGGCACCACCGGCTCACGCCCTGCGCTTCGTCAGCGCAAGCGCACCGCGTCGGCGATGACCACCGAGCCCTTCGCCGCCCAGCGCGAGAGCACCACCTTGTTCCACCCCGCCTGGAACTGGAACGCGCCCAGCGTGCGCCAGCCGCCGCCGTTGACGCGCTGGTTCACCTTCACGTCGCCCACCTTGCGGCCCGAGGCGTCGAAGGCCATGAACGGCGCCGCGGTGGAGCGGTTGGTGCCCGCGGTCCACCAGGCGTCGACCGTCTTCTTCGCCGGCGCCGAGAGGTGGAACCAGAAGGTGAAGCCGTCGGACACCGACTCGGTGGCCCCGAAGAAGTAGCCGTTGCCGTAGCTGCCCGAGGTCAGCGACGTCGACGTCCACTTCGAGGAGACCTGCGCGTAGCCCTTCGCCTTGTCGTTGTGCGCGTTGTTGCTGTCGATGATCAGCGCCGCGGGAGCCGGGGTCGGCGCGGGCGGCGGCGGCGGCTTCGGCGCCGGGGCGGGCGGGGGCTTGGGCGCCGGCTGCGAGCCGTCGATGGCCTGCCCGCGCACGCAGCGCGAGACGAGCCCCATGTACGTCGACCAGTCCCAGTACTTGCCCGGGTCGTAGTGGTGGCCCGCGCCGCCGCAGCGGCCCGCGTTCGCCGCCGCGTCGGAGCAGAGGGTGGTGCTCGACAGGCTCGACGGCACGTTGCCGTGACCGAAGATGTGCTTGCGGTCGACCGGCACGTGGTACCGGGTGGCGATGGCGCACGTCAGCTGCGCCGACGCGCGGTACAGCGTCGCGGTGTAGTAGCCGCCGCCGCGCGGCCGGCTCGCGAAGCCTTCGTGCTCGATGCCGATGGAGTTGGCGTTGAACCAGCCGTGCCCTGCGTGCCACGCCTTCGACGCCTCCCGCACCATCTGCACGATGTGGCCGTCGCGCGCGCGCACCAGGTAGTGCGCCGACGCCCCGCGGCCCGGGTTGCGGAAGACCGAGATGGCGCCCGGCATGGTGCCTTCCATGTCGTGGATGACGACGAAGCGCACCCGGCCACCGCTGCGGCTCGAGTAGTTCGACGACGAGGCGGCGATGAACTCCATCGGGGGGTACTTGCCCGCCGCCAGCCCCTGCTGCGTGGCGCCCACCCCGTCCTCGCCGGTGCCGGTCATCGCCAGGCGCTCGGCGTCGTCGGTGGTCACGTCGAAGCCCGCGCGGAACGCGGTGCGCAGCTCGGTGAGCGCCAGCGCCGCCGTCTCGTCACCCGGCTCGAGCTCCAGGAAGGCGAGGAACGCCGCTTCCTGCGCTTCCACGCTGCCCACGGCCACGCCTTCGGGCGGGTGGGCGAGGAGCTCCTCGAGGAGCGCCGCGGCCGCTTCCACGTTCACCGCGAGGTCGCCTTCGACGTCTTCCGGCGACGCGCCGAGGAGCGCGGCGGCCTTCGCCACCTGCGCGTCGGACAGGTACATCATGCCGTGCGCCGGCAGCTGGGCGTGCGGGTCCTGCGCGAGCTCACCCTGCTCCGCGGTCTGCATCGGCCCGGTCTCCGAGTCCGCCGCGTCGGCGTCGGCGTCCAGCGTCGCGGGCACCGGCGCTTCCTGCGCCTCGGCCTGCAGCGCCTGCAGCTCCTCGCTGGTGCCGACGATCTGGTCTCCCTCGTTCAGCGGCACGGGCGCGGCGTCTTCCGGCTGCGGCTCCACCGGGTCCGGCGTGTCGCTCACCTGCACCGACGGGTCCACGCTCTCCGCGGGCGCCGCCGACTCGTCCGGCGCGCTCGACGGTGGGCCGGGAATCTCGAAGCGCCCCTGCTGGTAGGCGATGGTCATGAGCAGCTCGAGCGGCACGTGGTGCCGGTCGGCCGCGGCCCGCAGCGCCTCGTTGCGCGCGCCCGGCAGCGACACCGCCTTCGGCTGCGCCGTCGGTCCGCCCTGGCACCCCACCGCCAGCACCAGCACCACCGCCATCATCTGGGTCTTCATGGTCGTCTCTCCTGACTGGAAGGCTTCAGCGGCAGGTGTCTTCGGCGCCGGGGTTCACCCGGCAGCCGTTGGCGCAGCTGCGCACCACGGTGGTGGACACCCGGTCGGCACCGCACCGGTACAGCGTCGAGGCGTTGCCGTTGACGACGTCACCGCCGCAGTAGTCGCTGCCCGCCACGCAGCGGCAGCTGTCGTCACGGCCGGAGTTCACGCTGCAGCCGTGCGCGCACGAGCGGACCAGGCTGCCCGTCTTCCCGTCGGCGTTGCAGCGGTAGAGGCTGCTCGCGTTGCCGGTCAGCTTGTCGCCGCCGCAGTAGTACCCGCCGGGCTGGCAACCGCCGCTGCCCGGGGTGGTCCCGCCGCCGCCCGGCGACTTGCCGTCGCGCACCCGCTGCACCGCGCGACGCTCTTCCGCGGTGATGGGGCAGTGGGTCTCGATGGCGTTGCTCACCAGGCCGTTGCGGCTCGCGAGGAACGAGCGCAGCTGGCTCTGCAGCGAGCTCTTGAGCACCGGGCTGCCCGCGTACACCGCGTGAATGTGGAAGCCGAACGACGGCGGCACCCGGTACCAGGCGGCGAAGCCCTGCATGCGCAGCGCGTGCACCCGCGCGCACGGGCTCGGGCCCGGGGTGATGTCGGTGGCGGCGGAGAAGGTCACTCCCGGCTCGGGGCAGTGCGTGCCCACCGAGGCCGGCGCGTCGCCGAAGGTCTGGATGAGCGAGGCGTCGCTGACGTGGGCGCGCAGCATCGCCGCGTGGGCCCCCGAGAACATGCGCGACGGCGAGCGCGAGAAGCCGCAGGTGAAGGGCTGCGAGCAGAAGCAGCGCCCGAGCTCGCTTTCCCCCGTCACCAGCTCGTCGGCGCCGTCCACCTCGGCGTCGTCCGCGTCGAGAGTCGACGGGCCACACCCCGCCAGCGCCACCATCCCCATCAGCACCGTCACCTTCGCGTTCATCTCGTGTCGTCTCCTGGTGTCACCGCGTGCGCGCGGTCGTGGCACCACCAGAGAGCGAGACGCGTGCCAGCGCGACGGTCTCCCTCGGTGGGCGTCAATGGTGTTGACGCGACGTGCGCCCCGATGGCGTTCACTTTCGAGGGCACTGACCTCGGACGCGACGTCACGCCCCGGGCTCAGGCACACACCTACCCACGCGGGGTACGCCTCGCGGGCAGGCGTGCTAGGCCTCGCGCACCCCCGCGATGCCCGACGCCTTCGGCCGCTACCAGCTGCTCAAGAAGCTCGCCGTCGGCGGCATGGGCGAGGTCTGGCTCGCCCGCCAGAAGGGCATGGTGGGCTTCGAGAAGCTGGTGGTGGTGAAGCGCCTGCTCGCGCACCTCGCGGAAGAGCAGGAATTCATCAACATGTTCTTCGACGAGGCGCGCATCGCCGCCGTCCTGAACCACCCCAACATCGCGCAGATCTACGACCTCGGCGAAGTGAACGGCGAGTACTACATCGCCATGGAGTACGTGCACGGCGAGAACCTGCGCGTGGTGGCGCAGCAGGCGCTCGACGTGAAGGGCGGCATGCCGCTGGCGCTCAAGTGCCGGGTGGTGGCCGACGCCGCCGCGGCCCTGGAGTTCGCCCACCACGCGGTGAGCCCGTCGGGGCAGAGCCTCAACCTCATTCACCGCGACGTGAGCCCGCAGAACATCATCGTGGCCTTCTCCGGCGCGGTGAAGCTCATCGACTTCGGCGTCGCCAAGGCCGCGGGCAAGGTGACCAAGACGGCCACCGGCATCATCAAGGGCAAGTACGCGTACATGTCGCCGGAGCAGGCCAAGGGCGAGGAACTCGACTCCCGCAGCGACCTCTACGGCCTGGGCATCGTGCTCTACGAGCTGCTCACCAACCAGCGGCTGTTCAAGCGCGAGAACGACACCGAGACCTTGAAGGCCGTGGTCTACGACCGCGTGCAGCCGCCGTCGGCGGTGGTGAAGGGCATTCCCAAGGCGCTCGACCCGGTGGTGATGAAGGCCCTCGAGCGCGACCGGCGCCAGCGGTACCAGACGGCGCAGGAATTCCAGCTCGCGCTGGAAGAGTTCCTGGTGCGCCAGCGGCTGCCGGCGACGCCGGTGCACCTCTCGGCCTACGTGCGCGAGCTGTTCCCCGAGGAAGCGGGCCAGACCTTCGGCGACGAGCCGGCGCGCACCCCGTCGCCGGGCGGCGGCACGCCCCTGGGCGAGGAGCACTCGCCGAGCTCCGAGGTGCACCCCAAGCCCGCGAAGCCGGTGATGCCGCCCCCGCCGGAGCGGCTGTCCAAGCGACAGGCGTCGCTGCCCACCCAGCTGGTCGACGAGGCCGCGCAGGCCACCGTGCTGCTCTCGCCGGCGGAGGCGGCCCGCGCCCGCAAGAGCGCGCCCAAGGAGCGCAGCTCGAAGTCGGGGCTCAAGGCGCAGCTCCACGCGGTGCAGTCGGCCTCGCAGTCGGAGCTCGAGCTGAGAATCCAGGCGTGCTCGAGCGACGACCTGGTCAACGGCTTCTTCCTGAACGCGCTGCTGGGCCTGGGGCTGCGGCTGGCGGGCGCCGGCGCCGACACCACGCTCAAACAGGCGACCAGCGAGCCCAAGGCCTACGTCGACGCGCTGATGTACCCGACCACCGAGCTGCTGCGCATGCTCTGGCGCGCGGTGGAGCTGCTCACCCCCAAGACGGGCTCGGTGGAAGGGGCCTTCGAGGACATGGGCGTCTGGGCGATGGACGGGCTGGTGCGCAGCCCCCTGGGGCGCCCCCTGGAGCAGCTCGACAGCAGGAGCCCGCACCAGGTGCTCAAGGCGCTGACCTCGACGCTCAAGCCGATGCTGCGCCCCGGCGAGCGGGTGCTGGGGCCGGTGACCGACCGCTCGGCGATGGTCATCTTGAAGGGCGAGGTGCTGCCCATCCAGTTCCATGCGGGGCTCTTCCGCGCTGCGCTGCAGCGGCTGTGCGGCCTCGAGCCCAAGGCCCGGTGGGAGAAGACGGCGGCCGACCGGGTGGAAATGACGCTCGGGTGGTGAGCGTTTGAGTTGACTTCGCAGGCCGCGGCCACGATTGATCGCCGCCAGAATGCTCCCTCTCCTCGTCCAGCTCGACACCAGCCAGCAAGGCGTGCTCACCCGGTGGCTCCTCAACATCACCCTGAGCTCCGCGGAGTGGGTGCTGTGGCTGCTCTGCTTCCTCTCGGTGCTCTCCATCGCGGTGATGCTGGAGCGCGCGGTCTATTTCCTCGGCCACTCGGTCGGTGACGCCGACGCGCTCGCGGCCTCGCTCGCCAAGGGCGACTTCGAGGCGGTGAAGAAGGCGCTCACCGGCAAGAAGGGCATGGAAGCCTCCATGCTCCACGCGGCCATCGCCTCCGCAGGTCAGGGGCCGGACTCGGTGGAGGAGATCATCGCCTCCACCGTCGCCTCGGAGCGCCCGCGCTACGAGCGCTTCCTGTCCTTCCTCGGCACGCTGGGCTCCAACGCCCCCTTCATCGGCCTCTTCGGCACCGTGCTTGGCATCATCAAGGCCTTCGCCGACCTCGGGCAGACGGGCGCCAAGGGCAACCAGGTGCAGCAGGCGGTGATGAGCGGCATCTCGGAAGCGCTGGTGGCCACCGCGGTGGGCCTGGCGGTCGCGATCCCCGCAGTCGTCGGGTACAACGTGCTCACCCGCGCGCTCAAGGGCGTCACCGCGCGCACCACCTCGCTCGGCCACGCACTCGTCGGTCACCTCCGCGCGCAGGGCGGGAAGTAGCCCATGGCCGGCGCGGCGCAGGGCGACAGCGACGAGGAGATCGTCGGCATCAACGTGACCCCGCTGGTGGACATCACGCTGGTGCTGCTCATCATCTTCATGGTCACCGCCAACTTCATCGTGAAGGACACGGTGGAGGTGGACACGCCCAAGGCCGCCAACGGCGGCGAGACGGTGCAGGGGCCGGTGAACATCGTCCTCGACAAGGACGCCAAGGTCTTCTTCGACGGCACCGAGGTGAGCGAGGCCGAGCTCAAGACCAAGCTCGACGACGCGCTCGCCAAGGACAAGGACACCCGGGCCATCATCAGCGCCGACCAGGTGCTCAGCTACGGCGTGGTGATGCACCTCATCGACGTGGTGAAGGGCGAAGGCATCGTGAAGTTCGCGCTCACCGTGCAGAAGGACGCGGTGCCGGCGCCCGCCACCGGAGTGACGCCGTGAGGAACCTCGGGCAGGTCACGGAGCGTCGAGCCTTCTCGTGAGCGAGGCGACCGCCAGCCGGCCGCGCGAGAGCGAGCTCTCGTCGTGGATCTTCATCGGCGTGATGCTGGTGCTGTCGTTCATCGGCCACGCGACGCTGCTCGGCTGGGCGGCGACGCGGCCGCAGCACAAGCCGCCCCCGGCCCCGGTGGTGGTGGAGTTCGTCCAGGTGCCGCCCAAGGTGGAGCCGCCTCCGCCCCCGCCCAAGGTGGAAGAGCCGCCCAAGCCCAAGGCGCTGCCCAAGCCGGTGGTGAAGGTGGACACGCCCAAGCCGCCGACGCCGCAACCGCCGCCGCCCAACGAGCCTCCGCCGGAGCAGCCACCCGCCAAGCCGGTGCCGGTGGTGGTGGGGCTGTCGCTGTCGTCGACGACGTCGGGCGGGAGCTTCGCGGTGCCCACGGGCAACACGCTCATGGGCAAGTCTGACACCAAGGCGGTGAACCCGGCCGACGTGAAGCCGTACGCGGCGCCCAAGTACGTGCCGGCGGGGAGCGCGGACCGCGACCCCGAGCTCGCACAGGAAGTGAAGATTCCGTACCCCGAAGAGGCCCGCAAGGCGGGCGTCGAAGGCAGCGTGCGGATGAAGATCCTCGTCGACGCGAGCGGCGTGGTCTCCGAGGTGACGGTGCTCTCGGGGCCCGGCTACGGGCTCAACGAGGCGGCGCGCGACGCGGTGAAGAAGTTCAAGTTCCGTCCGGCGCTCAAGGCGGGCGAGCCGGTCGGCACCACGATGATCTACACGTACACCTTCCTCCTGGATTGATTCCGGGGTCTGTCTGCGCGAGGGCGCTGCCCGCGCAGACGGCGAGGCTGGCGCCTCGTCCACGGATGGTGATCACCGGGCTCTCGCCCGTCGCCGCCCGAGGGAGTTCAGCTCACGAGGACCGAGCGACTCCAGTGAACGACCGCGAAACCGAACCCGGCCGTTCAAGGCCAATCGGCCTCCACAGCGTCACGGTCACGGCTCACGGCTCACGAACCCTTACCTCTGGTTCGCCCAGGGCCCGGTGCCGGTCGCCCACGCATTCACCCACTGCCGCAGGTCGGTCCCGCCATCCGGGCTCATCGCCGGCGCACTCACTCCACCATCGGGGAGCACCACGCCGTAGCGGCCGAGCATCACGTGGTCCTGCCCCGGGAGCCGGAAGTACTTCGCGTTCGCGTGCGTCGCGTACTGGTTCTCCAGCGCGACCAGGTGGCTCGTGTACGTGGCGTACGGCGGGTTGAGCCAGCCGCCGGTGTCCCCGCTCGAGTACATGAAGCGGGTGATGACCGCGTCTTCCGAGAAGGCGAGGAGCGCCACGCGCGAGCCCGGCGCGTCGTTGATGCCGTACTCGATGACCGGAGTCATGCCCGCGTCGCACGCCGTGCACCCCGCGGGCAGCTGCAGGTTCCACTCGTTCTTGAACGCGGGGAAGTACGGGGTGTCCACCATCGGCGCCGAGTCCGCGAGGAGGTGCACCGTCGCCTCCGGGAACGCCAGCCGCACCCGCTTCAGGTTGAAGGAAGCGCCGTAGCCTCCGCCGCTCACCCCCGTCAGCCAGATGGTCTTCACCTTGGGGTGCTTCGCCCGCAGCATCGCGAGGTACTTGTCCATGTTGGTGCCGCCCGCGAAGTGGTGCGTCACCGCCACGTTGGGGCTGAAGAGGTCGGCGCGCGTGTAATAGGTGCGCGTCGAGTTGCCCGAGTGCAGGTCGCCCGTGCAGTACGGCACGAAGACGTAGCTCGCGTTGCGCAGCGGATTCTCGGTGCGGCGGTTGAAGAGCAGCGAGCTGCGAATGGTCGCCAGGTCCTGCGGGAAGACGCCGCCGCCGTCGGCCGGGTACGGATTCGGGTGCGAGACGTAGACCGCGAGCGGCCTGGTCGACCCCTCGGTGTCCACCAGGCAGACGCTCCCCATGCCGTAGTTGCAGATGGGCCCCCACTGGTACAGCGACGGGTGGCAGGTGCCGTTGTTCCAGCACGCGCCGCCACCCTGCAGGTAGATGACGAGCTCGTCGGCCGCACCCGGGTTGTACCCGACGCCCGCCTGCGCCCCGAGCGCGCACTGACTCCCCGGCACGCCGATGAAGCTCCAGCCGACGTCGGGCAGCGTCCCCGCGTCGGACGCACCGCTCCCGCCGCCAGCACGCCCGCCACCACCCGCCGCGCTTCCGCCCGAGCCTCCCGCGCCCCCGGCACCCGCTCCGCCGCCCGGACCTCCTGCGCCAGCCCCACCGGCGGATCCGCCCCCGGTGGATCCACCCGCGCCGCCCCCGACACAGGGGGTTCCCAGCGCGCCGCCGCCCACCGCCCCCGACGCGCCCCCGTCTCCATCGGGGCTCCCATCGGCTCCGGGCCCCTGGGGGCCACACGCTGCGAGGCTGCAGAGTGCCGCAATCACGAGGGCACGGGCTCGTCGGGTCATCGCGCTCACCTGGGGGCTTGGGTGGTGTGACCTTTGGACACTCTGCCCGCCAAGGGCTGAAAGTCGGCCTGAACGTCAGAAGCCGATACAGTTGGGCCGCGATGCGCGCCCTGCCGTTGGCCCTCGCGTTCGGCGTGCTTGCCGGCTGTACCTGCGAGCCGAGCGTGGGCAACAACCTCACCTTCGCCTGCCTGCAGAGCGACGAGTGCACCGACGGCTACGAGTGCCGCGCGGGCCGCTGCCGGCCCATCGGCTCGGTCGACGACGCCGGGGTCGACGCGGGGAGCGACGCGGGCGTGGATGCGGGGCTCACGCCCGACGCCGGAGCCGACGGCGGGTTCGACGCCGGCCTCGACGCGGGGAGCGACGCCGGCTCCGACGCGGGCACCTCCGACGCCGGGCACTGGCCCGAGCGACTGCAGCTCCAGGGCTTCACCGCGGTGCGCGCCGGGGCCTGCAGTCAGGCCACCCTGCTCTCCCAGCGCGCCGACGGCACCGCCTACGCCGTGGAGGCGAACGTCGACGTCGCCGTGTCGGCAGCCCCCCAGGGCCTCACGCTCTTCGCCGGCGGTCAGTGCGCGGGCGCGCCCATCACCGCGCTCACCCTCGCCACCGGCGCCAGCAGCGCCGCGCTGAGCGCCAAGGCCAACACCGGCCAGCGCTACACCGTCAGCGCGTCCCTCGCGGGCACCCAGGGCGCGAGCGCGCCACTCGACGTGTTGCCGGTGGTCCGCCGCGGTGAGTGCACCCTGGCCACGGGCATGACGACGGTGAGCTGCCCGGTGTCGCCGCCGCAGACGGCGACCGCCAACACGGCCCTCTTCATCCAGGTGGGCGGCGACAGCGCCGAGCCGTCGACCGCCGAGGTGAGCTGCCGCCTCGGCTCGGTGGCCACCGTCGACTGCGACCGCAAGCTGAGCGCCGCCCCCGTGGTGGTCGCCTGGCAGACCGTCGAGCTGCCAGACCTCGCAGTGAAGCAGCTCAACACCAACGCCGACGGCGGCGAGGTGCTCGTGCTGCAGGCCGCGGGCGTCAACCCCGCCCAGGCCTTCACCCTCTTCACCCTGGCGAGCGCGGGGAACATCTACGACCACACCGACCAGGCGGCCGTCGTCCTCGGCGGCGGCACCGTCGAGGTCCGCTTCGACGGGGGCTCCTCGGCCGATGCCCTCGCGCAGCTCCAGGTGGTGGAGCTCCCCGGGCTCAGCGTCTCCCGCACCTCGAGCAGCTTCCCCATCGGCGCGGCGCAGCGCATCGCCACCGGTCCCGCCTCGCCGCTCGCCACCACCTTCGCGCTCGCCACCTGGTCCAACTCGCTCATCAGCGGCAACCAGCCCCCCTGCGACCGCTTCGTGCGCGCCGAGGTGACCTCCACCACCGAGGTGACGCTCACCCGCGGCAACGCCAGCAACAAGGTCGAGTGCACCGACCTCGAGCTGCCCGAGGTCCGGGTGGAGCGCGTCGACGTGGGCACCCGCGGCAGCGTGCTGCCCTTCACCGTGTCCCTCGCCACAGGGGCCCAGAGCGGCGCCTTCGCCCTGCCCCGCGCCGTCGACGCCACCCGCAGCGTGGTGTTCGCCTCGGGCCAGCCGGGCGGCGCCGGCCAGGCGATGGGCGAAGGCGACCACGACGTCGCGCTCGACGACGTCCCGGGCGAGTTCTCGCTCCTCCTCGGCCTCGACGGCGGCACCGGCACCTCCGCCCAGGCGGTGACCTACCGCCGCCTCTCCGCCCTCGGAGGGGTCAAGGTGTCGGGCGTTGTGGTGGAATGGAACCCATGACCGCCACCCGGCTCCGCACCATCGTCCCGCTGCTCGCCGCGGCGCTGCTCTTCGTCGCGGGGTGTGACGACCTCTCCGGCGCGTCCGGCTCCGGCGGCGGCGCCGGCACCTCGGGCGGCGGCGCGGCGAGCTCCGGCGGCGGCGCGGCGACCGGCGGCAGCGGCGGCTCCACCGGCTCGGGCGGCGGC
>JAIBBQ010000200.1 GCA_019694595.1 Myxococcaceae bacterium
GCAACCCGCCGCCCCTGCGCCACTGCCGCGGTGGCCGGCCTTCACCGCCATGGGCCTCGGTCTCGCAGCCGGAGGGGCCGGTACTGCCTTCGCCGTCCTCGCGCGCTCGCAGGCCGAGGCCGCCGCGCAGGCCGAGTGGGCCGACGACCGCGCCCGGCTGAACGGCCGCGCGCAGACCGACGCCACCGCGGCCAACGTCCTCTTCGTCTCCGGGGCGGTCCTGCTCGGGGCGGGCCTCACCTATCTGGTGGTGGAAGAGGTTGCCCGCTAAGTCAGCCGCATGGTGCTCGAGAAGACCGACCGCCTGACGCCATCGGGCCCGCCGCCGACCGAGACCAAGCTGGTGGTCGTCGCCGGCAACGACTTCGGCAAGGAGTTCCGCCTCGAGGCCGGCACCTACCGCCTGGGCAAGGACCCGTCGGTGGAGTTCGTGCTCTCGGACTCCTCGGTCTCGCGCATCCACCTGCTCATCGAGGTCCGCCGCGACGGGGTGGTGCTCACCGACAACGAGTCGACCAACGGCTCCTTCTGCAACGGCACCCGCTTCTCCCGCATCAGCCCCGCGGTGGGGGCGGTGGTGCGGGTGGGGAAGAGCTCGCTGCGGCTGCTGCCCGCCAACGTCCGCGCGCAGGCCCTGGCCCCCGCCGACGCCACCGCCTTCGGCCCGCTGCTCGGCCGCTCGCTGCCGATGCGCGAGCTGTTCACCACGCTCGAGCGCGCCGCGAAGTCCGAGGCGTCCATCTTCATCGGCGGGGAGACGGGCACCGGCAAGGAGGTCTGCGCGCGCGCCATTCACCTCGGGAGCCCTCGCACACAAGGGCCCTTCGTGGTGGCCGACCTGGGCGCCGCGCCGCGGGAGCTCATCGAGTCCGAGCTCTTCGGACACAAGAAGGGGAGCTTCACCGGCGCCACCGCCGACCGGGTGGGCGTCATCGAGCGCGCCAACGGGGGCACGCTGTTCCTCGACGAGGTGGCCGAGCTGCCGGTCGACCTGCAGAGCCGGCTCCTGCGCGCGCTGGAGCAGCGCGAGGTGAAGCCGCTGGGCGCCAATGCCTACGTGCCGGTGGACCTCCGCGTCATCAGCGCCACCCACAAGAACCTGCAGGCGGAGATGGCCGCCGGGCGCTTCCGCGCCGACCTCTTCCACCGGCTGTGCGCGGTGGAGGTGCAGCTGCCGCCGCTGCGCTCGCGGCCCGACGACATCTGGCTGCTCACCGACGCCTTCCTGGAGCAGCTCGGGCAGCCGGCGTCCGCCATCTCGGCGGCCACGCGGCAGCTCTTCGCGGCCTACGACTGGCCGGGCAACGCGCGCGAGCTTCGCAACCTCGTGGAGCGGGTGGTGAGCCTGGGCGACGCCGCGACGCTGCCCGACCTGGTGCCGCGCACCGCGCCCGACGCCCCGGGGAGCGCGGGCGTCAGCCGCACGCCGTACCACCAGGCGAAGGACACCCTGCTCAACGCCTTCGAGAAGGACTACCTGGTCGACCTGCTGCACCGCTGCCAGGGCAACGTGTCCGAGGCCTCGCGCGAGGCAGGCGTGGACCGTGCCCACCTGCACCGGCTGATGAAGAAGCACGACCTCGACAAGTGGTCGTACGCCGCTACTCGGAAAGGTTGATCTCCACGGTGCGCGGCTTCCCGCCGCGGACCTCGAAGCGCACGGTGCGGGTCACCTTGAGCTCGGAGTTGGTCACCACCACCTGGTGAACGCCCGGGGCCACGTCGAGGGGCTTGAGCGGCGTCGTCCCCAGCGCCTGCCCGTCGAGCACCACGTCGCCCCAGGGGTTGACGCGAATCGACACCCGCGACGGGCGCAGCGCCGCGACGCGAGCGGGCCCGGGCTTCCTGGGCGCGTCCGCGGGCTCGGGCACCGGCACAGGCGCGACCGGGGGCTCCTCCGGCGGCGCGTGCGCCTCCGCGACGCCAGCATCCAATGCGACGGCGACGACCTGGGGCGCGACGGCCGTCATCGGGACTGGCTTCGGGGCGGCGGGCTCCCGGTTGGTCCACCACCACCCGGCGAGCACCGAGGCGCAGACGAAGAGCCAGATGGCCAGCGCCCCTCGGCGGCCGGGGGAACGGGCGGGTGCCGGAACGGGCGCGCTCGCGGGCGCGACGCCTTCGGTCGGGTGGCCCGGCACCGAGTCGGTGAGCTGGGTGAGCAGGCCGTCGGTCTGGGTGGCGCGGCGGTGGGGGCCTCGCAGCGGCGCGGTGCCGCCGACCACCGGCACGCGCTCCTGGTCGGCCGGGTCGAGCACCGTGGCGAGGAAGGTCGAGAGCTCACCGGGCGTGCAGGGGGCGCCCAGCGCCTGGGTGAGCGCCGCGCCGAGCTCCCGCGCGGAGGCGTACCGGGCCTCGCGCTCGGTCGCGAAGGCCCGCTCCAGCACCTGGGTGACGTTGGGGAAGCGCTCCCGCACCAGCGAGAGGTCGACCTCGCCGCTCGCCACCCGGTCGAGCAAGAGCGCCGGGCTCAGCCCTTCGTACGGCGTCACGCCGGTGAGCAGCTCGTGCACCACGATGCCCACCGCCCAGACGTCGGTGCGCCGGTCGACCGCCTCGCCCTTCGCCTGTTCCGGGGCCATGTACCGGCCCTTGCCCACCACCTGCCGGCTGCGGGTGTTCGCGTCGCGCGCCATCGCCCGCGCCACGCCGAAGTCCGCCACCTTGGTCTGGCCTTCGAGCGAGACGAGGATGTTCTCCGGCGAGATGTCGCGGTGGACCAGGTCGAGCGGCGTCCCCGCGGGGCTCTTCAGCTCGTGGGCGTGCTGCAGCCCTTCGCAGGTGTCCACCATCAGGCGGCTCACCACCGAGGGCGGCAACGCCACGCCCTTCGACTCGCAGGCGCGCAGCACCTGCCGCAGGTTGGCGCCGTTCACGTACTCCATCACCAGGAAGTACGCGTCGCGCTCGTGGCCCAGCTCGAAGAGCTGCACCACGTTGGGGTGGCTGAGCAGCGCCGCCAGCCGCGCCTCGTTGAGGAACATCTCCACGAAGGCGGGGTCCTCCGCGAGGTGCGGGAGGATGCGCTTGAGCACCACGCGCTTGAAGAAGCCTTCCAGCCCGCGCTTCTGCGCCAGCCACACCTCGGCCATGCCGCCGGTGGCGAGCTTGCGCTCGAGGACGTAGCCGCCGAGCTTCACTTCCCGGGCGCCCGAGGGCTCGCGCGGCTGCGGCAGGGGCTCGGAGCTCATGCGTTCAGATGGGACACGCTACCCCACGGCGTCGTTCTTGATGGCCGCCGCGCGGGGTAACATCGACCCATGAAGTGGTGGGTGCTGTGCGTCGTCACCCTGGGGACCGGGTGCACGGTCAAGGTGGCGGAGCTCACGTGCGCCCGGTGCGAGGAGCCCGATCGGCCGTGCGGGAGCGGGCTTCGCTGCGTGGCGGGCCGCTGCCAGCCGGCCGACCGCGACGTGGCCTGCGAGGGCAGTGGCGGCGGCGCGGCGGGCGGAGGGCAGGGCGGGGGCGCCATCGAGCCCGAGGACGCCGGGTGTCAGCGGCGCACCTGCGACACCCCGGGCTGCGTGGCCACGCTGGGCGACCGCGCGCTGGGCCCGTACCAGGGCGGCCCCCTGGCGAGCGCTCGCTTCGGCCACCTCGTCGGCCTCGCGGCGCGCAGCGACGGCACGCTCTTCCTCAGCGACGACTCGAACCACGTGGTGTGGCGCGTCGACCCGGCGGCGACCACCGTGAGCCTGGCGCAGGGCACCCCGGGCGTGTGCGCCGACCTCCAGCCGAACACCGACGTGCTCTGCCACCCCGGGGCGATCTCCCTCACCGACGGCGGCGTGCTCTTCGGCCTCGACCGCGGCACCGGCGCGCTCTTCGCCCTCGCCGACGGTGGGCCGCAGCTCAAGGCCCGCTTCACCAAGACGCCGTGGTCCCTCACCAACGTGTCCGGCTTCACCATGGTGATGCTCGACCAGGACTTCCAGGGCTTCGACGAGTCCGGCGCCTCGCTCGGCAAGACCGTCTTCTACACCCCGTCCTTCCAGGCCGAGTCCATCACGCCGCTGTACTTCGACGGCGGCTTCGCGCTGGTGGGCTCGGAGCGCGTCGGCACGGTGGAGAACTCGCACTTCGACCTCCGGGCCGGGCGCGCCGGGTACGAGCTCCCCTGGGGAGACGGCTTCTTCGTGGGCCACGTCGATGGAGCCCTGCGCAGCGCCGCGCGCTTCATGGGGGTGTGGGGCACCGCTCCGTTCCAGGACGAGGTGCTCCTCACCGAGCGGTACAGCCACACCCTGCGCACGGTCGACGGCACCGCGGTGGCGACGCTGCAGACGGGCGCTCCGATGGACGGGCTCGGCGAGCTGACCGCGCTCGCCACCTCGGGCAGCCGCTTCTGGTGCGTGGAAGAAGACACCCGCCGGCTGCTGCGCTTCGACCAGAAGGGCGCGGCGGTCACGGTGCTGACGCCGACGGCGCCGCCGCCCGGGGCCTGCGCGAGCCGCTCGAGCTTCGCCGGAGCGCGCGGCGTGGCCGTGGAGCCGGGCACCGGCCGGGTGGTGGTCGCCGACACCCGCCACCACGCGCTGCGCTTCATCGACGCCTCGGGCGCCGTCACCTCGCTGGGCGACGTGAAGGGCTACCAGCAGCTGAAGCCCGGGGTGATGCCCCGCTTCGATTCCCCCGCGGGCCTGCGCTTCCGCGCCAACGGCCACCTGGTGGTGGCGGACACCGGCAACGGGCTGGTGCGCGAGCTCGACCTGGCGGCGGGCACCGAGACGCTCCTCGCCGGCTGCCTCGCGGGCACCGTCAACTGCAGCGCCGACGTGGAAGACCCCGAGCTGACGCAGCTCCCCGGCGTGCTGGACTTCGCCGAGACGGCCGACGGAGGGCTGCTCTTCGTCGCGCGCGGCGTCGACCGCCTGGTCTTCATGCGGGGCGGCCGCACCCTGGCCTCCATCGACCCTGGAAGCCCCGACCCCAAGCTGTCCCCGGAGCCGCGCGGCGTGGAGTTCGCCAACGGGCTCGTCTACCTGACGAGCGCGCACGGCGAGACGGTGAAGGCCTTCGACCCCGACACCAGCCAGGGCGACCCCGACCTCGTCCAGACCTGGTCCTTCGCGCCGACGTACTGCCGCGACTCGTTCCGCCTCTGCCGGCCGAGCGGCATCCGCGCGGTGGGCTCGCGCATCTTCACCGCGCTGGAAGGCGCCGACGTGGTGGTGGAGCTGCTCCCCGACGGCGGCACGCGGAAGGTCGCCGGCGTGGTCGACGGCCCCGGCGTCGACGGGCGGCTCTTCTCGCCCTGGGCGCTCGCCAGCGACGGAGACGGCGGGCTCTACGTCACCGAGCTCGACGGTCCGGGCCTGCGGTACGTGCGGTACTGAAGCGTCAGGCGGCGAGCGGCATGCCGAGCGGCTCGCTCGCCACGCTCACCTGCGAGAGCACCGCCTGCAACCGCTCGAGCGGAGAGGCGCCACCGGACGCGCGCCACTGCGCCAGCGCCTCGAGGTGGGCCTGCACCAGCGCCTTCGTCTCTTCCCTCGACGACGTCTCGTAGAAGAAGGGAATGCCCGCCGCGCTCCAGGCATCCGCCCGCTCGAAGACCGAGGTCTCGAAGCGCTGCGCCGCGTCCTTCGGGGACACGCCGCTCTGCAGGTCCGCGGCGAGCGTCATCACCTCGGCGATCTCTCCCAGCGCGCCATTCATGCCGCCGCCGACCTGGAAGGTGCTGGTGAGCACCGAGTCGCCCACGAAGCCCACCACCGTGTCGCCCACCGTGAGCGCGGCGTCGCGCGAGGCCTTGCCCTGCAGCTCGAAGAGCGTGGGCACGCTGCCATCGCGGCGGACCGGCCCGGTCGCCCCAGCGCGCTGGAGCGAATCCTGGGACTGTCCGGTCACCACCGCCGCGGTCCCGAACCACTGGGCGTCGATCTGCTCCTGCGGCGCCGCGGAGTCGGGCTCGAAGCCCGGCCGGCTCTGCGCCAGCACCCAGGTCGCGCTGCGGTCGGCCAGGGCCACGCCGCGGGTCGTGCCTTCGGGGGCCTTGTCGAGGAGCGAGTGAATCGAGGCGTGGCCCGGCGCGACCGACGGGTCGGGCGTGTGCACGACGCCCGCGGTCCATTCCTGCGTCGGGGTGCTGGGCGCGCTCTCGATGCCCAGACTCGTGCGCGTGGAGCTGCCGGCGCCCTCGGCCACGATGACCAGCCCAGGCCTGGCGCCGTGGAGGAAGTCTTCCACCACGCTCGCGCCGTCCTTGCCCTTGCGCTCCAGGCCCCACGCCACCTGGCCATCGGCGCCGGGCTTCGCGCTCAGCTTCCCTTCGAGCACCGTCACCTGCTGCGGGAAGGTGCGCCGCACGTACGCCTCGATGACCTCTTCGAGGTCGCTGGCGACGATGACGTGGGTGAAGGGCGTCGCCATCATCGCGGCGCCCGTCTCGGGGGCCTGCGCTCCGTCGGGCGCGTGTCGGCCTTCGGCCTGACCTCGGAGGGGGAAGAACTCACCGTTGCCGGGGAGCTTGAGTGCCTTGATGTCGGCGGCGTCGAGCGGGCTCGCCTTGGCGGCGACCTCCGCGGCGAGCTGCGGATCCACCGCGGCCAGCATGTCGAGCGTGCCCTGGCGCAGCGAGAGCCGGATGTCGCGGGTGTGCTGCGGCCTCGGCTCCAGCACCGTCACCTGGTAGCCGCCCTTGGCGAGCGCCGCCGCCGCGAGCAGGCCGGTGTACGAGCCGCCGGAGACCACCGCGGTGCGCGAGGGCCCGGGCAGCCGCGCGCTGTCGCCCACGCTCCGGACCGGCGCCGCGCTGAAGCCGTCGCGCAACACCTGGGTCCGCAGCGTCGCCAGCGTCGCGGCGTCGGCCTTCGCCAGCAGCGCCGCACCAGGGACGCCCTGGCTCGCGAGCCGGGAGGTGACCTCGCGCACGGTCGCCTCGCGCCCGTCGGCGGCCAGCGCCGGGACGCGCTCCATCGCAGCCTTCATCGCGGACAGCAGCTCGGAGCGGGGCGGGACCTTGGTGCTCATGGGCGGAGTGCCTTCAAGAATGCCTCAAATCCGTGGCGGCGCACCACCAGCGCCACCACGTTGGCGGGCTCGGAGGACTGATGGAACAGCTCGTCGCGCAGCTCGTCCTCGGTGCGCGGCGTGCGGTCGCCGAACATCGAGCGCCAGGCGGCGACCGCCCGGGCGAGGTCCTCGTCGCGGGCCATCAGGGCACCGCCCCTGCCGGCAAGGCCTTCGCCCAGCTGGAGAGCGAAGGCGTGGCGGCCAGCCGCTCGAGCAACGCGGTGCGCACCGCGGGAGCCGTCGGGCGGCCCGTCAGGGTGGCGGCCTGGTGTGCCGCCAGCGCGTGGAGCACGGGCGTGGCAGCTGCCGGCGTCGCCTTCGCCCAGGCCAGCGCGCGGTCGACGGTCTCCGCGCCGCCCCAGGCCTGCGCGCCGTCGAGCTTGCCCCGTGCGAGCAGGGTGAGCACGAGCACCTCGTGGGCCACCGCGAGCGCGACGTCGTCACTGGGGGCGCGCGGCAGCGGTGGCGTCTGCGCCCGGCCCAGCGCACCGAGGAGCTCGCGCTCGACGCGGGCCGCGAGCTCTCCGGGCGTCCCCCGGCTCGCGCGCAGCCCCACCGGTGCGGCGCCACCCACCAGCGCGTGGAGCTGCAGCTCGAGCTGCAAGGCGCCGGTGACGTCGCGGGAGAAGTGACCGGTCACCAGCTGGCGGGGCGGCGTGGCGGGGGAGGCGAGGGTGAGTGCCGAGGTGAGCGGCATCGGCTCCCGGAAGGCGCTGAGCCCCGACGAGCCGTGGGTGGCCACCAGCGCCTGCCCGACGTGCTCCGTCTCCAGCGTGATGGCCTCGGCGAGGAGCAGCGGCACCGCGACACAGGCGCGCTGCAAGGCGGGCAGCGGCGTCGCGTCGCCCGTGCAGTCGGCGAGCGGCGCGATGGCCACCAGACGCTCCCGCGAGCGGGACGGCAGCGGCGGGCCCGAAGGCCCCAGCATCGCGGTCCACAGCGGACCGGTCAGCGGCACGCTGCGCAGGGCCTGGGGGTCGGGGGTGGGCATCGCCCGGAGTCCTTTAGAAGACCTCGCACTCCGAAGGCCAGGTCTCGAGCAGGCTCGACTGAACCCGGCCCGTGGCGCCGCTATTGCCGCGGGCGTTTCGCCTCGGACGCGCGGCTTATCGGGCGCGCGCGCGGCCATTCGCCCGCCAGCGCGAGCAGCGCGGCCGCCGTGCCGTGCGGGTCCCCCTGGTCCCCCGGCTCGAAGACCGAGCCGTCGTCGCCCTGCGCGGCGACGAGGAAGGCGGTGAGCCGCGCGAGCTCCGGCGTCGGCGCCTCGCCGGCGTGCCTCAGGCAGAAGGCGAGCTCGGCGCCGATGTCCAGGTTGCCCTGGGCGATGGCCCAGTCGCTCGCCAGCGAGAGCCGCTCCAGCACCGGCGCGAGCTGCGCGGGTGCGAGCGGCCGCGAGAGGTAGCGCGTCTCCAGCAGCACCAGGTGGGTGAGGAAGTAGAGCTCGCTCAGCCGGTCGAGTCCCTGCGGCGCCGGGAAGCGTCCGCACAGCCCGAGCGGCGCGCCGAGCTGCGAGAGGAGCCACGCCCAGAGCGGCAGCTCGGCGGCGCAGGCCGCGATGGTGGCGTCGAGCCCGGTGGCACCCGTGCGAGGCGTCCCCACCGCCTCGAGCACGTAGAGCGCGTCGAGCCGGGCCATCGCCACCGGGGCGCTCAGTCCGCCCAGCTCGAGCGGCATGGCGCGCAAGGCCTCCAGCGCCGCGTCGAAGACCGGGCCCAGCCGCTGAGCCCGGAAGAAGTCCGGCGCGTGACCGCGCAGCATGAAGAGCGTCAGGGCACGCAGGGCGCGGGGCTCGTCGGCTGGTGCGGACGTCAGCGCCAGGAACGCCTGCAGCGCCTTCTTCGCCGGGCCGGCCGCGCTCGCGGTGGTGCGCGAGAAGCCGCGGGCGAGCAGGGTCCCCGCGTCCTCGCAGAACTCCGGCGACCCGAGCGCCCCGCGCAGCGCGTCGCCGAGCGGCGCGCCCGAGGCTTCCACCAGCCGCAGCCCTTCGCGGTAGCGCGCCTCGGCGCCCTTTCCCGGCACGAGCACGCTGAAGTCGGTGAGCCGGCGCGCGCCCGCCTGCTCGGCGAGCTCCGCCTGCCAGCGGCTCTTGAAGTGCAGCTCGAGCTTTCCTGCCGGCAGCGCAGGGGCCTTGCGCGGCGTGCACCGCGCCGCGGCCTTCCGCAGCGCCGCGCAGCTGCGCTCGGGCGTGATGGAGCGGGCCTCGAGCACCGAGCGGGAGCGCTTGGTGGTGACGTAGCCGTCGCCCTTCCACGTCCGGCCCAGCACGTCGTCGCCGGAGGCGAAGAGCCGGGGGATGCCGCGCTCCGCCGCGAGGCCCAGCACCAGGTCGAGCTCGCTCAAGGTCCGCTTCCCGATGCGCCAGGCGCAGTGGGGCGCCACGGTGTGCGCCGCGAAGCCGGCCGTCCCCGCGGCGGCGTGCATGCCCAGACAGGCGACCGCGTCCACCCCGCTCGCCAGCGGGGCGTAGGCGTCGTCCGCCAGGAAGACGAGCTCGGCGCTCGCCGGGAGACCTCCGGCCACCACCGACGCCTGCTGGCTCCCGCTCAGGTGGCTGTCGCTCACCACGATGCGGGAGTAGCCGCTCGCTTCGAGGCCTTCGACCGCGGCGCGCACCTCGGTGGTGAGGAGCACGCGCGCCTCGTCGTGACTCCGGCTGGCGAAGGTCAGCGCCTCGACGTCGTCGACGCCCGCCACGCCTTCCAGGTCGACCACCAGGAGCGCGGTCTTCACTCGCGCCTTCGCTCAGCTCCAGCCGATGGCTTCGCCCGGCGCGTCGAAGTCGGCGGTGGTCGCGCTCTTGTTGAGCCAGTCGGCGCTGCCGTCCTTGAAGACCAGCCAGGTGCGCGGGTCGTTGCCCGGGTACTTGAAGGAGAGGATGTCGACGCCCGGGGGCATCACGATGGTCCCGCCCGACTCCACTTCGAAGATCTTCTTCCCCTGGAAGGCCTTCATCGGAAGCGCGAGCTGGAACTCCGCCTGGCCATAGCCCGTCTCGGGCACCGTGGAGACGTAGAAGCCGTCGCCCAGGCCGCCGCCGGACTTGCCGGTGCTCACCCACGTCTTCTGGCCCGGGGTGCCCCAGGCGGCCTCGGTGTGGTGGAAGAGGCGCAGCTCGCCGCCCGGGCCGAGGTTCTGGCGGGAGGCGAAGAACTCCATCGCGTCGTAGATCTTCCCCGGCAGTCCCCCGGCGGGGCGGGCGTCGACGCCCACCAGCGGGCCAGGGGGCGTGCGCGGCGTCAGCTCCTCACCCACGCCCGCCACCTTCGCCTTCTTCTTCGCCGCGGCCATCGACGACGTCGATTTGTGGCCGGCGGCCTTGGCCTTGGTGGGGCTCGCCTTCGCGCGCGTGGTGGCCTTGGCAGGCGCCTTCGCGGTGGTGGTCGACTTCGCAGCGGTCCGTGGGGTTCGGGCAGGCATGTCGCGGGCGACCATAGCGGCTCGGCTTCCCTCCCGTCACCGCACCTGCGAAACACGCCGGCGTGTGCTCCATCATCCTCGGCGTCGAGCCCGGGCGCTTCTGGCTGGCGGCGAACCGCGACGAGCTGCTCGCCCGCCCCGCGCGCGGTCCCTTCTGGTGGCACCAGGGCTTCCTCGCCGGGCGCGACGAGCAGGCCGGCGGCACCTGGCTCGGCCTCAACCGGCGCGGGCTGGCGGTCGGCGTCACCAACCGCTTCGGCGCGCAGAAGCACCCCGAGCGCGGCTCCCGCGGGGCGCTGGTGGTCGACGCGCTCTCGCACCCGAGCGTCGAGTCGCTGCACGCCTGGCTGGGCGCGCTCTCTCCCGGCCGCTGCAACGCCTTCCACCTCGTCTACGCCGACGGCGCGCGCGCGGGCGTCACCTGGAGCGACGGCGAGACGCTCACCCAGGAGTGGCTCGGCGAAGGCCTGCACGTGGTGACCGAGCGCAGCTACGGCGCCGCCGAGGCGGAGCGCGCCACCCGGCTGCGCGACGCGCTCGGGGGGAGTGCCGCGCGGCCCGAGGCCTCGACGCTGCAGCGGCTGCTCGCGGTGCACGACGAGGCGAACCCGCTGGCGGCGAGCTGCGTGCACCTGAGCGCCTTCGGCTACGGCACCCGGTCGAGCGCCATCCTCTTTCCCGGCGAGCGGTTCCTCTGGGCCGAGGGGCCGCCGTGCGTGACGCCCTGGCAGGACCTGAGCGGGCTGCTTCAGTCGCCGAACGCGGCCGCGAGCTGAGCCACCGTGCCCTGAGCGCGCAGCCCGTCGCGCACCACCGTGGCCCGGGCCGTCATGTCCGCCTGGCTCCCCGCGGGGCCGAGCGCCACGTCGATGGCGTCGGGCGAGGCGCCGGAGTCGCGCGCCGCGGACTCCAGGAGTTCGCGGGCCTCGGCGTCGTCCTTGATCTCCCCGATGTCCGCGATGGCCGCCTGGAGCTGGGCGAAGACGTCCGCCGGCACCTCGAGCGTCTTCTCTCCGGCCTGGGCGGGCGCGAGCGTCGACGGGTACTTCTTCACCAGCGCCTCGGTGGCCGCGCCCTTGGTCCGCGCCGGGCCCACCTGCACCAGGCCGTCGAGGCTCTCCATCGTCACCACCAGCCAGCGCAGCTTGCGCCGCAGCGCGTGCACGCCGTCGCCGAGCCGGTCCATCGCGTAGTCGGTGCGGCCGATCTTCTCCGCCTGGTGGGTGAACCACTTCGCCACCAGCTTGCGGTCCTTCTTCTCGCCCGGCAGCTCGGCCTGGTTCAGCGTCGAGAGGAGCGTGGCCACCGCGGGCGACTTGCCGTCCTTGCCGGGCAGCCAGTGCGCGGCGACCTCGGCCTCCACCGCGTCCATCGCCGCCGACTGCAGCTCCCGGAGCCGCTGCGAGACCTCGGGCGGCGCCCCGCGGTCCTTCGCCAGCTTCAGGGCGTGCGAGAAGGTGGTGGTGGCGCCGATGAGGTCCTCGAGGCCCTTCACCTGCGCCGCGAGCGGCTCGGCGGCCGGCCCCAGCGCGTCGCCGTAGACCTTGAAGAGCGCCTCGAGGTGGAAGATGTCGCGGCGCGCGTCGTGGTCCACCAGCGCGGTGGTGGCGCCCTTCGCGCCGCCCGGCCGGGTGAGCGCGGCGTCGAGCGTGGCGATGGCGGCGAGGAAGCGGCGCTGCCCGGGAGAGCTCACCGAGACGCCGTACTTGTCGGCCAGCGCCTGGGCGGGGCTCGCCTGCGCCCCCATCAGCGCGT
>JAIBBQ010000201.1 GCA_019694595.1 Myxococcaceae bacterium
CCTGGCACAAGCACCTCGACGCCCTGCGCGAGAAGGCGCGCGGCGGCCAGGCCATCGGCACCACCGGGCGCGGCATCGGCCCCTGCTACGAGGACAAGGTCGCCCGCCGCGGCATCCGGGTGCGCGACCTGCTCGACCCCGACCGGCTGCGGCGGCGGGTGCGCGAGCGGCTCCCGGGGGTCCACGACGAGCTCGAGCGCCTGGCGCGCCAGGCCCGCACCGAGGAACCGCTGCTGGTCGAAGACGAGATCGTGAAGCAGTACGGCGCGCTCGCCGACGGCCTGCGCCCCCACGTGCGCGACGCCTCGCTGTTCCTCGCCGAGCAGGTGCGCAAGGGCGCGCGCATCCTCTTCGAGGGCGCCCAGGGCACGCTCCTCGACGTCGATCACGGCACCTACCCGTTCGTCACCTCGAGCAACTGCGTGGCGGGCAACGCGGCCGTCGGCAGCGGCCTGGGCCCCACCGCCATCGACCGGGTGATGGGCATCTCCAAGGCGTACACCACCCGCGTCGGCGGCGGCCCGTTCCCCACCGAGCTGGAAGGCGAGCTGGGCGACCGGCTGCGCAAGGTGGGCGACGAGTTCGGTGCCACCACGGGCCGCCCTCGGCGCTGCGGGTGGCTCGACGCGGTGGTGCTCCGGTACGCGGTGCGGGTCAACGGCCTCTGGGGCATCGCGCTCACCAAGCTCGACGTGCTCTCGGGCCTGGAGACGCTCAAGGTGTGCACCGCCTACGAGCTCGACGGCAAGCGGCTCGACGAGCTGCCGGGCGACCACGAGGAACTCACCCGGGTGAAGCCCGTCTACGAGGAGCTGCCCGGCTGGGAGCCGCGCCTCGCCGGCGCGCGCACCGTGGAAGATCTGCCCGAGGCCGCGCGGCGGTACCTGCGCCGGGTCGAGGAGCTGGTCGGCGTGCCCATCACCTGCATCTCGGTGGGCGCGGAGCGCGGCGAGACCATCGTGCTGCAGAACCCCTTCCGCAGCTGAGGGCTCTCAGGTCAGCGGCTCGGCGCGTGGTCGATGGTCTCGAGCGCCTTCTGCACCTCGGGGCTGCGCATGAGGATCAGCTCCACCAGCGGCTTGCCCGAGCCGTCGATGGTCTCGTCGGCGAGGCGGATCACCGGCACCACTTCCACCACCGTCTCCAGCGCGCCTTCCTTCACCGTGGCCTTCTTCCACGTGTCGCCCTTGCGCCGCGAGGTGATGATCAGCGCCCGCTGGCCCGCGGTGCCTTCCGCCTTCAGGGTGACGTCGGCCTGCCCCTTGAACTCCTGGGTGTAGAAGTCGCGGATCCGCTCGAACCGGCTGGGGAGCCGGAAGACCTTCTGATCCGGCACCGTGGCCAGCGCCTTCCCGTCGAGGCTGGGCAGCGGGAACGACGCGGCGACGGCGAAGGCAGCGAGCACGCTCAGCATCGCGCAATTCTAGCGCCCCCCTCGAGCTCGGCTCCAACCCCCGCTTGACCCGAGGGCGCCGATGTCGGATAGCCGCAGCCTCCAGGCCGGCCGTCCCCTCCTAAGTTCCCATGAGAATCGTCGCTCCGTGGTTCGCCGTCGTGGCGCTGGTCGGTTGTGCGCAGGGCCCCGGAGCCACCGGGTCCGGAGGCGGTGACGGCAGCAGTGGCGGCGGGTCGACCGGCTCGGGCGGCGGCACCGGCGCCAGCGGCGGCGGCACCAGCTCGATGATCAAGGCCGACCTGCCGTGCGACGTGGCGGCGATGCTCAACGCCAGCTGCATCGGCTGCCACGGCGAGGTGCTCGCCCAGAGCGCGCCGATGCACCTGGTGAACCGCGACGACTTCCTCGCCAAGTCGAACATCGACCCGTCGCAGAACTACGGGCAGCGCTCGGTGGTCCGCATGGCGTCGAACGACATTCCGATGCCGCCGGCACCCGCGGCGCACGTCGACCAGGTGACCCAGCAGGCGTTCAGCACCTGGGTGCAGGCCGGCATGCCGGCGGGCAACTGCGCTGCCGACGCCGGCACTCCGACCATGCGCATCACCGACGCCGGCGCGATGCCCTGCGACGTGGCGGCAGCGGTGGCCGCGAAGTGCGCCACCTGCCATCAGGTCCCGCTGCGCGGCGCGGCGCCGTTCCCGCTGCTGACGCGCGCCGACTTCCTCACCCAGTCCGAGACCGACCCCACCAAGACCCGCGCCGAGCGCTCGTTCATCCGCATGCAGGACGGCACCAACCCCATGCCCCCGGTTGGCTACCCCGGCTTCACCGCCGACGAGGCGATCGCCTTCTCGAACTGGGTGAGCGGCGGCACCAAGGAAGGCACCTGCGACCGCGTCGATGCGGGCACCGTCTCCCCGCTGAGCTGCACGTCGGGCCAGTTCTGGACCTTCGGCAACGCCGAGAGCCCCAACATGAACCCCGGCCTGGCGTGCCGCGCCTGCCACACCCAGCTGGCGCCGTTCCGCGCGTACTTCTTCTCGGGCACCGTGTTCCCCACGCTCCACGAGAAGGACACCTGCTACTCGGCGCCCCCGAGCGACGCGAAGGTCCAGATCATCGACAAGAACGGCAACGTCGCGCTGACCATGGTGCCGAGCGGCGCGAGCGGGAACTTCCGCTCGTCGTCGACGTCCACCAACATCGCGATGCCCTTCACTGCGCGCATCACCGCGGGGGGCCGCACCGCCACCATGCGCACGCCGCAGGTGGTGGGCGACTGCAACGCCTGCCACACCGAGCAGGGCGCCAACGGGGCGATCGGCCGGCTGGTGTGGCCGTAGCTGACGGTCGCTGACGCCTCGGACTACTTCTTCTTCCGGGGCGGCTTGGCGGCCGCGTCCAGCTTGTCCTGCAGGCCGCGCTTCTCTTCCTCGAGCGCGGCCAGCTTCGCCTCCAGCTCGGCACGCTTGGCCTCGGCCGCGGTCGCCCGGTCCTTCAGCGCCGCGAGCTCCTGGCCGGTGGTGCGCAGCCGCCCCATCACGTCGTCGTTCGCCTTGAGCGCGTTGGCGGTGTGCACCTTCTCCTCGGCGAGGCGGGTGCGCGCCATCACGAAGATGCCCAGGGCCACCAGCACGGTGAGCGCGAGCAGGAGCCACGGGAGCGGAGAGCCCCTCGGCACCACGGTCTCGCCGGTGTTGATCTCTCGGGCCAAACGCACGGGTGAGTGTGCCTCAGTTTCCGGCCCGGGCCGACTCGATTTCGCCTACTGGCAGCTGCCCCACGAAGGGTTGCACCAGGAGGGGTCGCGCTTCACGGTGCGGGCCGCGTCCTTCACCCAGGTGACGCCGTCGGCCGAGAACGCCGCCGTCACCGAGAGCGCGCTCCACTTCGCGCCGTACCACAGCAGGTCGCGCGGCAGCTCGAAGCGGTAGCGCCAGTTGTTGCCGACCCGGCCGACCGGGGTGAGCCACTGCGCGGGCAACGCCTTGCCGTCGAGCGCGAGCTCCGCGCGGGCCGCCAGCGTGGCCAGGTCGCCGTCGCCGTCGGTGAGCCCGGGAGCCCAGGCCTCGAGCTCGAGGAAGCTGCACGCGCGCTCGCGCACGTAGCCGTCGAGCACCATCGGCTCGGGGATGCCGGGCCGCGCGCTGCAGTCGCGCGCGAAGCTGGAGCCGCCGTTGCCCACCCAGCGCACCGCGGGCGGCGTCGCCGTGGCCACGGGGAAGCTGTAGTTGGCCCCCTGGTTGGAGTCGAACGCCGGCCCACACCACAGCCCGTTGTTCTCGAACCACACCGACAGCCGCTGCGTGCCCTGGGGAATGCGGAAGACGAAGGGCACCGGGTGCAGGGTGGAGACGTCGGGCACGCCGTTGGGCGCATCGAAGCCGCGCACGCTCTGCTCGACGACGGTCCCCATCGGCTCGAAGCGCACCCGGGCGGTGATGTCCCAGGCGGGGTAGCCGTTGTGGGTGCCGCGGCAGCTGCCCAGGCGCTCCAGCGCGTAGTCGATTTCCCCCGTGCCCCCCGCGAGGAACGGGCCGTGTTGCACCTGCGTCCACCCGGCGCGGAACTCGGCGACGCCGCGGCTGGCGCTCGCCGGGCGGCAGGCCGCGCCGTCCTCGGGCACCGACCACTGGTTGTTCGCCACCAGCGCGTAGCTGTCGAAGTCCTGCGTCACCCGGTTGTGATCGAACAGCCGCGAGCCGTCGGCGCTCTGCAGGTACGGCAGCAGGTCGATGCGCGCGCGCTGGAGCGAGGTAGGGCTCATGCCGGGCCCCACGGTGTTGGCCTCGAGCCGGAACGTGTAGCGCTGGAAGCCCTGGGGCCCGCCCGGCGCCATCGCCGCCTGCTTGCGCGACCAGCTGCGCGCGTCGATGGCGCGGTACTGCACGTAGACCTTCGAGCCGGTGGTGCGCGCCGCCGTCGCCACGTCCACCACGCCCTGCCAGACGTAGAAGCACACCCCGTCGCGGTTGCAGGCGACCTGGTAGCCCCCGCGGCCGTCGCTCACCCGCTCCACGTGCCGCAGGAGCACCTGGCACGAGCGGTCAGCGCTGTCCTTGGCCAGCCCGGAGGCCGCGGTGTCTGCCTCGTCGGGCGCGGGCGCCTCGACCTCGGCCACGTCGGAAGGGCCACACCCGGAGAACGCCAGCGCGCAGAGGAGAAGGGTCGAAGGCTTCATGTCGGCGCCTTCCCTACACCCCGGCCCTGGCCTGCGCAATCGCGGCCCAGGTCAGAAGAGCGCGAGCTGCCGCCGGGTGGGCGGCGCGAGGCAGTCGGGGCCTTCGTGGCTGGCGGTGCCCACGGCGTCGCCGACCTCGGTGATGGAGATGGTCTCGCCGCTCCAGGGGACCAGCAGCGCGCGGGCGTCGGTGACGCTGGCGTCGAGCCAGGTGGAGCGCAGCGCGCGCGGCACCAGCACTGGCATGCGGGTGTGCACGCCCTTGAGCGTCTCGTTGGCGGTGGTGGTGATGATGGTGAAGGTGTCGATCTGCTCGCCGTCGTGGCTGCGCCACGACTCCCACAGCCCGGCGAAGGTGAAGATCGCGCGGTGGGGCAGGGCGAGGTGCACCGGCTGCCCGTGGGGCCACTCGTAGAAGCCATCGGCGGGCACCAGGCAGCGCCGGTGGACGAAGGCGTCCTTGAAGGCGGGCTTCTCGGCGATGGTCTCCGCGCGCGCGTTGAACGTCTGCGAGGCGATGCGCACGTCCTTCGCCCAGGGAGGGATGAGCCCCCAGCGCGCCACCGTGGCCTCGTCGCGGCGCTGCGCGGTCACCACCAGCGCGGCCTGGGTGGGGGCGATGTTGAAGCGCGGGTGGTGCGCAGGCGCCACCCGCAGGCCGAGCTCTTCCTGCACGAAGGTCGGGTCGGCGGTGAGCGTGTAGCGGCCGCACATGGCGCTTCCACTGTAGCGCCGGCGCGCGCACATTGAGCCGCGATGGAGGCCACCCGCCGCCTCACGCTTCGTCTCTACGGCCTCACCGCCCTGGTGGCGGTGGCCAGCTTCTGGGCCCAGCTGCCGGGCCTCATCGGCTCAGGAGGCATCTGGCCGGCGGCGCTGGCGCTCGATTCCCAGCGCGCGGGCGGAGCGGCGGTGCTCGAGGTGCCCACGCTGGCGTGGCTGTCGAGCAGCGACCTGATGCTGCACGCGCTCTGCGCCGCCGGGTGCCTGGCGTCGGTGCTGGTGGCGGCGCTGGTGCGCCCCCGTCTCGCGCTGGTCGTGCTGTACGTGAGCTGGCTGTCGCTCATCCACGTCGGAGGGCCGTTCCTCGCCTTCCAGTGGGACATCTTGCTCGCGGAGTCGGCGCTGGCGCTCATTCCCTTCGCCGGGCCGTTCCCCCGGCCCTGGGCGCGCGCGCTGGTCGCCTTCCTGGCGGTGAAAGTGACGTTGAGCTCGGGGCTGGTGAAGCTGTTGTCGGGCGACGAGAGCTGGAGAGATCTGACCGCGCTCACCTACCACTGGTGGACGCAGCCCTTGCCCACCTGGTCGAGCGTGCTGCTGGCGAGGCTCCCCCTGTGGGCCCAGCAGGGGCTCTGCGGCGCGATGTTCATGCTCGAGCTCGGCGCGCCGGTGCTCGCGCTGGGCCCGCGGCGCGCGCGGCTCGCGTCCGCGGCGGGGATGATCGCGCTCCAGGTGGGGCTCTTCGCCGCAGGGAACTACAGCTACTTCAACGTCCTGACCGCCGCGCTCTGCCTGCCGCTGCTCGACGATCGCGCGCTCGCCGCGCTGCGACTGTGGCCGGTCGCGCCCGCCCAGCCCCGCCCGCCGGGCCGAGCGGTCGACGTGGCCGGCTGGGCCCTGGCCGCGGCGATGATCCTCTGGAGCGCGCTCGCCTTCACCGGCCGGCTGTCCGCGGCGCCGCGGCCGGTCTTGTCCGCGCTCGAGCGGCTGCACCCCTTCCTGCTGAACAGCGGGTACGGCGCGTTCGCGGTGATGACCAAGACGCGGCCCGAGATCGTCCTCGAAGGCTCGCGCGACGGGGTGGAATGGACGCCGTACGAGTTCCCGTGGAAGCCGGGCGCGCTCACCCGCAGGCCTGCGTTCGTGGCGCCCCTGCAGCCGCGCCTCGACTGGCAGATGTGGTTCGCCGCGCTGGGCGACTGCGGCGGGAACCCCTGGCTGGTGCGCGCCCAGCAGCGGCTCCTGGAAGGCGCGCCGGAGGTGGAAGGGCTCTTCGCCTCCGTCCCGCCCAACCACCCGAACTTCCTGCGCACCCGCGTCTTCGAGTACCGCTTCGCGCCGCCAGGGAGCCCCGCCTGGTGGACGCGCACCGAGACGGGCCCATACTGCCCGGTGGTGACGCTCGACCCACAGGGCCGCCTGGTCAGGGCGCAGCTGCCATGAGCCCCCTGGCGCGCTGGGCGCGGCTCGTCTACGAGTTCTCCGGCATGCGTTCCAGCGAGAGCTTGGTCAGCGGGTGGGGCAGGCAGTTCGTGCCGGGCGTGGAGCTGCGCCCCGAGGATCTCCACCGCGCGCCGCGCGCGCCGCTCTTCCGCGGGCTGGGCCGCAGCTACGGCGACTCGTCGCTGCCGCCGTCGAGCCAGCCGCTGGTGGTCTCCACCGTCAGGGCCGATCGCATCCTCGCCTTCGACGAGGTGACCGGCATGCTGCGCGCGGAAGCCGGCCTGTCGCTCAAGGCGCTCAATCGCACCTTCCTGCCCAAGGGCTTCTTCGTGCCCGTCACCCCGGGGACCCAGTTCGTCACCCTGGGCGGCATGGTCGCCGCCGACGTGCACGGCAAGAACCACCACGTCGACGGCTGCTTCGGCAGCCACGTGCGCCGGCTGTCCATCGAGGTGGCCGACGGTCGCATCGTCGAGTGCGGGCCGGACCTGGAGCGCGAGCTGTTCCTCGCCACCGTGGGCGGCATGGGGCTCACCGGCCACATCCTCGAGGTCGAGTTCCCGCTCAGCCGCATCCCCACGCCGTGGATCTACCAGGAGTCGGAGCGCGTCCCCGACGTCGACACCTACGTGCGCAAGCTCAAGGAAGCCGCGCACGAGTGGCCGATGACGGTGGGGTGGATCGACTGCCTCTCGCGCGGCAGCTCGCTGGGCCGCGGCATCCTCCTCAAGGGCCGCTGGGCGCGGGGCGACGAGGCCCCGGCGAACTTCCCCACCGAGTGGCCCGACGTGCGCGTGCCGTTCACCATGCCGGAAGCGGTGCTGGGCCGCCTGAGCGTGCAGGCCTTCAACTTCGGGCTCTACTGGTCGCACTTCGCCAAGCAGAAGTCGGGCATCGTCGATCCCTTCCGGTACTTCTACCCGCTCGACTTCATCAAGGACTGGAACCTCGGCTACGGCCGCCGCGGGCTGACCCAGTACCAGTGCGTGCTGCCCGACGCCGCAGGCCCCGACGCCGCCCGCCGCTTCCTCGAGCTGCTCACCTCGCGCGGGGGCGCCTCGTTCCTCTGCGTCATCAAGGACTGCGGGCCGCAGAGCGCTGCGCTGCTCAGCTTCCCCATGCCGGGCATCTCCATCGCGCTGGACATCGCGGTGCGCGACGACACCCAGCAGCTCATCGACGCGCTCAACGAGTTCGTGATCGCCGAGGGCGGCCGCATCTACCTGGCGAAGGACGCCTTCACCCGCCGCGAGCACTTCGAGCGCATGGAGCCGCGCCTCGCCGAGTTCCAGCGGGTGCGCAGGGTGTGGGACCCCACGCTGCGCTTCAAGAGCCGCCAGTCGATTCGTCTCTTCGGGGACGCGCCGTGAAGGCCGTCGTCCTCGGGGCCACGCGGGGCATGGGCCGCGCGCTGGCGCGCAAGCTGGCCGAGCGCGGCGACTCGGTGGCGGTGCTCGGTCGCGACAGCGCCGAGCTCGAGCGCAGCGGGGCTGACCTGCGGGCGCGCGGCGCCCCCGGCATTCGCGTCGCCACCATCGCCTGCGACCTCGAGAAGCCCGATGGGTTCAAGGCGGCGCTCGACGCCGCCGAGGACGCGCTGCTCGGGCTCGACACGGTCATCGTCACCGCCGGCCTGTTCGCCACCCAGGAAGCGCTCGAGGCCGACCCCGCGCTGCTGGCGCGCGTGCTCACCGTCGACTTCTCCAACACCGTCTTGTTCTGCGAGGAGGCGCGCAAGAAGCTCCTCGGCCGCGGCGGCGGCACGCTCTGCGTGTTCTCGTCGGTGGCGGGCGACCGCGGCCGCAAGCCGGTGGTGCTCTACGGCGCCGCCAAGGCCGGGCTCTCGCGCTACCTCGAGGGGCTCGATCACCGCTACCGCGGCCAGGGGCTCAAGACGGTGTGCGTGAAGCCGGGCTTCGTGCGCACCGGCATGACCGAGGGCCTCAAGGCGCCGCCCTTCGCCGGCGAGCCCGAGGCCGTCGCCGACCAGGTGCTCACCGCCATCGACCTGGGGCTCCCCGAGGTCTACGCCCCGGCGATGTGGGGCCTGGTGATGGGCGTGATCAAGGGCCTGCCGCGCTTCGTCATGCGCCGCGTCGGCTTCTGATCGTTCCACTCGCGGCGCCGTTTCCACCTTTTTCGAATTCTTGCGCACCGAGAAGGTGGGCCGGGTCTCTCGCCCACACGCTGCCGTTCCAAAGGGGGAGCGGCGCTTCGAACGAGGGACGTCACGGGAGCATTGCTGCTGGTGGTCGGGCTGGGAGTGCTGGGCTTCGGGCTGTGGAATCACCTCAAGGGCAAGCGGATCCTCGCGGCGCCGTTCAAGGGCACGGGCGAGCTCGCGAAGAACCCCACGTCCGATGACCCGAAGGGCGCCATCTCCACCGAGGGCGCGGTGAAGGCCCCGGCACAGCAGTTCCTCTCGCCGTGCAGCAAGACGCCCTGCATCTATTACGAAGTGAAGATCGAGCGGCTCTGGGAGAAGACCGAGACCACCCAGGACGGCACCAAGACCGTGAAGGGCAGCGACACGCTCGACACCGTGAAGGGCGGAGCGCTGGTCTCGCTCGACGACGGCACGGGTGCGTTCCAGGTCGACTTCTCCAAGGGCGCCGACTTCGACAACCTCAAGGAGAGCTTCAAGAAGGAGCTCAACGGCGGCGGCGGCAGCTCGCACCTGACCTTCGGGCAGATGAACTACGACGTGCCGGTGCTGAACGACCGCGAGAAGTGGACCATCGGCTTCCGCGCGGTGGAGAAGACGGTGCCCGCCTCGGGCAACCTCTTCGTGCTGGGCAAGGTCGAAGGCTCGAAGATCGTCAAGCCGGGCTGGCGCTCGATGATGGCCTCGTCCAAGGGCCGTGAGGGCCTGCTGGGCAGCATCCAGAAGAAGAAGAAGTTCAGCTTCATCGGCGGCGGCGTGGCGGCGGTGGCGGCGATCCCGCTGATGATCTTCGGGCCGAAGTCGGAGCCCTCGGACCCCAACACGTCCTCGTACTGCAACTCGACGCTGACCGACGCCCGGGCCCGCTGCTCGGACACCGTCAGCTCGAAGGACGGCGAGACGTACACCTGGACCACCACCAAGCCGGGCAAGTACGCGCTCACCGTGTACGCGCCGGCGAAGAAGGTCGCCTTCGCGCCCGCCATCGAGGTGAAGGACGGTGAGCAGGTGCTCGCCGAGGACTTCGCCGGCATCGGCGAGAACGCCACCGTCACCGTCGACGTGCAGCCGGGCACCCACACCGTGGTCGTCAAGCCGGGCGACGGCTTCATGGTGAAGGGCGGCTTCAGCTTCGACTTCGAGATCGCCGCGCTGGGTGGAGAGGCGCCCGCCGCCGTCGCCGCCGACGCGCCGTCCGCTGAGCCGATGGGCGAGGCCGCCGCCGCCCAGCCCGAGAAGGCGCTGCTCGGCGACGAGCCGCCCGCGCCCGCCAAGACCGTCGCCGCGGCGCCCGCCGGCAAGGCGCTGCCGATGAAGAAGGCCGCGCCGAAGGGCCTGAAGAAGAAGTGACAGCCCGAGGTCTCTGAGACGCGTTTCACCGAGGTCCGTCATTCCCCGATGCAGGGGAGTGACGGACCTTTCGGCATCTATTCGCTGTTGATCTGACCTCGGTTGGATAACGCTTCCACCCTCGGTCGAGGGGGTCACTCACTCGAAGTCACTGCTGCCGCTGCTCGACCGGCGGCGAGGGGAATTGAGCCATGGGCGTACTGGTGTTGATCGTCGGCCTCGGCGTGCTGGGTTTCGGGTTCTGGAACCACCTGAAGGGAAAGCGGATTCTCGCGGCCCCGTTCAAGACCACCGGTGAGCTCAAGAAGGACCCGACCTCGAGCGACCCCAAGGGCGCGATGTCCACCGAGGGGGCGATCAAGCCGCCCGCGAAGCAGCTCCTCGCGCCGTGCAGCGGCACGCCCTGCATCTATTACGAGGTCAAGGTCGAGCGGCTCTGGGAGAAGGTCGAGACCACCCAGGACGGCACCAAGACCGTGAAGGGCAGCGACACGCTCGACACCGTCAAGGGCGGCGCGATCGTGCAGATCGACGACGGCACCGGGTCGGTGGAAGTCGACTTCTCGAAGGGCGCCGACTTCGACAACTTCAAGGAGACCTTCAAGAAGGAGCTCAACGGCAGCGGAGGCAGCTCGCACATCCAGTTCGGGCAGATGACCTTCGACGTGCCGGTGCTGAGCGACCGCGAGAAGTACACCGTGGGCTTCAAGGCGACCGAGAAGTCGGTGGCCGCCGACGGCGGCACGCTGTTCGTGCTCGGCAAGCTCGAGGGCTCGCGCATCGTCAAGCCGGGCTGGCGCTCGATGATGACCTCGTCGAAGGGCCGCGAGGGGCTGCTCGGCAGCATCCAGAAGGCGAAGAAGTTCAGCTTCATCGGCGGCGGCGTGGTGACCGCGGCCGCGGTGCCGGTGATGATCTTCGCGCCCTCGGTGGACACCAAGAGCTTCGGTGGCTGCCAGACGGAGATGACCGACGCGGTGGTGAAGTGCTCCGACTCGGTGACCTCGTCGGACGGCGACACCTTCCACTGGACCGTGACCACCGGCGGCAAGTTCAACGTCAACGTCATCTCGCCCAAGAAGAAGATCGCCCTGATCCCCGAGATCACCCTCACCGGCGCCGACGGCGCCAAGGTGATCGACGAGACTGGCGCGCCCGGCGAGACCACCAGCATCCCGGTCGAGGTGAAGGCCGGGAAGTACGACCTGGTGGTGAAGGGCATCGGTGGCGACACCATCAAGGGCGGGTACAGCTACGATCTCGAGATCGTCAGCACCGGGCCTGCGATGGCGGGTGACGCTCCGGGCGCTGCCGCCGACCCCGCTGGAGCCGAGCCGGCGATGGCCGCCGAGCCCGCGCCCGAGGAACCGGCCGCGGTGGCACCGCCCCCTGCGAAGCCCGCCCCGGCGCCCAAGAAGATCGGCAAGCCGGTGAACAAGAAGATGCTGAAGAAGAAGTAGGCGTCGCCTTCTTCTGGCGTGCAGCGCGCCGCGCGGCCTTTTCGGCCCGTGGCGCGCTCGCCGAAGACCTCTCCGGGAACTCTCCGGATCCACCGAGCACCGGGCCGCCGTCTCGCGGCGCGGCCAACGACGTCCAGGGCGCCGACGCGTCCTGAGGGACCTCGGCAGCGCCTCGCGGTGAGGCCGACCGGTACCCTTTGACCAAGCAGTCGGCCGGGGAGCGCCCCGGTGCGACGGCCAGCGCCTCGTCGGTCCCTCGGCGCCGAAGCTCGCGCTGTGCGCCGTGCTGTGGGCCAGGCCGCGGTGGCCCTGCGCAGCAGGCCCGCGCACCGTCGCGGGGCCCGCCGACCTCATGCCTCGCTCAGCGCGCCGGACGACGCCGGGTCGCCATGCGGCCCAGGGCGGCGAGCGCCAGGGGCAGCCAGGCCTCGGCGCCGGTCT
>JAIBBQ010000202.1 GCA_019694595.1 Myxococcaceae bacterium
CGAACCCGAGCCGCCGCCGCTGAGCGCGCTGCCGCCGCCGCCCGAGCCCGAGCCACCGCCGGTCGAGCCCGTGCCGCCGCCCTTGGATCCCGTGCCGCCTCCGCTCGACGAGCCCCCGGCGCCGCTGCAGTCCATCAAGCCGGCGGAGAGGAGTGAGAAGCAGGCCACCAACAGGATCCGAGTGCGCATGGGTTCCTCGAGTGAGTGCAGCGAGAGGCGCGTCTCATATCGGAACGACCTCGTTCAAAGCGAGTCCCCCCCGTGACACCTAAAGTGGGCACCTGTTGACGAAAGTTTTCACCTCGGTCCTCGCGCGACGCCAACTGCTCGCCGCGCGAGGCGGACCGCGCTAACGAGGCTCCATGGCAGCCGGCGTGCTGGTGGTCGACGACGAGAAGAACATCCGGGCGACGCTGCGCGTCTGCCTGGAAGGCCTCGGCTGCCAGGTGGTGGAGGCGGCGACGCCCGAGGCGGCCCTGGCGGCGCTCCAGCAGCACACGTTCGTGCTCGCGCTGGTCGACTTCCGCATCGGCACCGCGAGCGGTCTCGAGCTGCTCCCCCGGCTGCTCGCGGCAGACCCGGCGCTCGACGTGGTGTTGATCACCGCGTACGCGACGTTCGATCTCGCGGTGGAAGCGGTGAAGCGGGGCGCCCGCGACTTCCTCCCCAAGCCCTTCACGCCCGCGCAGATCCGCCTGCTGGTCGACAAGGCCCTGGAGCGGCGGCGGCTCGACCAGAAGGTGAGCGCGCTGGAGCGGCAGCTGGCGCAGACCACACCGGGCTTCGCGCTGGAGTCGGCGGCGCCGGCGATGAAGGCCGCCCAGGCGCTCGTCGAACGCGCGGCCCCATCGGACGCCACGGTGCTCTTCCGCGGCGAGAGCGGCACGGGCAAGGGCGTGCTGGCGAGCGCGCTCCACGCGCTGAGTGCCCGCCGGGCGCGACCCTTCGTCACCGTCAACTGCCCCACGCTGACCGACCAGCTCCTCTCCAGCGAACTCTTCGGCCACGCCCGCGGGGCCTTCACCGGGGCGATCAAGGACCAGCCCGGCCGGGTCGAGTTGGCGGAAGGCGGCACGCTCTTCCTCGACGAGATCGCCGACATCAGCGCCGGGCTCCAGGCCCAGCTCTTGCGCTTCGTGCAGGACAAGCAGTTCGAGCGACTCGGCGAAGGCAAGACCCGCACCGCCGACGTGCGCGTGCTGGCGGCGACCAACCAGGACCTCGAGCGGGCGGTGCGCGAAGGCCGCTTCCGCGAAGACCTGCTCTACCGGCTCAACGTCATCGAGGTGATGGTGCCGTCACTGAGGGATCGCCGGGAAGACATCGTGCCGCTGGCCAGGGGCTTCGTGACCTTCTTCGCCCGGGCCTCCAAGCGCTCCCGGGTCGAGCTCTCCGAGGCGACCGAGGCGATGCTGCAGCGCTACGACTGGCCGGGCAACGTGCGCGAGCTGCGCAACGCCATCGAGCGGGCGCTGATCGTCTGGCCCGGCGACCGCATCGAGCCCCAGGCCTTCCCCGGGAAGATCGCCGGCAGCGCGGGCGAACCGAAGGTGGCGCTGGGCGGCCGTCACACGCTGGAGGCGATCGAGCGGGAGCACGTGCTGCGGGTGCTGGCATCGACCTCCTCGCTCGAGGAAGCCGCGACCATCCTCGGCGTCGACGCCTCGACCCTGTACCGCAAGCGCCGCAAGTGGGAAGCCGAGGAGTCAGGCGGGGGCCGCTGAGGCGACCAGCGGCAGGGTGAACCAGAAGCGGCTGCCCTGCCCCGGCGCGCTCTCGACGCCGATGTCGCCGTGGTGGGCGACGACGATCTCCCGCGCGATGGCCAGGCCCAGGCCCGCCCCTTCCCGGGACGTGCCCGGCACCCGGAAGAAGCGCTCGAAGACCCGCTTCTGGTGCTCGGGGCTGATGCCTTCGCCGCGATCGCGCACCTCGAAGCGGACCGCCGGCCCCTGCTGGGAGACGACCACCTCGACGCTGGCGCCGGGCGGAGAGTGGCGGATGGCGTTGGACAGCAGGTTCCCCAGCACCAGGTCCACCCGCGCCGGATCGGCCTCCAGCCGGCCCGCCAGCGGCTCGAGCTGGGTGCTCAAGCGCACGCCGCGCTGCTCCGCCGCCATGGCGTGAGCGGCGAGCGCCGCGTCGACCAGCGCGCCCGGGGTCACTTCCCGCTTCTCGAGCTCCAGGCTCCCCGACTGGATGCGCGAGAGGTCGAGCAGGTCGTCGACGATGCCCTGGAGGCGCTCGCAGTCTTCGCGGGCGGCGAAGAGCAGGTCGGCCTGCTTCTCGGTGATGGGCCCCACCGCCTGCTCGGCGCAGAGGTGCACCGCCATGCGCAGCGAGGTGAGCGGCGTCCTGAACTCGTGGGCCACCGTGGCGACGAGGTCGTTCTTGAGCTCGTCGAAGCGGCGCAGGCGGGTCACGTCCTGCAGCACCACCGCGGCGCCCATCAGCGCGGCCTCGGCGTACACCGGGGTGGCGCGCGGAAGGAGGAAGGTGGGGCCTTCGGGGCCCTCGAGCCGCACCGCCTCTTCGTACCCACGGGGCAGGAAGGCGCCCTTCCCCGACAGCACGTGGGTGCGCACCCGCTCGAGCACCTCGCGCACGTGTGGCGCGGCGCGGGACAGCGGCTCGCCGGGCTCATCCAGCGAGAACCCGAGGGTCGCTTCCGCCGCGCGGTTCATCTTGAGCAGCTGCCCCCCGAGGCCGAAGACGAGGACGGGGTCCGGGAGGCTGTCGATGGCGCCCTGGGCCGCGTGCTGGGCCTGGAGCAGCTCGCCCAGCGAGCTCTCGCGGTAGGCCTGGAGCCGGGCGGCCATGGCGTTGAAGTCGGCCGAGAGCTGCTCGAGCTCGGCGGGGCCCTTCACCACCGCGCGCGCGGCGAGGTCGCCGGTTCCCACCCGGCGCACCGCCTGGCGCAGCACGCCCACCGGCCGGAGCGCGCGGTTGGTCAGGTTCACCGCCGCCCAGCTGCCGAGGAGGAGCGCCAGGAGCACCCCGGCCACGAGCAGTGCGTTGACGCGCTCGCTGGTGGCGTGGAGCTGGGTGCTGCGGCGGACCATCGCGTCCTGATTGAGCGCGAGCACCGCGTCGGCGGCGTCCTTGGTGTCGAGGAAGCGCGGCTCGAGCAGCGCCTGGTACTCGACCTCCCGCGGGTCGGCGCCCGGCGTCGAGAAGCGCTGCAAGGCCTCGAGGTAGGCGGTCCAGCGGGCACGCAGCCGCTCGGTCGCCTCGCGCTCGCCCTGCTCGGTGATGTTGGACTCCTGCACCTTGAGCTCGTCCTCGAAGCGGGGGCGGTGCAGCGCGATCTGCGCTTCGCCCTTGGCGCGCTCCCCCGCGAGCACGAAGAGGACCCCGCTGTCGATGCGCTCCAGGGCTTCCTTCATGCGCTGGGCGGCGAGCACGCTGCGGTAGTTGTTGGCGAGCACCTCCTCGCCCGCCCGGCCGAGCTGCCCGACGGTGAGCACGGCGACCAGGCCGATCACCGCCAGGGCGAGCGCCAGCGGCGCCTCGGCGAGCAGCAGGCGGGTGCGAAAGGTCATCACGTGGTGGGCCCTTCCTCGAAGGACACCACCTGCACGTCGAGATCGTCGGCCTCGCGCACCAGCCGGAGGTCGGCGCCGAGCCCGAGGCGCTGCTTCCACCGCGGGAGCTGCGAGCGGCCCACCATGAGCAGGCCGACGCCGTGGGACCGCGCGAAGTCGAGCAGCCCCCGCACCGGATCGTCTGCCTGCACCTTCACCACCTCGGCGCCGAGCTCGCGGGCCAGCTGCAGGTTGGCGAGGAGGTGCCGCTGAGCCTCGGAGTCGATGCGCTCGGGCGCCTCGCGGGGCGTCTCCACGTAGACCACGAACCAGTCGGTGTTCAGCTTGCCGGCGATGCGGCTCCCGCGGCGCAGCAGCGCCTTGGCCCGCGGCGGGTGGCTGGACAGCGCCACCATCACCCGCCCCATCGCAGGCCCGGGCCGCTCGACCTGGCGCGGCTCGGCGGTGCTGCGACCGAGGCTCTCGGCGACCTCCCGGAGCGCGAGCTCGCGCAGCGTGGACAGGTTCTCGCGGGTGAAGAAGCCGTCGAGGGCGCGGTCCACCTTCTCGGGGGCGTAGATCTTCCCCGCCTTGAGCCGCTCGTGGAGGTCCTCGACCGCGAGGTCCAGGTTGACCACCTGGTCGGCCATCTTCACGAAGCTGTCGGGCACCGTCTCGCGCACCACCACGCCCGTGGTGCGCTGCACGAGATCGTTCAGGCTCTCGAGGTGCTGCACGTTGAAGGCGGCGATGACGTTGATGCCCGCGGCGAGGAGCTCGAGCACGTCCTGGTACCGCTTGGCGTTCCGGCAGAGCGGTACGTTGGTGTGCGCGAGCTCGTCGACCAGCGCCACCTGCGGCTTGCGTGCGAGCACCGCGTCGAGGTCCATCTCGCCCACCGACACGCCCCGGTACTCGTGAACCTTGCGCGGCACCTGCTCGAGGCCGGTGACCAGGGCCTCGGTCTCGGCGCGCCCGTGGGTCTCCACGAAGCCGATCACCACCTGCACGCCGCGCCGGGACAGCGCGTGGGCTTCCTCGAGCATGCGGTACGTCTTGCCCACGCCGGCGGCGAAGCCGATGTAGAGCTTCAGCCGGCCGCGCTTGCCCCGCTCGACGAGCTCGAGGAAGTCCGAGGGCCGGGCGCGCGCCGGTGCGAGGTCTGGATCGTGGAGAGCGCGGGCCACGTCGGCTTCTTAGTGCATCGGGGTCGAGACGCCTGGAGTCACCCTAGATCCTGATCATCAGCGCGGCGGTGAGGCGGTCCTCGCTCTTCACCAGGTCCGGGCTCCACCCATCGACCATCGAGCCCGGCACGCCCTGGTTTCCTCCCGGCGGCGTCACCCCGTTCGGCCCGGTGAAGTACGGCACGCTCGCCGCGCGGTGGTTGAACTCCACGCGGAAGGTGGCGAAGGGCACCGGGGAGTAGTCGGCGGAGAGCTGCAGGTCCCACGCCTGATACGGGTCACCTGCGTTGTAGGTGAAGTACGGCGTGCCCGAGAGCGCGGTGGCGCCGTTGATGGGCGGCAGCAGCACCAGGTAGCGCCCCGGGTTGGTGATCGCGCCGCCGCCGACCGTCAACCCGACCGTGTTCCGGAGGAACCAGAGCCGGTGGTACGCCATGAAGCCCAGGAAGAACTGGTCGCCGCACGAGACGCCGCCACCCCACTCGCAGCCGGCGTCGAGCGTGAGGGAAACGGCGGCCCGGCTCACGAGGCCCTCGGGGTCGTCGTGGTACTTCACCATCACGCTGTCGTCGGAGTGGACGCGCTTGCGATCCGGCAGGCCCAGGGTGTCGGTGCCGATGTACTGGTTGCCGAGGATCGAGAACCACCCGTTGGGGCGCCAGTTGATCTGCAAGCCGACGCCCGGCGCCTGGTTGAACTTCCCGTAGGACTGCCACCCGTTGACGACCCACGGCTCGATCTTCAGCCGCTCGGTGGGGAAGATCTGCACCCGCACGCCATTGAAGAACCACGGCGTGTTCGAGGACACGTACGACGGCTGGTAGGTCCAGTTGTCGAAGTTGTAATAGCTCCACAGGCCCACGTACGACATGAAGATGCCGGCCTGCACGTTCACCCCGTGCAGCACGTCGAAGTGGTAGCCGCCGTAGGCCTCCGAGACGTACCGGAACGCGTCCTCGAGCCGCCACTGCCCGTTGCCCGTGCTGGCGTCGTTGCGGGGCGTGGTGACGGAGTACAGCCCGAACTGGGTCATCAGCCGCGCCATCGCCCCTCGGTAGTAGAAGTCGCCGCCGAACCCGAGCTGGGTGACCTGGAACTCGCCGCTGCGGAACACCTCGCTCGAGCCCGAGATGGTGTGGTCCTTCGGGTTGGCGAAGCTGTGGTGGTACGCGGTGTCCACCCGCAGCTCCCCGGTGAACGGACCGGCGGTGAAGGGGCGCTCGCTCGAGCCCGCGTTCCCCGGCAGCCAGGAGAAGTCGGCGAAGGCGAAGGGCGCCGCGGGTTCCGAGATGGACACCGCCTCGGGACAACCAGCATCGACCGCCGTCGGTGATTGGGCGCTCCGGGCGGCGCGCTCAGCCTCCAGCTGCTGCTCGAGCTTCAGCACCCGCTCCTCGAGCGAAGGCGAGGAAGGCTCCTGGGCGTGCACGAGCGAGGAGAGGAGCACCGTGACCAGACCGGCAGGAATTCCGACGCGAGCTGCAGTGACCATGGGCGAGGACTGAGCAGCCCCCGTGCCACCTCGACCGTGCAGGCCCGCCGATGGAAGTCGGGAGGCTCACTCGGGAAATGGTGCCTCCAGCGCCGAGCGCCCGGACCGCTCACTGCAAGCTGCACGATGGTTCGGGCCGACTCGTGCAACTTGCACGACGGGCGCGGTCTCGCCCCGAGGCCCTCGCAGCGGAAGCGCAAGGCACGCTTCCTGCTCAACGGCAGCCGATGGATGCGGTGCTTCCTCTCGCAGCGATGGCCTTCTTCGCGCTGGCCTGGGCCTACGCCCTGGCGTGCGAGCGGCTCTAGGAGCGGCAGATGTCGTTCGACTACTGGCTCGGTGGCGCGGTCGCGGCCGCTCTCACCGTCTACCTCGCGTACGCGCTCGTGCGCCCCGAGCGCTTCTAGGTCACGCCATGACCTCCGCCGGCTGGCTCCAGCTCCTCGCCTTCTGTCTGCTCGTCCTCGCGGTGACGCCGCCCCTGGGCGGGTACCTCTTCCGGGTGTTCGAGGGCCCGCGGCGCCCCCTGCCCGGCCTCCTGGGCCCCGTCGAGCGCTTCGTGGCCCGACTGTGCGGCATCGAGGGCGCGGGAGAGCAGACCTGGGTGCAGTACGCGGCCTCGCTGCTCGCCTTCAGCGCGCTCGGCCTGCTGGTCACCTATGCGATCCAGCGCGCCCAGGGGGTCCTACCGCTGAACCCGCGCCACCTCGCAGGCGTCGAGCCCGCGCTCGCGTTCGACACCGCCGCCAGCTTCGTCACCAACACCGACTGGCAGTCGTACTCCGGCGAGACGACGATGAGTCCGCTCACGCAGATGGCGGGGCTCGCCTGGCACAACTTCACCTCGGCGGCCGCAGGCCTCGGCGTCGCGCTGGCGCTGGCACGCGGCCTCACCCGCCGCCCGGGCCCCGAAGGGCAGCGCACCCTGGGCAACTTCTGGGTCGACGTGAACCGGGCGCTCCTCTACGTGCTGCTGCCGCTGAGCGCGGTGATCGCCCTGCTGCTCGTCTCGCAGGGCGTCGTCCAGACGCTGTCGGCGTCGGTGGAGCTCACCACCGTCGAAGGCGCGCGCCAGACGCTGGCGCTCGGTCCCGTCGCCTCCCAGGAGGCGATCAAGGAGCTCGGCACCAACGGCGGCGGGTTCTTCAACGCCAACAGCGCGCACCCGTTCGAGAACCCTTCCCCGCTCACCAACCTGCTCGAGCTGGTGCTGATCTTCGCCATTCCCGCGGCGCTCACCTTCACCTACGGACGGATGGCGAAGGACGCGCGCCAGGGCTGGGCGCTCTTCGCCGCGATGGCGGTGCTCTTCTTCGCCGGCGTCGGGGTCTGCTGGTGGGCGGAATCACAGGGGAACCCGGCGCTGCGCGGATTGGGGCTCTCGGAGCCGCTCGGGAACATGGAAGGCAAGGAGGTGCGGTTCGGCACCGCGGCGTCGGCGCTCTTCGCCACCGTCACCACCGACGCCTCGTGCGGCGCGGTCAACGCCATGCACGACAGCTTCACGCCGCTCGGGGGGCTGGTGCCGCTCGTCGACATCCAGCTCGGCGAGGTGGTCTTCGGCGGGGTCGGCGCGGGTCTCTACGGCCTGCTGATCTTCGTGGTGCTCGCGGTGTTCATCGCCGGCCTGATGGTCGGGCGCACCCCCGAGTACCTGGGCAAGAAGATCGAGGCCAAGGAGATGAAGCTCGCGATGCTCTACGTGCTCGTCTTCCCGCTGGTGATCCTCACCCTCACCGCCTGGAGCGCGGTCTCCGAACGCGGCGTCTCTTCCCTGAACAACGCCGGTCCCCACGGGCTGACCGAGCTGCTCTACGCGTACAGCAGCGGCGCCGGGAACAACGGCAGCGCCTTCGCCGGGCTCAACGCCAACACCGACTGGTGGAACCTCTCGCTGGCGGTGGCGATGCTCGCGGGGCGCTTCCTGATGATCGTGCCGGTGCTGGCGATCGCGGGCTCGATGGTGGGCAAGAAGACCGTGGCGGCCGGCCCGGGCACCTTCCCGACCAACGGGCCCCTCTTCACCTTCCTGCTGGTGGCGGTGGTGCTGGTGGTGGGCGCGCTGACGTTCTTCCCCGCGCTCAGCCTGGGCCCGGTGGTGGAGCACTTCGCCGCCCAAGCCGGGAAGGGGTACTGACCATGGCCTCCCCACAACGACAGCGCGCGCTGTTCGACCCGTCGATGCTCGGGCCTGCCGTGGTCGAGAGCCTGCGCAAGCTGGCACCCCACCAGGTGGCGCGGAACCCGGTGATGTTCGTGGTCGAGGTGGGCAGCGCGCTCACCACCGTGCTCTGGGTCCGCGACCTGCTCGTCCCCTCGGCCCGGGCGGCCCCGCCGTGGTTCAGCGCCGCGCTCTGTCTCTGGCTGTGGTTCACCGTGCTGTTCGCCAACTTCGCGGAGGCGATCGCCGAGGGGCGCGGCAAGGCGCAGGCCGACAGCCTCCGCAAGACGCGCAAGGACACCCCCGCACGGAAGCTGGTCGACGGCGTGGAACAGGCCGTCAGCGCGGCCTCGCTGCGCAAGGGCGACGTGGTGGTGGTCGAGGCGAACCAGGTCATCCCCGGCGACGGCGAGGTGATCGAAGGCATCGCCAGCGTCGACGAGTCACCCATCACCGGCGAGTCGGCCCCGGTGATCCGCGAGAGCGGCGGCGATCGCTCGGCGGTCACCGGCGGCACCAAGGTGCTGTCGGACCGCATCGTGGTGCGCATCAGCGCCAACCCGGGCGAGTCGTTCCTCGACCGCATGATTCGCCTCGTGGAAGGCGCCGCGCGCCAGAAGACGCCCAACGAGATCGCGCTCCACATCCTGCTCGTGGGGCTGACCCTCACCTTCCTCTTCGCCTGCGTCAGCCTGGTCCCGCTGGCGCTCTACTCGGGAGTGAAGCTCTCGGCGACGGTGGTGGTGGCCCTGGTGGTCTGCCTCATCCCCACCACCATCGGCGGGCTCCTCTCGGCCATCGGCATCGCCGGCATGGACCGGCTGCTGCGCAAGAACGTGATCGCCTTGAGCGGCCGCGCTGTGGAGGCGGCGGGAGACGTGGACACCCTGCTCCTCGACAAGACCGGCACCATCACGCTGGGCAACCGCATGGCGAGCGACCTGCTCCCGCTCCCCGGCGTCGACGTCGAGGACCTCGCGGACGCGGCGCACCTCTCGAGCCTGGCCGACGAGACCCCGGAAGGGCGGTCGATCGTCAGCCTGGTCGCCACGCGCCACCGCCTGCGGGCCCGCGAGGGCGCCGCGCTGCGAGAAGGCTTCGTTCCCTTCTCGGCGCAGACCCGCATGAGCGGCGTCGACGCCGGGGGCCGCAGCGTCCGAAAGGGCGCGGTCGACGCGGTGGCGCGGTACGTGCGCGGGCTCGGGGGCGAGGTCCCCGCCGAGCTCGAGGCCATGGCCGCGAGGATCGGCGAGACGGGAGGCACCCCGCTCGCGGTGGCCGACGGGCGCCGGCTCCTGGGCGTCATTCACCTCAAGGACACGGTCAAGGGCGGCATCGCCGAGCGCTTCGCCCGCTTCCGCGCCATGGGCATCCGCACGGTGATGGTGACCGGCGACAACCCCAGGACCGCCGCGGCGATCGCCCGGGAAGCCGGGGTCGACGACTTCCTCGCCGAGGCCACCCCCGAGACCAAGCTGCAGCTCATCAAGGACGAGCAGGCCAAGGGCAAGCTGGTGGCGATGACCGGCGACGGCACCAACGATGCGCCGGCGCTGGCGCAGGCCGACGTCGGCGTGGCGATGAACACCGGCACCCAGGCGGCCAAGGAAGCCGGGAACATGGTCGACCTGGACTCGAACCCCACAAAGCTCCTCGAGGTGGTGGAGGTGGGCAAGCAGCTGTTGATGACCCGCGGCACGCTCACCACCTTCTCCATCGCCAACGACGTGGCGAAGTACTTCGCGATTCTCCCGGCGCTGTTCATGGGCGTGTTCCCCGAGGTGGCGCCGCTCAACGTCATGCGCCTGGCCTCGCCGAACAGCGCCATCCTGTCCGCGGTCATCTTCAACGCGGTGATCATCATCGCGCTGATCCCGCTCGCGCTCCGGGGCGTGCGCTACCGGCCGCTCGGCGCCGGCGCGCTCCTGCAGCGCTCGCTGCTGCTCTACGGCGTGGGCGGCGTCATCGTGCCCTTCGTCGGCATCAAGCTCATCGACCTCGGCCTCGAGGCCATCGGGCTCGTCTAGGAGACACCATGGGCCGTCTCGTCCTCGTCGCGCTCCGCGTCACCGCAGTGTCCTTGCTGCTCACCGGCCTCGCCTACCCGCTGGCCATCACCGGCCTCGCCCAGCTGCTCTTCTCTTCCAGGGCCAACGGCAGCCTGGTGGCCGACGAGAAGGGACAGGTGGTCGGCTCCGAGCTCATCGGCCAGCCGTTCGCAGCGGCCGGCTACTTCCACCCGCGACCGTCGGCCGCCGGGGCGGGCTACGACGCGCTCGCCTCGTCGGGGAGCAACCTGGGGCCCACGTCGCAGAAGCTCAAGGACTCGGCTGCCGCCGCGCTGGCCGCGGTGCGGGCGGAGAACCCCGAAGGAGAACCCGCGGTGCCGGCAGAGCTGGTGACGGCCTCGGCGAGCGGGCTCGACCCGCACCTGTCCCCCGAGGCCGTCCGCTACCAGGTGGCGCGGGTGGCGAAGGCCCGCCAGGTCGAGCCCCAGCGGGTGGCCGCGCTGGTCACCGCGCTCGAAGAAGGCCGGGACCTGGGCTTCCTGGGCGAGCCGAGGGTCAACGTGCTGCGGCTCAACCTGGCGCTCGACCGGCAGTTCGGCAGGCCCCGAACGCCCTGAGGCCGTTCAGAAGGTGATCGCCAGGCTCGGCCCGGCGGCGAGCGCCTCGTTGCGCCGCCCCGCCGGCATCACCGCCACGCTGGGCATCACGGTGACGCCTTGCTGGGCACGCTGAGGCCCTGCGGAAGCCGGCTCGTCTTCCATGGTGAAGATGAAGGTCAGGGTGAAGGTCGCGGCGATCGCCGCCATCGCGGCCACCGCCAGCGTGGTGTTCCCGTTGGGGCTGCCCACGAAGACCGCCGAGCCCAGGTAGAAGAGCACCAGGCCCACGCCCAGCGGCAGACCGGTCAGCTTGAGCACCCGCCCCGGCTTCATGCTGACGAAGGGGGCGATGCCAGCGCCGATGGCCATGCCCACCGCGGGGGCCACCAGCATGGGCCAGGCCGGCGGGGTGTTGTTGGCCACCGCCAGGGTCACCAGCAGGGTGAAGACCTCGGCGTAGAGCGTGGTCATGCCCATCAGCGAGAGGTCTTCCGGGTCCAGGTCCTCCAGCCCCCAGGTGAAGGCCAGGGCGAGCGCCGCCCCCACCTGGCTGCCGGCCAGCAGCGCCCCACCCCAGCCCGCGAGACTGCCGGTGGGCGCGGCGCCGACCATGATGCCCAGGCCGAGCAAGCCTCCGACGCCGGCGGCGAGCGAGATCGCCCCTGCACTCGAGAGCCCGATGCCGTGGAAGTACTGCACCGCCATCGCCGTGGTGCCCAGGGCCAGGCCGCCGCCGAGGAGCCCGAAGAAGACGCCCTGGCGCAGATCGCCGTTGCCCGAGCTCTGCACCAGCCCGGCGCCGAGGATGCCGCCACCGACCATGCCGGCCAGCACCTCGGCGGTGACGAAGAGCGCGCCGCCCCGGCCCGCCGAGAAGCGCGAGTAGCGAACGGGGTCCTTCACCACGTCGCTCGCCTGGGGGCCGGTGGCCGCTGCGGCCGGCGAGGTCGACGGCGGGAGCGGCGGTGCGTCGGTCGGAGGAGGAGGCGGCGGCGGCGGCGGCGGCAACTCCATCGCGCTGGCGGGAGGAGGCGGTGGCGGCGGCGGCGCGACCTGCTC
>JAIBBQ010000203.1 GCA_019694595.1 Myxococcaceae bacterium
GTGTAGCCCTCGGCGCCGAAGAAGACGCCCGACGACGAGAAGACGGTGAGCCGCAGGTCGAAGCCCTTGAAGGTCGCCGGCGCGTCGGCCGCCACCGCCGTGCTCGCCCCCGCCACCGGCACGGTCGCGGGCGCCGCAGCAGGGGGCGCGACCTGCGCTTCGCTCGGCACCGGCTCGTCGGACGGGGCGCTCGGCGCGGGCGCGGGCGTCTGCGCCAGGGCCAGCGACGGTAGAAGGACACAGACGAAGTGGTGAAGCCGCATCGCTCCCCTTGCGTTGGGAGGCGGCAGATAGGCCTTCTGCTCACCGCGCGTCAAACCGCGGACCCTGCGGCGGCCGACCCGCTGCGTTAGAGACACCCGCCATGGCCGACCCCACCCGCGCCGTCGCCGGCAGCGCCCCCGGCCCCTGGTTCGTCGACGACTCCTGCATGGGCTGCGACGCCTCGCGCCAGTGCGCCCCGAGCATCTTCCGAGAGCACGGGGCGCTCACCATCGTCGCCCGCCAGCCGGAGAGCCCGGAGGACGAGGTCGCCGCCACCCGCGCGCTCCTCTCCTGCCCCACCGGCTCCATCGGGGTGAAGGGCCGCCCGGTGTCGATGGACGTGTTCCCCCAGGAGCTGGAGCCGGCCTCGGGCGTCCACCTCTGTGGCTTCAATTCCCCCCGCGCCTACGGCGGCAACGCGTGGTTCATCGCCCGGCCGGGCGGCAACCTGCTCGTCGACGGCCCGCGGTGGACGCCGCACCTCAAGCGCCGCTTCGAGGCGCTCGGCGGCCTGCGCGACGTGCTGCTCACCCACCGCGACGACCTGGGCGACGCCGAGCGCTACGCCGCCGCGTTCGGCGCCCGGGTGTGGATCCACGAGACCGAGCGGAGCGCGGCGCCCTTCGCCACCGACGTCTTCGCCGCAGGCCCCCGCACCACCCTGCGCGACGGCCTCGAGGTGCTCGAGGTGCCCGGCCACACCCGCGGGAGCGTGATGTTCCTGCTCGACGGTCGCTGGCTCTTCACCGGCGACTCGCTCTTCTCGAGCCGCCACCACGGCACCCTCCACGCCCACCGCGCCCAGTGCTGGTACTCCTGGCCCGAGCAGCAGCGCTCGCTCGCCTCGCTCCGCGGCCTCCCGGTCGAGTGGGTGCTGCCGGGTCACGGCGGCCGCGCCCGGCTCGGGCCCGGCGAGTTCGACGCCCAGCTCGACGCGCTCCTGCACCGCATGGGCGCGCCCGGCTGGGTCGACGCCTGGTGAGCCGCCTTCAGAAGGGCGGGAAGCAGTCGTAGTTGTGCTGCTCGACGATTCGTCCGTCCCGGTAGCGCAGGAACACCCCGAAGTGCGCCAGGAGCTCGCCGCCGGCCGGCGTCTTCCCCACCGGCACCTTGAGCGTGCCCCGCCAGGTCACCCGCATCGCCACCTGGTCGCCCTGCGCCACGATGGAGTGGACCTCGTAGCGCTGCGCCGCCACCACCGCCTTGCCCCGCTCCGCGGCCGCGCGCAGGCCGGCCAGGTCGCGCCGGGCCCCCGCCGGGGTGAGCGCGTTGGGGTGCTCGTGCTGCACGGCGTCGGGGGCGTAGTGCACCCCCACGTCGCCGCCCGCCTCGATGGTCTTCAGATACTCCAGGCTCGCCGCTCGCAGATCGTTCATACAACCATGGTTGCACAACTCTGGTTGTGCTATCAAACCGACATGCTCGACCCGGCCTCGCTCGACCTGGGGTACCTGGCGCAGTTCCTGGGCGACGCGGTCAACGCCGAGGTGCTGAAGGCCCTGGGGAACGCGCGGCTCAAGGTCTCGCACGGCTACGTGGTGCAGCACCTGCTCGGCGGGCCGCGGAGCATCGGCGAGCTCGCGGGGCTCCTCGGGGTCACCCAGCAGGCGGTGTCGAAGACCGTGCGCGAGATGGGGCCGCTGGTGAAGCCCGCGCCGTCGGACGACCGCCGGGAGCACCGGGTGGCGCTGTCGGCCAGGGGCCTCGCCACCGTGCAGGCGACGCGCGCGCACCGGCAGGGGCTCGACCGCCGCCTGCGCAAGCGCCTGGGCGACCGCCGGGTCGACGCGGCGCGCGCGCTGCTGCTCGAGGCGCTCGAACTGCTGGGCGGGCTCGACGACGTCCGCCACCGCCGGGTGCGCCGGCCGAGCTGAAGGTCAGCCCTTGTAGTGGAGGATCTCGATGGGGCTGTAGCCGCCGTGCACCGACACGTACTGCGGGTGGCCGGCGACGTTCATGCGGTTGTTGCTGCCGATGAAGAGCGGGTTCCCGTGGCTGTCGCGACCCGCGAACATCACCACGTGGCCGCCGCCGTTCACCACGCAGACGTCGCCCGGCTTGGCGTGCGCCAGCGAGACGTGCTGCCAGCGCGAGCTGTTGCGCAGCTTCTTCGACAGGCCCGACACGGTGTCGTCGTGCATGCCCGAGCTGATGAGCCCCGCCTTCTGCAGGCAGGCCGAGACGAAGTTCGCGCAGTTCACGTTCTGCGGCACGCCGTCGTGCATGAAGGGGGCGATGGGGCCGTGGGTCTGCAGCCAGGTGGCCGCCTTGCCGATGAGCCCGTGCGCCACGTCGTAGGCGCGCTTGCCCGCGCCGCCCTTGAGGTCCTTCTTCATCAGCTTGAGCTCGCGGGCGCCCACCTCGCCGTCGCGGCCGAGGTGGTGCTTCTTCTCGAAGGCCTTCACCGCGGCGCGGGTGCGGGCGTCGAAGAGCCCGTCGACCTTGCCGGGGTGGTAGCCGAGCTTGGCGAGCTGCCGCTCGGTCTTGAGCACCGCGTACGAGCGCTCGTTGAGCGCCTGGCGGGGCGAGGTGTCGTTGCGGGCGTAGAGGTACGACTTGGACAGCGCCTTCCAGGTGGCGCCGTCGACGCGGCCGGTGATCGGCAGCTTGGACGAGCGCTGGAAGTCCTTCACCGCCGCCGTGGTGCGCGCGTCGAAGGTGCCGTCGGCCTTCTGGGGGTTGAAGCCCGCGGCCTTGAGCCGAGCCTCGATGTTGCGCACCGCCCGGCCGGAGTCGCCTTCGCCCAGGCCCACCTGCCCGTCGGTGCGGGGCTTGGCCACTTCCGCGGTGGTGGCGGCGTCGAGGCGCTTGCGCGAGGCGAGCGGTTTGACGCGCACGTGCTCCGGCGCGTGGTGGCGGCGGCCGACTTCCTGGGCCAGCGCCTTGCGGGTGGGCGAGCCGAAGTACTGGCCCGCGTTGTGGAGCGCGGGGTGCGCCTGCTTGAACTGCTTCACCGCCTGCCCGAGCGCCGCGTCGAACACCCCGTCCTTCGCGCCGACGTCGTAGCCGAGCCGCGCCAGGCGGGCCTCGACCTGCTTCACCGCGCCGCCCTTCATGCCCGCGAGGTAGAGGTCCTTCTGGTGGGCCTTCACCGCCACCAGCGTCCGCAGCTTGTGGGCGGTCCGGGTGTCCACCGTCCCGGTGGGGGTGAGCCCCGTGGCCGTCTGCAGCGTCTTCAGGTCCTCGCGGGTGCCACGGTAGCCGAGGCGCTGGAGGCTCTTCACGATGCGGGGCGAGAGGGCGTTCATGCGGCCCAGGAGATTCAACGCCCGCGCCAAGACGAAGCCGTGGATCAGCGCGCGGTTGCGGGGCCGCGCCTGTCACCTCGGGTGGACACTGCGTTCCCGAGCTGACGGTCCTCGCCGCCCTGCGTCAGCCCGGGCGGGGCGCGAGCGGCCAGGTGACGCGCAGCAGCGTGCGGGCCGGACAGTCGCGCAGCTCCACCACGTAGCTGCGCTGGGCGTCGTCGCGCTGCAGCTCCACCACCCGCTCCTTGCCGGTGGTGAGGTCGGTCGCCGAGGCGAATGGCCGCTGCCGCGCGGGGTCGACGGGGCCCAGGCCCACGCGCAGCCGGGTCAGTGCACAGCGGTAGCGGTTGAGCAGCCCCACCCACTCGTACGCCCAGCCGACACCGTATTCCTGGGCCGCGGCGTCGAGGCTCGCGCACACCCCGCCCGAGAGGCGGTAGCTCACCTCGCGGCCGTCGGGCAGCTGCAGCGTGGCAGGCGCGGCCACGTCCTCGAGCGGCACGCCGCCCACGCGCACCTCTTCCAGGCGAGCGCCCGGGGGGCCCTCGACCAGCTCCTGGTACTCGGCCTGGCCGCCGTCCACCCGGCGGGTGGTGACCACGTCGAGGCGGTCGAGGTGGCGCTGCGACGGCACCAGCCGCAGCACCGCCTCGTTGAGCGTCAGCGTGGGCTCCGGCGGCGGCGGCAGCGGCTCGGGCCGGGCCACGTCCCAGGCGAGCCCCACCTGGCGCACCACCGCCAGCGGCCGCGGCTTCACCACTGCCGGCGTGCGGCCGTCTCTCGCCGGGGGGAAGGCGACGCTCCGCGCGCGCAGCACCTCGCCGTCGAGCTCCACCACGTTGAAGCTCGGCCACAGCCGCGGAGCCTCGGAGTGCGGCGCCGACTGCCACGCCTCGGAGGTGCCGCAGGACCCCGCCGCCAACAGCAGCACGTCGCCGTCGCCCGGCTCGAGCCCCTTGAGCAGCCGCGCGGTCGGGTAGTGCTTGTGGCCGTGCAGCACCACCACCGGGCGCCCCAGCGAGTGCAGGGTGCTGAGCGCGGTGCCGGCGCCCATCGCCGTCATCGTGAGTTCCTCGTGGTCGCCGAAGGCCACCAGCTCGGGCAGCACGTGCCGCACCAGGAAGCGGGTGAGCGGGCTCTTGCGGCTGACGTCGATGGTGCCGGTGTCGGTGACCGGGGTGGGCACCAGGTGGTGGTGCACCAGGAAGAGGAGCGGCAGCCCGTCTCCGGCGAACGGCAACAGCTGCTCGCCCACCTCGAGCAGGTCCTCCTGGCGCAGCACGCCGCCGGCGGACAGGAGCCCGCGGGGCAGGTACGTCGAGTCGTAGGCCACCACGTGCGCGGCGAGGCCGGGCACCGTCACCCGGTGGGCGAGGAAGGGCACGTGGCCGCCCAGCACGGTGAGGTTTGGCTGCGTCCGCGCGCGCGCCGCCAGCGCCGCGAAGAGCGCCCCGTCGAAAGGCGCCACCAGGCCGGCGTCGCGGCGGTCGTGGTTGCCGGGCAGCACCAGCGCGGGGACCTCGCCCACCTCGCGGCGGATCCGCGACAGCAGCGCCAGGAACTCGTCGCATGCCTGCTCGGCCGGCAGGGTGCTGGAATCGAAGACGTCGCCGGTGAAGACCACCAGGTCGACGCTCAGCGCGCGCACCGCTTCCACCAGCGACTCGAAGAGGTGCACCTGGCCGACCGGGTCCTGGCCGAGGTGGAGATCCGACAGGTGGAGGATGCGCTTCATGGCGGGCCCCAGTGAGCCTGCCTCGCGCGCCGCGCGGTGGAAATGCCTCGTTGCGCGGCTATCGTGGCGCACGCCGTGACGCACGCGCCGCTGCCGGCCATCGAGGTGCTCGACGCTCCCCACGGGAGCGGGGCCCAGCCGGGTGACCGGCTCGCGCTCGGCGCCGCGCCCTGTGCGCTCCCCGGCATCTCGGCCCGCGTGCTCTCGCTCACGCTGTCGAGCACCGGCCCCACCGCCGAAGGCGCCCCCGGCGTCACCTGCAACGGCGAGCCCTTCCGCACCCGCGCGCTCGGCCACGGCGACGTGCTCGAGGTGGGCGACCTCTCGGTGCGGCTCCTGCTCCAGGAAGACGGCGGCCACCCCCACCCGGCGCTGGAGGCCGCGGTGCTCGAGCAGCCCGACGACCCTCAGCGCTGGCGCGTCTGGGCCGACCACCTGCTCGAGCGGGGCGACGCGTTGAGCGCGCGCATCCAGCGCTCGCAGCCGCGCACCCCCGAGGAAGCGGCGCGCTGGCTCGGGGCCGGCGCCACCGCCTGGCGCGCGGGCGACCTCTCGGGCACCTGGCGCCACGGCTTCCTCGAGAGCGCGGTGGTGCGCGCGCTCGACGTGGGAGAAGGCCGCCGCTCGCTCCACGCGCTCGCCTCGCGGCTGGTGCGCTCGCCCGCCGCCCGCTTCCTGCGCGCGCTGGAGGTCGACCTCCCCACCGGCAGCGCCCGCGCCGAGCTGTCCTCTGCCGAAGCCGGCGCGCTGCTGCGCATGCTGGCCACCATGTCTCCGCTCGCCGCGCTGCGCTCGCTCTCGCTCGGGCTCGCCCAGTGGCATCCGGAGCCGGTCGCCAGCGCGTACCTGGCCACGCTCCGGCAGCGCTGGCGCAACCTCGTCACGCCGCTCGAGCTGCTCGCGCTGCGGCCCGGCCAGGCGGCGCTGGAAGCCCAGCTCGCGCCCGAGCCGCTGCTGCTGCACGAGCTCACCTACGAAGGGCCGCCCACCCCGCTGCTCGCGGGCGCCCGGGTGCTGCTCTACGGCGAGGTGAGCGTGCCCGCGGTGGGCGTCAGCCTGGTCCCCGTCGGCGGGCGCTGGCTCGCCCGCGCGCAGGCCACCGCGCTCCAGGCCAACGGGGTGACGGTGCAGGCGTGTCTCTTGCGCGACGGCGACGCGCTGCAGCTCGCCGGCGCCACGGTGCGCTTCACCCAGGGCGCCCTCGCGTGAGCGCCTGGCTCGAGCTCTCCGCGCCGGGGGAGGCCGCCGTCCACGGGCTCACCGACGGCCGCCTCGCGCTCTTCGGCTACGACCGCTTCCTGCTCGGCCGCGCGCGCGACTGCGACGTGTCCATCGCCTCCTCGCAGCTCGGCCGGCGCCACACCGCCATCAGCTGGCGCTCCGGGCTGTGGCAGGTGGAAGACCTGGGCGGCAACAACCCTGCCCGGCTCAACGGCGGCCTGCTCGGCCGCGCCGCGCGCACGCTGGTGCCGGGCGACCGGCTGGAATTTCCCGGGGGGCCGACCTTCCGCTACGGGCAAGACGCCGCCGCGGAGCAGCGCTCCACCGCGCTGGAGGCCGCCATCGCCGAGGCGCCCCACGACCCGCAGCGCTGGCGCGTCTACGCCGACTGGCTGCAGGAGCGCGGCGAGCGCCTCGGCGAGTGGATGCTCACCGCGTCGAGCAGCGGCGAAGGCCCGCTGGCGCGCCACTTCCTCGCCGCCCTCACCTACCTGCGGCGCCAGGTCCGCCCCACCTTCCAGCACGGCTTCCTCGACGCGGTGCAGCTGTTCCCCAGCGCCGACGCCACCCACTCGCTGCCGCCCGCGCTCATCGCCCAGCTCTGCAGCCACCCGCTGGGCCGCTTCCTGCGCACGGTGGAGGTCGACCTCGCCGCCTTCCAGGGCCGACCGAGCCACGGTGGCCCGCCCTGTGGCCCGCCGGCGCAGACCGCGCTCCTGGTGCTGGACGCGCTCGAGCAGCACGCCGGGCCCACGCTGGAGCGCGCGGTGCTGCCGCTCACCCGCTCGCAGCGGGCCCAGGTGCCGCAGCTCGACGCGCGCATCGAGAAGTGCTGGCAGCGCATGCCGCGGCTCCAGGTCAGCTTCAGCACCCCGCCCCCGCGGCCGGCGTGGCTCGAGCTCGCCGCGGGAGACCCGGCCACCGCGCGCGGCTTCGTCGACGGCCGCTACCCGCTGCAGCTGCCGCGGGTCGACCTCGGCTCGGCGCGCTCCAGCGCCCTGGTGGTGGAGTCGAAGCTGCACCCGCCGCGGCTCACCTGCCTCGAGCGCATGGCGGGCGCCTGGGTGCTGCGCCACGAGTTCCACGCCCACCCGGTGCGCATCGACGGCGCTCCCGTCACCGCCGACGTGTGGCTCACCGACGGACTCGTCTTCGAGCTGCCGTCGGGCCACCGGCTGCGCTTCCGCTGTCCCTGAAGGGCGCTACAGCCTCAGCTGCGCGCGCGCCTTGCGCAGGAGCCGCGAGAGCGAGTGCTCGTCGGACAGCGCGAGCGCCTCGTCGAACGACAGCCACTTCGCCCCGAGCGACTCGCCGGGGTCGTATCGCAGCGCCTGCGGCGCGGCGGTGACGAGGAGCGCGCGCACGTCGAGGTGCTGGTGCTCGGGCTCCGTCTTGCGCGCGGGAATGTGGTGGGCGTCGACGTCGAAGGGCCAGGGCGCTCCCGGCGCCAGGCGCACCTCGAGCCCCGTCTCCTCGCGCGCCTCGCGCAGCGCGGTGGCCTGGAGGTCGCCGCCGTCCCCCGACTCGGCGTGGCCGCCGGGCTGCAGCCAGCGCCCGAGCTTGGCGTGGTGCACCAGGCAGACCTGCGCGGTGGCGGGTGAGACCACCAGCGCGCTGCCGGTGAAGTGGGCCGGCCACTGGTCGCGGGCGAAGGGGCGCTCCAGGCGGGCCGCGAAGCCCTTGAGCACCTCGAGCGCGGCGCGCTCCTCGGCGTCGAGCGGGGCCACCGCGCCCAGCGCGGCCTGGAGCGCGGCGCTCACGGCGACTTCGCCGGGCAGCTCGCCGCCGCCTCGCCGGTGGCGTAGCGGTTCCACTCCGGCAGCTTGTCCACCGCGCCGCCCTTCCACGCCACGCTCTTGAGGACTTCCAGCGCGAGCGCTTCCTTCCCCAGGGTGGCGAAGGGCTCGGGCTCGGCGGTGGAGAAGGTGACCGCCACCACGCCGGTGAGGCCCTTCACCTTGCCGGCGCAGGTCGCTTCCGAGCGCTCGGGGCTGACCGCGCACTCGTAGGCCCCCTGGCGCGTGGGCTTGACGCCCTTGACCTGCGCCTTGAGCACCGCGGCCGCGGTCGCCTTCTTCTGCTGGTCGAGCTGCACCACCAGCGTGATGTCCACGGTGGCGCAGTCCGCCGAGCTGCTCAGCACCGTGGACAGCGTCTTGTGCTCCGGCGGAGTGACCCGCGCCGACCAGCCCTTGGGGAGCTTGAGCGACAGCGGCGTCTCCGGCACCGCCACCGCGTCCAGCGTCGGCAGGTCGGCCCACGCCTGCGCCCCACCCAGCACCGCCACCGCGAGCAGCCACCGCATCGAAGTTCCCTCTCCTGGTCTGATCATGGTTCTCGTTCCTTGCGCCGCGGGGCCTTCTCGCCGCCCGGCAGCAGGATGGTGAAGATGGATCCGCCGCCCGGCGCTGCCCGCACCGAGATGTCGCCGTGGTGCGCGTCGACGATGCGCTTGACCACCGCGAGCCCGAGGCCGGTGCCGGTGGCCTTGGTGGTGAAGAACGGCTCGAAGATGCGGCCGGCCGCGGCCGGCGAGATGCCGACGCCCTGGTCGCGCACCTCGATGCAGGCCCACTCCTCGGTCCCGCGCGGCTCGCGGACGACCCGCACCGTCACCTGGCCTCCGCGGGGCATCGCCTGCACCGCGTTCATCACCAGGTTGATGAGCGCCTGGCGCAGCAGGTGCTGGTCGACGAAGAACGGCGGCAGCGCCTGCGGCAGCTCGGTGACCACCTTCACCGGCACCCCGGGCAACAGCTGCGTCGCGGCGTCGATGGCGCTCGCCACCACCTGCTCGAGCGGCACCGCCTTGCGCACCGCCTCGTACGGGCGCGCGAAGTCGAGCAGGTCGCCGACGATGCGGTTGAGGCGGTCGGCTTCCTCGCCCACGATGTCCAGCAACATGCGCAGGTCGCTGCCGCCCGGCCCGCGGCGCAGCGCGGTGAGCGCGTTGAAGATGACGCCCAGGGGGTTTCGCACCTCGTGCGCCATCACCGCCGCGAGCTCGCCGAGCGCGGCGAGCCGCTCGTGCTTCACCACCTCGGCCTGGGCCTGCTCCAGCTGGCGGTAGCTCAGCCGCAGCGCCTCGAAGAGCCGCACGTGCTCGAGGATGACGGCGATGTGCGCGCTGCAGCTCTCGGCGAGGCGCAGCTCTTCGTGGGTGAACGGCTTGGGAGTGCAGCGCACCACCGCCAGCGTGCCCACCACCTTGCCCTGCGCCAGCAGCGGCGCCGCCAGCATGTGCTCCATGCCCAGCCGCTTGGCGGCCTCGGCGGTGAACGGCGGGAACTCGGAGCGCGGCAGCGAGATGGCGCGCCGCCCCCGCGCGGCCAGGCCGATGACCGAGTTCTCGTCGAGCGGCATCACCGCGGGCGTCGGCGGGCCCTGGTCCAGGTCGGCCTCGTCGCGGATGCGGTAGCCCGCGAGGCGGAACTCGTGACCTTCCGTGAAGTGGATGACCGCGATGTCGGCGGGGAAGGCGTCGAGCATCTGGCCGAGCAGCCGGTGCAACGCCGAGTCCACCTCGCCCGCCACCGCGCCGGTCGCGGTGAGCTCGTAGAGCAAGGACAGCTGCCGCAGCCGCCGCGTGGTCTCCGCCTGGAGCCGCGCCCGTTCGAGCCGCTGGGTGATCTGCGTGCCCAGGAGCTCGGCGGTGTTCAGCTCGTCGAGCGTGTACGGCCGCACCGCGCGCCGGGCGAGCGTGAGCAGCCCGCGCGGGCGCCCTTCCAGCACCAGGTTGATGGTGGCCACTTCCTCGAACCCCAGCGCCTTCACCTGCTCGGCGCCGTTCTCCAGGTTCGCCACCGACTGGCCGCGCGCGGCGGTCAGCAGCTCCTGCGGGGAGCCGATCTTCACCCGGCGGAAGTGGTCGACCAGCGGGCCGCTGGCGCCGAACGGGTCTCCCCGCATCACCAGCTCGCCGGCCACCGGGTCGTACTCGTGGAGCGCCGCGGTGTCGCTGGCGGTCGCCTTCGCCACCAGCGACATCAGCGTGGTGGTGGACTCCAGCACGTCGGAGGTGGCGCCGATGGCGCGCACCGCCTCGAGCTCGCGGTCCTTGCGCTCGAGCCGCGCCAGCGTCTCGGCGATGTCCAGGTGCGCTTCGAGCTGCGCGCCCAGCGACGCGAAGGGCGGCTCGTCCTCGGGCCGCAGCGCGTTGTGGCCGAACACCGCGATGCCCCACGGCTCGCCCTGCACCCGCAAGGGCACCAGCACCAGGCAGCTCAGGTTGACCGCTTCCACCTGCCGCGCCACCTCGGCCTCGGTGAGCCCCCCGGCGAGCTGGCCCGCCAGCGGCGCCATCGCCGCGCGCGCGTCGGCCACGAAGCGCGACCGCCCCGACTGCAGCACCTCGCGCACCAGCGCCAGCGGGCCCGCCGACATCTTGAGCGGCCGCAAGAGCGCCTGGCCGACCGAGGTCTTGGGCGGCGGCCAGATGCTGCGGACGAAGGTCTCCTCGCCCCGCAGCCTGAACGTCATGAAGCGGTAGCCGAGCGCGCCCAGCCGCTCGCCGGTGCGCTCCAGCAGCGCGTCGACGGTGCGCTCGCTCGCCAGCTGCAGGCCGACGGCCGAGAGCGGCCGCCAGAGGTCCTCGCCGTGCCCGAACGCTGCCGTCACACCCGACTGGTTACCACGCCCGGACGCCGGCGCGGGTGGCGTCGGGGCCCGTCTAGAAGGCGGCCTCGATGCCCATGGCCAGCGCGGTGTCGAGCGGCTTCTTGCCGCCCGCGGGCGCGGAGTCGTAGTTCATCAGGAACGACGCGGTGAGCGCGAGCGACTCGGTGAGCCGCGCCGACAGCTTGGTGTTGGAGTTGAAGAGGAAGCGCGCGTCGCCCGCGATGTTGGGGAGGAACTCGAGCTCTTCCGAGAAGCGGATGCCCGGGGTCAGCGCGAAGCGGAAGACGCCCGCGACGCGCGGCGCGATGAGCGTCACGCCCGGCAGCCCGCCCGTCGGCACCGTCGGGGTGGCGTAGTACTGGAAGCGGGTCTCGCGCGAGTAGCGGAACGCGAGGTCCGCGCGGATGTACTCGCGCTCCCACTCGTCCTTCTGGCCGACGTTGCGCTTCACCTCGAGGAACTTGATGCCCGCGCCGAGCTCGCCGAAGCCGCGGACCTCCACCGACTTCACGTGGTCGGTCTCCGCGCCACCGCCCGCGAAGATGGACGCGAAGCTGGCGATGTTGCGGTCGCCGCGCAGCGACACGCCGGCGCGCAGCGCCACCACCTGCGAGTCCTGCTCGGGGGTGGGCCGCGACTGGCCGTAGGCGCCGGTCGCCCGCGCGCCCAGCGCCCACTCGCCGAACTTCTTGTCCACCTGGCCGTTGGCGGTGAAGGTGAGCGTCTCGCTGTTGCCCGAGAGCGCCACCAGCCCGACGCCCACCAGGCCGGTCCACGGGTCGGCCTTGGGCGCATCGCCCGCGGCGGGCGCGGCGGCGGCAGCCGGAGCAGCGCCACCCTGGGCCTCGGCGATCTTCTGCGCCGCGGCGGCGGCCTTCTCGGCGG
>JAIBBQ010000204.1 GCA_019694595.1 Myxococcaceae bacterium
CGCTGGTGCCGCCACCCGAGGCGCTGGTGCCGCCACCCGAGGCGCTGGTGCCGCCGCCGGAGGCGCTGGTGCCGCCACCGGAGGCGCTGGTGCCGCCGCCGGAGGCGCTGGTGCCGCCACCCGAGGCGCTGGTGCCGCCGCCCGAGGCGCTGGTGCCGCCGCCGGAGGCGCTGGAGCCGCCACCTCCGCCACTCCCCTCGGAGCCACCGGAGTTACAGCCAACCGCGAAGAGCGTCAGGGCGAGCAGGGCGCGTTTCATTTCGCGCGAACGTCCGCTGCCGCACCACCGAGCGCAAGGCAAAACGGCAGCGTCAGCGCAGCTCGCCTTCGAGCTGCTCGTCGAGCCAGCCCAGCTCGTGGCCGACGTGCTTCTCGAAGGCCTTCGCGAAGGGCTGCCCGGCGCCGCAGTCGTGGATCAGCGCCAGCACGCTCTCCACGCTCGACACCTTCACCATGAGGCCCACGGCCATCGCCGACTGCGCGTACCGCAGCGCCGGGTTCTCCTGCCCGATGAGCGGCCCGCGGCCCATCGTCGAGAGCCGGGGCAGGGTGCCGGTGCGGGCCGATTGCTCGAGCGCCTTCCTCGCCCACAGCGCCGGCGCGTCCTGGCTTTCGCTGCGCCACTTGGTCCACTCCGCGAGACCCTCGTTGAGCCACACCGGCACCCGCTCGCCGTGGAAGGACGCCACCTCGTCGATGACCGCGTGGGTGTACTCGTGCACCAGCACGGCGCGGACCTGGCCGTCGATCTCCGCCGAGTCGTTCATGCGGATCGCGTTCTGCGAATAGAAGCCCGCCACCGCCAGCGCGGCCTGCGGCCCGTGGTGCAGCGCGAACTCCTCCCGCGAGTAGAGGATGACGTCGGTCGGCGCTTCCCGGGTCACGCCCAGCACGCTGCGCGAGGAGACTCGGGCGTGCTCGAGCGCCGCCTGCACCGTGCCCTCGTAGTCGGCGCGCTGGCCGAAGTCCTTCTTCCCCGAGAAGTAGCGGAAGCGGAAGAACGCGTTGGCCCTCGTCCTCCGGCCTTCGTCGTCCTGGCCCGACTCGTAGGTCGTGACGCTCGCGCCCGCGCCCGTGCCGCCGGCAGGTGGCGCGCCGCCTCCCTGCTGCCGCCGCTCCAGCGCGGTCGCCTGGGCCTTGGCCGCCTCGCGCTCGGCGCTCTGCCCTCGACGCAGCGCCACCGCCTTGGCGAGCAGCGCCTTCGCCTGCTTGCCGCTCGAAGAGCCCGCCGGCACCTGCTCCAGCGCCGCCACCGCTCCGGCCCCGTCGTTCTCCAGGAGCGCCAGCTTCCCCAGCTCGAGCGGGAACCGCGCGTCCGAAGGCGCCTGGCCCGCGCCTCGGCGCAGGTACTGCTCCGCGGCGCTGCGCTGGTTGGCCCCCGCGCCACTCTGGCCCGCGCACAAGAGCGCCTCGGCGCCGGGCTCGAGCTCCACCGCCTTCTCGGCGAGCGAGAAGGCCATCACCTGGTCGCTGTTCTTGAGCGCCTGGCACCCCTTGGTCAGCGCCCGGGCGATGCGCGGCCGCTCCTCGGCAGCGACCTCGGCCGCCTTCACCGCCGCGAACGCCAGGTACAGCTCCTCGTAGTGCTTCGAGGCCGCGAGTGCCTCGGCCTTCGCCGCCAGCGGCGCTGCACCGAGCAGGAGCAACACGGGCACCATGCGCCGGAGTGAAACACGGTTCCGCGGCGCGCGCGCGGCGCCTAGGCTCACCGACGTGGCGCGCACCAAACGACCGGACCTGGCCCACGCCATCCGCGCCCTGTTCGACTTCCTGGTGCGCACGCAGGAAGAGCTGCGCCACGTCGAGCCGAAGCGGATCCTGGTGGTCGCCGGAGAAGCGCGGCGCGCCTCGCACGCCACCATCACCCCGCTCGCCTTCGAGGGCCGCAAGCGGCGCCACGGCCGCCGCCTCAAGCCGCTGGTGAAGATCAACGGGCGCCGCATGCTGTACCTCATCACCCTGCGGCCGCTCTTCTTCCGCGCCTCCACGCCGCGCGAGCGTGTGGCCACGCTGCTCCACGAGCTGCTCCACGTCTCCGAGGCCTTCGACGGCACGCTGGAGACCAAGCGCCGCCACGGTCACCCCGGCGGCCAGTTCTCCAAGCTCTACAAGCCACTCGAGAAGCGCTGCTGGAAGGCGCTGCCCGCGACCCTGGTGGAGCCGTTCGCCCACGACGGCGACGTGCTGGTGCCCCAGTGGCTCGAGCGCCCCAGCACCTGGCTCCCGGTCGGCGTCGGCAGCCAGCGGGACCGCTACGGCGACGAGCACCTCTTCGACGGGGTGGTGCGCATGAAGACGCGCCTGCTCCCCAAGAAGCTCAGGCGTCGTCCGGTACCTGAAACCGCTTCACCAGGTCGGTGAGCCGGGTGCCGAGCGCGCTCAGGTGCCCGGCCGACTGACGCACCTGGCGGCTCGCCGCCGCGGTGGCGGTCGCTTCCTCGGACAGCGCGGTGATCGCCTCCGCCGCCTGGGTGGTGGCTGCCCGCTGCTGCTCGGTCGCCGAGCGAATGGCGTGCGCCGCGTCGTTGGTGTCCTTCACCGCGGTGCCGATGAGGCCCAGCTCGACCAGCGTGGCGTGCGCCTGCTTGTCGCCGCGCATCGCGGTGTCCACGTTGGCGTTGGCCTCGGTGCGCACCTGCGCGGTCGCCTCGCGGATCTTCTCCACCAGCGTCTGCACCTGCGCGGTGCTGGCGAGCACCCGCGCCGACATGCGCCGCATCTCGTCGGCCACGATGCCGAACCCCGAGCCCGCCTCGCCCGCCCGCGCCGCCTCCAGCGCCGCGTTGAGCGCCAGCACGTCGCTGCGGTCCGCCACCTCGGTGATGAGGTCGGTCACCGCGCCCACTTCCTGCACCGCGGTGGACAGCGCGGCCGACGCGGCGTTGACGCTGCCCGCGCTCATCCGCACGCCCTGCATCAGCGACGAGAAGTGCTGCGCGGCGACCGAGCCCTTCTCGGTGGAACTCAGCGACGTGCCCGCCATCTGCGCCACCGCGCCGGTCGACCGCTCGATCTCCTCCGACGTCGCGCGCAGCTCGGACAGCGTCGCCGCCAGCTCCTGCGAGGTGATGGCCTGGTCTTCCAGGTTCCGCTCGGTGGCCGCGAGCTGCTCGTTCACCAGCACCGTGCCGGCGGTGATGTCCCGCACCGCGTCGGCCATGGTGCGCACGAAGCTGCGCAGCAGCACGCCCGACTGGTTCACCGCCGCGAAGAGCGGCAGCAGCGCGTCGTTGCCCTTGGGGTCGAGCTCGCTGAGCCGCAGGTCTCCCTGGATCACCAGCTGCACCAGCGCGTCGGTCGCCTGGTCGATGCCCGCGACCATCGCCGCCCGTTCCTCGGCGCGCGCCTGGGCGATGGCCTGGTCGAGCAAGGCGAGCGTCTCCGCCCCGACCCCGGGCGGCCGCACCGACCAGTCCCCCCGGCCCCACGCCATCAACAGCTGAGTGAGCCCCGCCCCGTCCTTGCCAATCGCCATCAGTGGCGCCGGTTATAGCGGGTCGCTTCCCGTCAGTGTCACCCACTCACGAAGGCGTTAGACAGGCGGCATGGGCCGACACGTGGTCATCGTGGGGGGCGGCTTCGGCGGGCTGGCCGCAGCCAGGGCGCTCGCCGATCAACCGGTGACGGTGACCGTCGTCGACCGCCAGAACCACCACCTCTTCCAGCCGCTGCTCTACCAGGTGGCCACCGCAGGCCTCTCGCCAGGCGACATCGCCTCGCCCATTCGGGGCCTGCTCGCCGACGCCCCCAACGTCGAGGTGCGCCTGGGCGAGGTGCGCGGCGTCGACCTCGCCGCGAAGACCCTGGCGCTGGGCGACGGGTCGCTCGGCTACGACACGCTCATCCTCGCCAGCGGCGTCGGCCACTCGTACTTCGGCCACCCCGAGTGGGCGCCGCACGCGCCGGGCCTCAAGTCCATCGACGACGCGCTGGAGATTCGCAGGCGGGTGCTGCTGGCGTTCGAGCGCGCCGAGAACACCCAGGACGCGGAAGAGCGCAAGGCGCTGCTCACCTTCGTGGTGGTCGGCGCCGGGCCCACCGGCGTCGAGCTGTCGGGCGCCATCGCCGAGCTCGCCCGCTTCACCGTGGCGCGCGACTTCCGCGCCATCGACCCCACCACCGCCAAGGTGGTGCTGGTGGAGGCCGGCCCGCGCGTGCTCCCCGCCTTCCTCCCGCACCTCTCGCAGAGCGCGCAGCACGAGCTCACCCGCCTGGGCGTCGACGTGCGGCTCGACACCAAGGTCGAGCACGTCGGCCCCGAAGGCGTGCGCCTGTCCACCGGAGAGCTGCGCTCGCGCACCGTGCTGTGGGCGGCCGGGGTCGCCTCCGAGCCGCTGTCGAAGAGCCTCGGAGTGGAGCTCGACCGCATGGGCCGGGTGAAGGTGGGCCCGGACCTCTCGGTGCCCGGTCACCCCGAGGTGATGGTCATCGGCGACCTCGCCTGCTTCACCACGCCCGAAGGGCTCGCGCTCCCGGGGCTCGCGCCCGTCGCGCTCCAGCAGGGGCAACACGCCGCGCGCAACGTGCTCGCCGACGTCGACGGCCGCCCGCGCGCCCGCTTCGACTACGAGGACAAGGGCATCATGGCCACCATCGGCCGCGCCGCGGGCATCGCGCAGAGCGGGGCCTTCACCTTGACGGGCCTCCTCGGCTGGCTCGCGTGGCTCTTCATCCACCTGCTGTACCTGGTCGGGTTCCGCAACCGCGCGGTGGTGCTGCTCCAGTGGACCTGGGCCTGGTTCACCTACCAGCGGGGCGCCCGGCTGATCACCGGCGGCCGCGGCCAGCCCCCGGGCTGAGGCCAGGGCATTTTTCCACAGAGTTTTCCGCAGGTTGGACTGCCCAGGCGCTTTGCAAGCGCCGGAAACAACTTGGGAACTACATTGTAGGATAACCTCTCCATCGGGGTTGAGCACAGTGGGCCTTTCCGGGGCGGCCCACCCCCAAGGAGAGCAACCGTGGCGTCCATTTCGGCAGCGGCCTTCGACCGCTCGGCGCGTACCGCCGAGGACCTCAAGACCTTCTGGCGGGAAGACCCGGTCGGCGCCGCCTCGTGGGTGAAGACGGTGGCCGAGGCCGCCGGCGTCGAGGCCGCGGGCCTGAACGAGGTGAAGGCGGCGCTCGCGCTGGGCACCGACGCGATGGCGGACGCGCTGCGGCCGCTCGCCGACCAGTTCCCCGCGCTGCTGCAGGTCGCCGCGCCGCCTCCCGCCCAGACGCAGGACGCGCGCGCCGCCACCATGGGCTGGACCGCGCTGGCGACGCCGCCTGCGGTGCGCGAGGCGCCCAGCTTCACCGGCCGGCTGGTGCTGGAGAACAACACGCCCAGGCTGGTCACCACCCGCGGCACCTTCGACCTCTCGACGGCCGGCACCAACTGGCGCGACGAGGTGGAGACCGCGTTCCTCGGGCAGCTCATCACCGTGAAGGGCTTCCCCGCCGCGGTGGGCAACACGCTCCACGTCGAGCAGTTCGCCCCGGGAGCGGATGCGCACTTCATCAACGGCCGCATCGCCATCGAAGGCACCACCGTCTACGTGCAGCCGGGCGGCTCCGCCAACGCCGCGACGCGGGTGGAGATCACCCACCCCGACTTCAAGGCGCTGCTGCTCGGCGACGCCACCCGGAGCCTCGCGGCGTACAGCCCCGCGGGCGTCATCCTCCCCGGCTCGGTGGAGACGGACGCGCAGGGCAAGCGCACCTACTCGCAGAACCCAGAGCACTTCTACATCCTGGGGCGCATCTTCGACGCCCAGGAGGTGCCGGTGGACGCGTCGAAGAAGATCGTCCACGGCGAGACCGGGTACTTCAAGCACACCTCGATGGTGGTCCCCACCTCGCTGGTGGTCCCCGAGAGCACCAAGCCCGGAGCGCCGCACCCCATCGAAGGCGACACCACCGTGGGCTCCACCAAGCCGGGTGAAGGCCACCGCTCGTTCTTCTACGTGAAGCTCCTGCCCATCGCGCAGGACGTGCCGGCGGCCACGCCGTGGACCAGCGAGCGCAAGATGGAAGTCACCTGGTGCGGCCAGGCCGCCGACCAGGGCACCCACGCTCCTGCGAGCGGGCCTCCGGCGCAGGACCTGGCGACGCTCGCGCAGAAGGTGCCCGCGGGCGCTCCCGAGCACACCGCCGAGGAAGCGACGCTGGAGCCCGAGGACGCCGCGAAGTTCAGCTGAACGTCGGGCCGGTCAGGGCTGGGCGAGGAAGGCGCTCAGCCCGGCGAGGTCGTCGGCGTTGATGAAGTCCAGGCCGAGCTCCTGCGCCACCGTCCAGTACGGCACCGTGTCGGGGCTGTCGTAGATGCGGATCTTCCGGCCCGTGCGGTGCGCGGCCTCGATGAGCCCCTGCAAGATGTTCCGGTCCGCCTCGGGAATGGTGCCCTTGCCGTCCCAGCCGATGCGGTTCAGGTAGCTGATGGCGTAGTAGCCCCAGCGGTTGTCCGCCGGCGGGTCGCCCACCGCGAGCACGTCGTCGCGGATGAAGGGCCTCGGCCCGGGCCGCGCCACCAGCGCCTTCTTCGCCACGCCGTTGCCGGTGAGGATGACGGTCACCGGCCGCAGGGTGACGCCGCCGTCGTCCTCGAAGGTGGTGAGGTCGCTCTCCTGCGAGAGGCGCGCGGCGAGCGCGTCCTGCAGCGCCTGGGTCGACTCCTTGAGGTCGATCCACAGGTAGAAGACGCCGCCGTCGCCGTACACCGAGCCGGTGGCCTGCACGCGCTCCGCGAGCGGCTGCAAGTAGAGCGCGCCCAGCTCGCCGGCGATGTCCTTGGCGTCGTGGGAGACGATGATGCCGCCGTCGCGCAGGAAGACGTCGGCTTCCACGCTGGTGAAGCCCTGCTCGAGCGCGTCGAGGAGCGGGCGCACGTGGCGGTAGTCGTTGTGCGCGTGGGCCAGGCTCTGCCGCAGCCCGGCGTCGCGGCCCGCATTCACGCCGCCGTCGGTGCCGGCATCGGCGCCGGCGTCGCTCTCCGGACCCGCGTCGCCCCCGCCTGGACGGTGGGAACAGCCGAGGAAGGCGAGGGTGATCAGCACGAGCGGGGTGCGCAGCATTTGCGCCCGAGGCTACCGGCCTCGGGGCGCCCTTGTCCTGGGCTCGACGCCTCGCTATGCGCTCTGGCCGGAATGATCCTCCTCACCGGCGGGAGCGGACACGTGGGGCAGAACCTGCTCCGCGAGCTGTTGGCGCAGGGCGCCCAGGTGCGCGCCCTGGTGCGGCCCGGCACCAGCCGCGCGCCGTTCGAAGGCCTGAAGGTCGAGCTCGCCGAAGGCGACCTCACCGACGGCCCGTCGCTGCGCAAGGCGATGCAGGACGTCACCCACGTCTACCACTGCGCCGCGCGGGTCCAGACCGTGCGCGGGCGCGAGCGCGAGCTCTACGCCACCAACGTGCTGGGCACGCGGGCGCTCTTGCGCGCGGCGCGCGACGCCAAGGTGAAGCGGGTGGTGGTCACCAGCTCGCTGGGCGCGGTGGGCCACCCGGGCGATCGGCCCGCCACCGAGGACGACGGCTTCAACCCCTTCGAGCACCACCTGCCGTACGAGGCGTCGAAGGCCTGGGTCGAGCACGAGTGCCTCAAGGCGGTCGTCGAAGGCCTCGACGTCGTCATCGGCGTGTCGACCGCGGTGCTGGGCCCCTACGACTTCGGGCCTTCCCGCATGGGCCGCGTCATCAAGGACTTCGCCAACCGCAAGCTGGGCGCGTACATCCCCGGGGGCTTCGAGTTCGTCGGCGCGCAGGACCTCGCGCGCGGCCACATCCTCGCGATGGAAAAGGGCCAGACCGGGCAGCGGTACATCCTGAGCTCGGAGTTCCTCACCGTCGACGCGTTGATGGACCTGCTGGAGAAGATCGCCGCGGTGCCCAAGCCCAAGCTGCGCCTGCCGCCCGCGGTGATGATGGGCGTGGCCCACGTGTCGACCGCGGTGCTCAACACCGTGGCGCCCGAGCGCCCGCAGCGCTTCACGCCCGACGCGGTCCGCCTGCTGTCGATGCAGCGGCGCGCCAGCTGCGACAAGGCAAAGTCCGAGCTGGGATACCGGCCGACACCGATTGAAGGCGCGGTCCAGGCCGCCTACGACTGGTTCGTCGCCCATGGCGACGTCGCGAAGCCGTCTGCTGCACGCACCTGAAGGGGATCACCACCGTGAAGCTCACCCAGACGCCTCCTCCCGACTACGCCAACGCCCGCTCGCGGCGTCAGCGCCAGCGCGCCGCCGGGCTCCACCCCGACTACTGGTACGCGGTGGAGTGGGACCACGCGCTGCGCATCGGCGAGGTGAAGGAATTCACCTTCTGGAAGCACTCGGTCGCCATCTACCGCGGCAGCGACGGCGTGGTGCGTGCGATGGAGAACCGCTGCGCGCACCGCTCGCTCAAGCTGTCACTCGGCTCGGTCGACGGCTGCCAGCTGACCTGCGCGTACCACGGCTGGCGCTACGACGAGACCGGGCGCTGCGTGTCGATGGAGCACTCGCTGTTCGGCAAGAAGATGCCGCACGTCGAGCTCGAGACGTACCCGGTGCAGGTCCGCTACGGCCTCATCTTCGTGTTCATGGGGAACAAGGCGCTCGCGAGCGAGCGGCGCATCCCGGAGATCCCCCAGTGGGACAACCCGGACTGGGGGAAGATCTCCATCGACTTCACCTGGAACGCGCACCACTCGATCATCATCGACAACACCTGCGACTTCACCCACGCGCACCTGCACCGCAACCGCAAGCCGTTCACCCACGCCGAGCTCACCTCGCTCGAGGCGCAGGGTGACCAGGTCACGCTCACCTACGACACCCAGGTGGGGCAGGGCCGCTTCAGCAAGCTCCTGGTCAACCGCAAGACGACCAAGACCAACGCGATGACGCTCGGGTACCAGTACCCGTACCAGTGGTCGGACACCGACCAGAAGATCAAGCACTGGGCCTTCGTGCTCCCCATCTCCGAGAGCCGGAGCCGCGTCTTCTTCCTCTTCTACTTCTCGCCCGAGATGGTGAAGGTGCCGCTGCTCCCGCTCAACGTGCCGCGGCCGCTGGTCAAGCTCATCATGCCCATCGCCAAGCGGCTCATCGTGCACCCGCTCCTCAAGGAGGACGAGGTGGCGGTGGAGGCCGAGCAGGCCGGCTACGAGGCGCACCACGACAAGCCGAGCCCCGACGTGAACCCGGTGCTCGCCGCCTTCCAGACGCTCACCCTGCGCAAGTGGGACGAGTACCTCGCCTCGCTCTCGCCGCGTGAGCGCGTGCTGGAGACGCACGGCGCCCGCCCGGAAGCCGCCGAGCCGGCGCTGGGCGAGCAGCCTCCCGCGCGGGCGTGAGCTGAAACGGCCGCGCGCCGGAAGCCTCGAGCAGGCCTCCAGCGCGCGGGTGAGTGGTGAGGTCGACTGGCCTTACTCGGCGAGGACCTCCGAGTCGGCCCGGCCTGCGACCCGGGCCACCACGTACTTGTCTTCTCCGACGACCACGGTCTCGGCGAAGGTCGCGGCGATGCCATTCTGATTCTCGATTGGCGCGACGAAGCGGCCCGCCCGTTCACCATTGCGATCGATGGTGCCGGACCAGTCGATCCGCCGATCGCGCTCGGTGACCAGGCGGTGCCAACCGGTGCGAGAGCTGGCGTGCCAGCGGATACCGGACTGGTCGATGCTCGTCTCGCGGACCTGGATCGCTGCAGCAGAGAGCTGACCGGTGCAGTGGTCGCCGCAGTCCATGGAGATCGAGCTCACGGTGGACTCCAGATCGAACCGCGGCTCGTGAACGGAGACTGAGAAGTCTTCCTGGACGAACCCCGGCTCCTTCTGGAGCTTCATCGAATACGCGTATTCGCGCGAGCCGACCTGGCCCTTGATGAGGAAGGCGTGTTCGGTCGCGACGAAGGTGAACGAGTCGTTGCCGCTGACCTGGAAGCCGCTCATGCGGCAGCCAACGCAGAAGGGAAAGCCGCGGGCCGACAGGTTGCCTTCGAGAATGAGGTCCGACCAGGTCACCGACGTCCCGTCCTCCATCCACAGCACGAGCTGATCGGTCGGCAGCGGGGAGGTCACCTCGAGAACGTCGCCGCTGCGCAGGTGGAGCGTGCCGTGGAGCCCGACCCTGGCGCCGCCCTCGACGGCAGAGATCCGGCCAAGCAAGGCACCGATCCGGGGCAACGTGTTGCCCTCGACCTCCAACGAAGCCATGTACGACTGCTCCTCGATGTCGGCGATGAACTTGGCGCGGTTGTCCTTCGGCGCGTCGACTTCGGCCGGACCGCACCCGACCACCACGAAGGCACTGCAGAGCGACAGGACACGACAGACGAAGCGGGGGAGGTTCATGCCCCTGCGCAAGAGCAGGGCCATGGCCATCGCAACCCCTTGAACTGCCTGGTCCCCCGCCCGGAACGCTCCACCAGGCCGGACGGTGAGACCGCCTCTTCAGGACGCGAGGGCCCGAGCGTGCTGCCGCTCGAGCCCTCCCCTTTGCGTCACTTGAGGCCGATGCAGATGCCGATGCAGTCCGCGCCGCCCTTGCGGGGGTCGCACGAGTCCGACGGGTCGTCGACGCAGAGCAGGCCGGCCGGGCAGCGCAGACCGGCGAAGCCGCCACAGTGCGGAGGCGGGGTGACCGTGGGCACGCAGATGCCGATGCAGTCGGCGCCGCCCTTGCGCGGGTCGCATGAGTCCGACGGGTCGTCGATGCAGCGCTGGCCGGTCGGGCAGCGCAGGCCCGCGATGCCGCCACACGCCGCCGGCTTGGGCTTCGGAATCACGCAGATGCCCGAGCAGTCCGCGCCGCCGTTCTTCGGGTCGCACGAGTCGTTGGGGTTGTCGCGGCAGCGCTGCCCGGCAGGACACGGGATGCCCGCGATGCCGCCGCACATCTTGCCCGTCGGCGTGCCGAGGGCCGACTCCGCCGCGCCTTCGTCGGACTCCAGCGGCACTTCAACGCCGCAGCCGAGCAGCGTGAGCGCCATCGCCGAGACTGCCACCAGGACCGCACTGCGAATCGAGTTCATCGCCACTCCGGAGGAGGAAGAAGACGTCACGGCGTGGATCCAAGAGCACGACGCGTGCCGAGGTGCGTGCAGCGCCCACCTGCATCGAACTCCTTGATCCTCCTGGTTGAAGAACCGCGAGGTCGGCCTGCTGCTGAGCCCTTGGAGCGCGTACGCGTGGCGGGCTGTCCTCTCGCGGCGGACAGCCGTGGGGTCAGGGCAAGGCTGCGTCGGGGTCGTCGGAGTACGTGAAGTCACGCAGCTCCACACTCCATGGCCCGCCGCTGGTCCCGTTGTAGCTGTTGATGCCCAGCCGGAACTCCGCCGGCACCACCGTCGCTCCGGCGTCCACCGTGATGGTGCTGCCGGTGACGTGGGCCACCTTCACGCCGTCGAGCCACAGGTCGCGCGAGACGCCCTGCTGCCAGGCGACCTCCACCGTGTACCAGGTGTCGGCGCTCAGGCTCGGCGTGGCCACGTCGGTCGACTGGGCATCGGCCACCACCCCCGGCCCCGAGTAGACGCCGAGGTGGTTGGTCTGCAGGAAGAGGTTGATGACGAAGCTCGCGGTCTGCGAGGCGACGCACGCGAAGCCGGAGTTGCCGCCGGGGAACGCCGACGCCGGCACCCGGAACCGGCCCTTGAAGCGCCCGCGGGTGACCGGCGGAATCTGCCCCTGGTCGCCGGTGTACGCGACGACGCGCATCACCCCCGCGCCCGGCACGTGCGCCCACACGACGTTCCCCGCGTCGCGCTGGCCCGCGTCGATGCCGCAGCCGCCGCAGCTCACGGTGCGGATGCCGTCGAAGCCGTCGCGCGCCTGCCGCCAGACGATGCGGCCCGCGTCGGCTGCGCTCCCGCCGCCTCCGCCGCTCGCGCCACCGCCGCCGCCGCTGCG
>JAIBBQ010000205.1 GCA_019694595.1 Myxococcaceae bacterium
CGCCGCCGCCCGTTCCGCTGCCGCCACCGGGAGCGCCGCCGCCGGTCGCGCTGCCTCCGCCGGTGCTGCCCTGGCCTCCGCCCGTGGACGCGCCGCCGCCCCCTGCGCCGCCGCCCGACTCGGTGGCGATGACGCACACCGCGTCGACGCACACGTGGGGCGAGAGACAGGGGTGCGTCTCGTCGCACGCGAGCCCCACCTCGGCGGGGAGATCCACCGCGCAGGACACCGCGGCGAGTGACCACAACATGACGGCCAGCCGCCGCATGAGCAGCCGGCAAGGGTAGTCGATGTGCGCTGGCGGCAACAGCGCGCGCGGCGCGTGAGAGGGTGTAGAAGGCCCACCGTGCTCGAAGGACTCCTGGACACCTTGAAGGGCTCGCTGCGCGGCTGGACCGCCTCGCAGATCGGCCCCGGCTACGACGAGAAGGTCTCGGCCATCGCCCGCGCCTCGAACGAGTACGGGGTCGACCCGTTCGGCTTCTCGCTCGACTACGCGCTCGCCGCGATGGCGCCGTTCCTCTGGCTCTACAAGCACTACCACCGCGTGGAGACCTTCGGCCTCGAGAAGGTGCCGCGGGGGCGCGTGCTGCTCATCGCCAACCACTCCGGCCAGCTCCCGATGGACGGGGCGATGATCGGCGTCGCCATGCTCACCGAGGCCAACCCGCCCCGCGCGGTGCGGGCGATGGTCGAGAAGTGGGTGGGCACGCTGCCCTTCGTCTCGACCTTCATGTCCCGCGTGGGGCAGATCGTCGGCACGCCCGAGAACTGCAAGCGCCTGCTCGAGAACGACGAGGCCATTCTCGTCTTCCCCGAAGGCATGAAGGGCATCAACAAGCTCTTCCACCAGCGCTACCAGCTGCAGGAGTTCGGCCTCGGCTTCATGCGCCTCGCGCTGGAGACCAACACCCCCATCGTGCCCGTCGGCGTGGTGGGCGCGGAAGAGCAGGCGCCCGCGCTCGTGGACCTCAAGACGGTCGGCAAGCTCTTCGGTCTGCCGTCGCTGCCGGTGACGCCCACCGGCGTGCCGGTGCCGCTGCCCACCAAGTACCGCATCCACTTCGGCGACCCGCTCTTCTTCACCGGCCGGCCCGACGACGACGACGGCGAGCTGGAGAAGAAGGTCAAGGTGGTGAAGGCCGCCATCCAGGGCCTGCTGGACCATGGCCTGCGCACCCGCGAGCACGTGTTCTGGTGAGCGCGATGAAGCCCGCGGTCGTCATCACCGGCATCTCGGGAAACCTGGGGCGGGGCCTGGTGCGCGTGCTCCACCGCGACGAGCAGGTCTTCGGCATCGACCGCCGCCCGTTCGTCGGCAAGCCGAAGGACGTGGAGCTCTTCCAGGTCGACCTGCGCAAGAAGAAGGTCGAAGACGTCTTCCGCCGCCACAAGGTGAAGGCCGTCATCCACATGGGCATCCTCCACGACCCGCGGATGAGCGCGGAGGACCACCACAGCTTCAACGTCCTCGGCACCACCCGCGTGCTCGACTGCTGCGCGCGCTACGGGGTGAAGAAGGTCGTCGTCCTCTCCAGCGCCAACGTCTACGGGCCGTCGCCCGACAACTCGAGCTTCCTCACCGAGGACGCGCCGCTGATGGCCGCGAGCCGCTTCCCGTCGGTGCGCGATCTCATCGAAGTCGACATGCTCGCCACCCGCTTCCTCTGGAAGCACCCCGACATCGAGACCGTCATCCTGCGGCCGGTGCACATCGTCGGGCCCACCATCAAGAACGCCCCGTCGAACTACCTGCGGGTGAAGCGGCCGCTCGCGCTCCTGGGCTTCGACCCCATGGTGCAGCTCATCCACGTCGAGGACGCGGTCGCCGCCATGGTCCTGGCGCTCAAGCCCGGCCTGCGCGGCGTCTACAACGTCACCGGCCCCGGCGAGGTGCCGCTGTCCTCGGTCTTCCGCGAGCTCGGCCGCACTCCGGTCTCGATCCCGCACCCCATCGCCCGGCCGCTCCTGCGCACGCTCTTCAAGTACCGCCTGGCGAACTACCCGCCCGAGGAGCTCGACCACATCCAGTTCCTCTGCATGGTCGACGGCGCCGCCTGGGTGAAGGACGCAGGCTGGAAGCCCGGCCATTCCATGCGCGAGACCATTCGCGCGGTGCTGGGCGACTGACGCGCGCAGGCGTCGGGCGGCTGATCGGCGCACTGAAATCCCTCACCGTGACAGCGGCGTCGCGATCTGCCGGCTGACGCGGGCTGCCGAAAACGAGTCAAGTCGTTGAAATAACGAGTCTTCGGCGCGGCCGATGTCGTGGCATCGCCATTGCTCATGTGAGTCCTCGGTCAGGGGGCTCCATAGGGGAGCACCCGACGCCCGTCATCTCGGCCGGCCCCGAGATGGCGGGCGGTTTTTTTTCTGGGGTGTCTTTCGCCCGGAAGAAGCCCTGACCGCTTCCCGCTACTTGCCCAGGCTGAGCTCGGTGGCGAACGGCCCGCCGTCTTGCCCGTCGAGCAGCCAGGTGCCGTCGCGCCACACGAAGCGGCTGCGCACGGTGGCGCTCTGCTCCGAGGCCGACGGGAGCCGGAACCAGCTCACCCGCGTCACCGCCACCGCCTCGGTGAGGTTGGGCTGGATGGTGGCGTCTTCCAGGCTGTAGTCGGTGATGTTGAGGTCCTTGTCGTCGCGAAGCTGCTCGCGCGCGGCCAGGAAGGCGGCGCGCTTCTCCGGCACCACGAGCTCGGCGGCCCCGCGGAAGTCCTTCCAGCGGGCGCGCTGGTGGAAGTTCTCGATGGCCGGCTTGAGGAGCTCCAGGTCCCCCTGGCCCTTCAAGGTGGCGCAGGCGGAGAGCATCAGGAAAAAAACGAGGCAGATCGCACGCATCGGCGGCGACCGTAGCACCGCAGTGGGGTATGGTCCTGCGCCCGCAATGTCGAAATCGATGGTGGAGCGCTACGAGCAGATGCTCCGGCAGGACCCCGCGTCGACGGTGTTCGTCGAGCTGGCGAAGGCCTTCCTGGAGCGGGGCGATCACGCACGCGCCATCGAGGTGTGCCAGCAGGGCGTGGGGCACCACCCGAAGTCGGTCGTCGGCCGCGTCCTCTGGGGCAAGGCGCTCATCTCGCTCGGCAAGGCGAGCGAGGCGATGAACCAGTTCGACCAGGCGGTGGGGCTCGATCGCGACAACCCCCACGCCTACAACCTCATCGGCGAGGTGCTGCTCAAGAAGGGCCTCTACCGCTCGGCGCTGCCGGTGCTGCGCAAGGCCGCCGCGCTGCAGCCCAACGACGGGCGCATCAAGCAGTGGCTCGACCAGACCAAGAGCGCGCTCACCGGCGGGCCCGCGCCGGCCGTCGCCGACTCCACGCTCCTCGAGCAGGCCACCGAAGGGCCGCCCCCGGGCAGCACGGTGGTCGACGAGCACACCTCGCAGATGCCCATCGTCCAGGGCGCGCAGACCACCACCATGCGCCCGCCGCGCGAGGTGCTGGGCGACGAGGTCGACGGTCAGCCGACCGTGGTCACCAACGCGTACGACCCCAACCAGGCGAGGCCCAGCCAGCCGAGCCAGCCCGGGCGCACGGTGGTGCCCGACGACGACGAGGACGACGCCGCCACCCAGTCGAACGTGGTGCCGCCCGCCGCGCGCGCCGCCGCCGCGGCCGCCGCCACCAGCGCGCTGGAAGAAGGGCGCTCCAGCGCCACCCAGGAATTGCCGCTGGTCGCCGGCACCCTCGAGAAGCCGCCGCCCCCCGCGCTGGGCGACGAGCCCGACCCGTTCTCCAACGTGCCCAAGCGCACCACCTCCAGCGACGCGCTGCGGGGCATGACCACCACCTTCGACGCGCTCACCGCCGGCGCGGTGCCTGCTTCGGCCAACGCCTTCGCCGCGTTCGCCGACGCGCCCAAGAGCCCGCCGCCGCCGCCCAAGCCCTCGGCGCCGCCCGACAGCGAGCCCACCGTGGTGCCGTCGGCCGACCTGGTGCGCGAGGCGCGCGCCGCGGTCGCCGAGAAGGAGCGCGGGGGCGGTCAGCCCCTGGGGCTCCTGGGCGACGTCGCCTCGCTCACCGACCACGGCGCGGTGAAGGCCAAGGCCGCCGCGCCCACCCCGGTGCCCGCACCCGCGCCCGCCAAGGCCGCCGCCAAGGCGCCGCCCCCGCCGGTGCTGCAGCCGGGTGGCCGCCGCCCGCTGCTGGAAGACATTCCCGACGCGCTCGAGCCGTCGAGCTCGCTCGAGGTGCCCAAGGTCGACGTGAACCCGCAGGCCGCCGAGGCCATCGCCAAGGAATACGAGCGGGAGCTGCGCGAGAAGCTGCACGCGAAGCAGCAGAAGAAGACGTTCCTGCAGCGCAACGGGCTCAAGCTCGCCGTCGCCCTGGGCGCGCTGGTGGTGGTGGGCGGCCTCACCGGCAGCTTCCTGTACACGCGCTGGCGGCACTCCGGGAAAGACCTGGCCACCGCGCTCGCCGAAGGCCGCACTGCCATCGGCGCCGACACCCAGGAAGAGTACCGGCACGCGCTGGAGCTGCTCGCGGTCGCCGAGTCGATGGACAGCTCGAGCGCCGAGGTGTGGGCGCTCAAGGCCACCGCCGCGGCCGCGCTGTACTCGGAGTACGGCCAGAAGGCCGAGGACAAGGCGCTCGCGGTGTCCGCGCTCTCGCGCTCCGGCGTGCGCGACGGCTTCCCCGAGCTGGCGCTCATCGCCGACACCTGGCTGTCGGGGACCCCCGCCGCCAAGAAGGCGCTCATCGACAGCCAGCTCGACAAGAGCGAGGTGCAGGCCGAGGCCGGCCGCTACCTGCTGGAAGAGAAGAAGCCCGACGAGGCCTTCAAGCGGCTCGAGCGCGCGGTGTCGCTCTTGCCCACCAACATGCGCGCGCTGTCGGCGCTGGGCGACTACTACCTGTCGCAGGAAGACCCCGAGAACGCGCTCAAGCTGGTGACCGGGCAGGTGGCCCAGCTCTCGCCCAAGCACGCCCAGCGGGTCATCGTCGCCGGCCAGGCGCGGCTCGAGCTCGGGCAGGAGCTCGCCCAGGGACTCGCCGAGGTGGAAGCGCTGCCCCCCGTCGAGCAGCTCCCGCAGGCCTTGCGGGCGCGGGCGCTCCTGGTGCACGGCCGGCTGCTCTCGGCCGCGGGCCGCCATGCCGAGGCGCTCGCCATGCTCGCCGCCGCGCAGAAGAGTGCCCCGGAGCGCGGCCTGGAGATGGACCTCGCGCTCGGCGCCGCGCAGAAGGCCGCCGGGCAGATGGAGGCGGCCGGCAAGTCGTACGAAGCGGCGCTCAAGAAGGACCCCAAGAGCGAGGTGGCGCGCGAAGGCCTGGGCCGCGTCTACCTGGCGCGCAGCCGCGAGAAGGAGCTCATCGCCGACAAGCGCCTGCAGGCGGGCGGCCGCAAGTCGGCCCTGGTGCGCGGCATCGCGTACGTGCGGCTGGGCGACGCCAAGAATGCCCGCGCCGAGCTCGCCAAGACCAAGGTCGAAGACAAGATCCCCGCCGAGGCCGCCATCTACCTCGCGCTCGCCGACGCCCAGGAAGAAGGCCCCGACCGCGCGGTGCAGATCCTCGAGAAGCTGCTCGGCACGCTGAAGAAGAACCGCGCCACGGTGCAGATCGCCCTCGCGCGCGTCTACATGCAGAAGAGCCAGCTCACCAAGGCGATGGAGCTGCTCGAGCAGGCGTCCAAGGACCCCAACGACTTCGAGGCCAGCGCGCTGTTCGGCGAGCTGTCGCTCCAGGCCGAGGAATACGACGCCGCCATCGCCGCGCTCTCGCTCGCGGTGGAACGCAACGGCTCGCACGCGCCGTCGCGCAAGCTGCTCACCCGCACGCTGCTCCACCGCGGCAAGCTCGCCGACGCGCTCAAGCAGGCCGAGGCCTGGGTGGAAGACAACCCCGGCAGCGAAGACGCCCAGCGCGCCTACGGCACCGCGCTCTTCTACGCCGGCAAGTACAAGGAAGCGGAAGCCGCGCTCAACAAGGCCAAGGGCCTGCCCGAAGACGTCGAGAGCTGGCGCACCCGCGCCCGGGTGCAGTTCGCGCTCGGCGACCAGCGCGGCGCGATGAAGTCGCTCGAGGCGTCGAACAAGCTCGACTCCAAGGACGCCGACACCTTCTGCGAGATCGGCGCCGCCTTCGTGCGCCAGGGCGTGCCCGACGCGGCCATGGCCGCCTACGAAGCCGCCAAGCGCGAGAACCCCAAGGCGGCGTGCGGGAAGATCGGCCCCCACTTCGCGCGCCCCTTCGGCGGCAAGCCGGCCATCAAGGAACTCGAAGGCCTCATCGCCTCGCCCACCATCTCCAGCTACGACGAAGGCATCGCCCTGGCGGCCATGGCCCGCGTGCAGCTCAACGCCGGCCTGCTCAAGGAAGCGCGCGCGTCGGCCGAGAAGGCCACCCAGGAACAGCCGGCCATCGGCGCCGGGTGGTACGCGCTCGGCCTGGTGGCCCAGAAGCAGAAGGACGAGGCGCTCGCGCTCGAGGCGCTCGGCAAGGCGGTCGCCGCCGACGCCGCGTCGGAGCCGTACCGGCTCGCCTACGCCGACCAGCTCGCCAAGGGCGACGACGAGGCGGTGAAGCGCGCGCTCAACGAGTACCAGTGGGTCTTGAGCCTGTCGCAGAACGAAGGCGACTCGGCGCGGGTGAAGCGCACCATCCCGCTGCTGCAGAAGCGCCTCCAGAAGTGAAGGTCCCGGTCCTTCGGCTGAGCCTGCAGAACGCCACCATCCTCTCGGTGGTGTGGCTCGCCTCGGCGTCGCTGCTCGAGCTCGCCCGCCGCTACGGGCACTGGCGCTGGGCGGAGCACGGCGTGCTGGCGGTCGAGGCCTTCCCCATGCGGGTGTGGGACTTCCTCGGGGTGATGCCGCTGGTGCGCGAGGCGTACTTCCACGGCGAGCTCGCCGGCTGGCAGGTGCGGGTGCTGCTCGGCCTCACCACGGTGCTCATCATCGCGGTGCTCGCGGTGACGGTGGGCTTCGGCATGTACCTGGTGGCGCTGCGCTTCGCCGAGCGCGACCGCACCGCCTGAAGCGTCAGCGGCGCTTCCTCGCCACGCGCACCGGGGCAGGCTGGGGCACGTCGCCCGCCGCGCGCGCCAGGGCGCAGATCTCCAGCACCTGCTTGCCGAAGCGCTCCCAGGTGGCGTCGCCGGCGCCCTTCACCCGCAGGAATTCCTCGCGGCTCTTCGGCAGCGCCGCCGCGAAGCCCACCAGGGTGGAGTCGTTGAAGATGAGGAAGGGCGGGAGGTCCAGGCTCGCGGCCAGCTCGCGGCGGAAGCGGCGCAGCGCTTCCGCGGCCAGGGCGCTGTGCTGCACCGCGGCCGCGGGCGAGACCGAGGCCACCCGGCGCGAGGCGGCCGACGGCGCGGCGAGCTCCACCTGGCGCCCCGCGCACACGTCGCAGGCCTCGCAGCGGCTGGGCGCGTCTTGCTCGCCGAAGTAGCGCAGCAGGAAGCCGTGCCGGCAGCGCTTGGAATACGCGTAGTCGGTCATGCGCTTGAGCAGCAGCACCGACTGCCGCTCCTGCGCCTGCATCGGCTTGAGGTCGATGCCCAGCTCGCGCCAGCTCGCCTGGGAGTGCGCGGTGAGCGGCCGCACCCCGCGCGGCCCCTTGGGCCCCCGCGACACCACGCCGTGCTTCTCGAGCACCCGCACCGCCGCGCCCACCTGCGACTCGGGCGCCCCCAGCCGGCCGGCGAGCGACTCCAGGCTGCGCGGCCAGCCGCCTTCGTCCCGCAGCACCGCCCAGGTGTCGGCCACCAGCAGCTCGCTGGGGTGGTTCAGCTGGATGAGGCGTTCCTGGGTGAAGACGTCGGCGTGGTTGAAGAGCAGCACCGCCTTCGACGGCTGCCCGTCGCGGCCGGCGCGGCCGATCTCCTGGTAGTAGGCCTCCACCGCGCGGGGAATCGCCGCGTGGGCCACGAAGCGCAGGTCGGGCTTGTCGATGCCCATGCCGAAGGCGTTGGTGGCCACCGCCACCGCGCCGTTGGTGGCCATGAATTCGAGCCGCGCGCTCTCGCGGTCCTCGTCTTCCATGCCCGCGTGGTACAGCACCACCGGCACCCGCTCGCGCTTGAGGAAGACGTGGAGCGCCTCGGCCTGCTTGCGGGTGGAGCAGTAGACGATGCCGCTGCCCTCGCGGGTGAGCGACAGGCAGGCCCGCCGCTTCTCCTCGTCGCCGCCCACCGGCAGCACCTCGAGGTAGAGGTTGGGCCGCGCGAAGCCGGCCACGAAGATCTGCGGGTCCTTCATCAGGAGCACCCGCGCGATGTCCCCCTGCACCTCGGGGGTGGCGGTGGCGGTGAGCGCGACGGTGCGCGGCGGGCGCAGCCGCTTGCGCACCTGGCCGAGCTGCGCGTAGTCCGGCCGGAAGTCGTGCCCCCACTGCGAGATGCAGTGCGCCTCGTCGACCGCGAAGAGCTCGAGCGGCACCTCGGCGAGCGCGCGCATGAAGCTCTCGGACCGGAAGCGCTCCGGCGCCACGTAGACGAGCTTGTACTCGCCGGCGCGCATGGCGTTGATGCGCGCGAGCTTCTCGGCGTCGGACACCGAGGAGTTGATGAAGGTGGCCTTGATGCCCCGCGCGGTGAGCCCGTCGACCTGGTCCTGCATCAGGGCGATGAGCGGCGAGACCACCAGGGTGAGCCCCGGCAGCAGCGTGGCCGGCAGCTGGTAGCAGAGGCTCTTGCCGGCGCCGGTGGGCATCACCACCACCGTGTTGCGCTTCGACAGCACGGAGCTGACCACTTCCGCCTGGCCGGTGCGGAAGTCGGACAGCCCGAACCCCTTCAGGCCCGACCTGGCCTCAGCGTGGAAGGGAAGCGCCTCGAGCACCCGCCGCATGTGTCACCGCGGGGGATCGCCGTCAATCGCGTCGTCGTGCACCGCCGCGCTCTCCACCGTGTGGGTGGCCCGCCCGCCGAAGTAGCCGCGCGCGCGCATCGACACCACCCCCGAGGTGGCCACCACCACGTGGTCGAGCACCCGCAGGTTCAGCGCCTGGGCCCCGTCCGAGAGCTGCTGGGTCAGGTGCACGTCGTGCACCGACGGCTCGGGGTTGCCGCTCGGGTGGTTGTGGGCGAACACCAGCCCGGTGGCCTTGGCCAGCAGCGCCGGCCCCAGCGCCTCCCGCGGGTCGACCGGGCAGCTGTCCACCGTGCCGTGGAGCCAGGTCTCCCGCAGCAGCCGGCACCCCGGGTCGACCGCCAGCACCACGAAGCGCTCGATGCGCGAGAGCTTGAGTCTGGCCCCCAGGTGGCTCGCCACGTCGTCGGCGGTGCGCAGGTGGGGCCGGGTGTCGGCCGAGCGCTGGGCGCGCGCGAGGAGCTCGGCCACCGCCAGGGTGTGGGCGAGCAGGGTGGGGCTCAGCCCCAGCGTGTCGAGGAGTTCCTCGTGTGGCCGCAGGAAGAGCCCCCGCAGGCCCAGCCGCAGCACCCGCGCGCCCGCCCGCTGGCCCAGCACCAGCGCCGCCAGCTCGTCGTCGGACAGCACCTCCGGCCCCCGCTCCAGCACCCGGGCCATCGCCCGCGCCTTCCACGACCGTTCCATCGCCGCCCCCCCCGTGCGCCACCGTGTGTCCGCGTGGAGCGCCGTCGCACGCCCGGGACCAGCGCGAAGGCCCGGGCCCCGCGGCGCGCGGGGCCGCCAACGTCCTCGCCGCGGGATGCCGCCCCGTCCGCGCACCCCTCTCGGCCTCTGAGAAGGAAGGAGCGGCGGCGCGGCGCCTCGCGAAAACTTCCCTCGGCGTCCGCGCACCGCACAATCGCGCCATGGCACCGCGCCGCCGCTCGGGGACCCTGTCGGGCAACGCACTCTCGTACGAGTTCCAGGTGGTGGGGCGCGCGGAGCCGAAGGCCTTCGACCTCTACCACTCGATGCTCACCATGCCGGGCTGGGAGCTGCTCGGCATCTTGCTGGCGAGCTACCTGGTGCTGAACGCGCTCTTCGCCCTGGGGTTCCTCGCCACCGGGGGCGTCGAGAACGCGGCGCCGGGCTCCTTCGCCGACGCCTTCTTCTTCAGCGTCCAGACCATGGCCACCATCGGCTACGGCGCGATGTACCCCCACTCGCTCGCCGCGCATCTGCTGGTGGTGGTGGAGTCGGTCATCGGGCTCATGGTGACCGCGGTGGCCACCGGCCTCGTCTTCGTGCGCTTCTCGCGGGTGCGCGGCCGGGTGGTCTTCTCGCGGCAGGTGGCCATCGGCCCCATGGACGGGGTGCCCACGGTGATGATCCGCGTCGGCAACGCGCGCGGCAACCGCATCTACGACTGCGAGCTCAAGCTGATGCTCACCCGCACCACGCGCACCGCCGAGGGCGTCGCCATCTACCGCACGGAGGACCTGAAGCTGGTCCGCGACGTCGCCCCCACGCTCGGCCAGTCGTGGATGCTCCTGCACCGCATCGACGAGTCGAGCCCGCTCTTCGGCGCCACCCCGGAGAGCCTCAAGGCGGTCGACGCCGAGCTCATCGCCGCCCTGAGCGGCACCGACGACACCGCGCTGCAGCCCATTCACGGGCGCTTCACCTGGGAAAGCGAGAACATCGTCTTCGGCGCCCGCCTGGTCGACGTGCTCACGGAGCAGGGGAACCTCGTCATCCTCGACCTCGACAAGTTCCACACCGTGGAAGCAACCCGCCCCGTGCCCGGCTTCCCCTGGCCGCGCGCCTGAGGCGTTCTGCGCCGGAGGGCTTCAGGCGGAATGCTTCAAAGAATTGGGCAAGGCCTCGCCGGTAGCGGACGATGCCGCCATGGCAGGTGAAAACCAGCGGCGCACCCCCCGGGTCGCCGCGTCCCAGGTGGTGGTGAAGGTCTCGACGAAGGACCGCTTCCGGTCGTCCTACCTGCGCGACCTGTCCGAAGGCGGGCTCTTCGTGAAGACCGACGCGCCCCTGCCGGTCGGCCGGGAAATCGTCATCGACCTGCTGCCCCCGACGTGGACCGAGCCGCTGCGGCTCAAGGGCGTGGTGACCCGGCAGGAGCTCACCGGCACCAACAAGGGCATGGGGGTGCAGTTCAAGGACAACGACGCCGCCGCGGTGGAACGGCTCGCCGGCCTCATCTCCGACTACCAGACGGGCACCTTGCCTCCGCCCGAGGCGCCGGTGGACCACAAGGTCCAGGCCGAGCAGCTGCTCGAGCAGCTCGCCGCCGCCCGCACCGCGCTGGAGCACAAGAGCGCCGAGCTCGACGCCGAGCGCGCCCGCCGCGAGGAACAGGAGCAGCGCGCGCTGCAGCTCGCCCAGGAACTCGGCGCGGCCCGCGCCAACGAGTCCGCCGCGCCCGCGGGCCACGCCCAGCTCGACGAGATGGTCGCCGAGCTCGCCGCAGCCCACCACGAGGTGAGCGAGCTGCGTACCCGGGTGGGAGAGCTCGAAGGCGAGCTCGCCGCGTACCAGCAAGAGGTGCAGGTGCTGGAGCAGGACGACGCCACCACCCGGCAGCTCGCGGGCACCCTGGCCAAGGAGAAGACCGAGCTCACCGCCGAGGTGCAGCGCCTGCGCGCCGCGGTCGACGCCGAGAAGGGCAGGGCGAAGGACGCCATCCGCGCCGCGGAGGAGGCCGAGAAGGCCAAGGCCAGGGAACTCGTGCGCGCGGCGGAGGAGTCGGGCCGCGCCGCCGCCGCCGTGGCCACCGCCCGCGCCAGCGCCGCGGAGAGCGAGCTGGAGGCCATGCGGCTGGCGCTCGCCGAGGCCCAGGGGCGGGTGCAGGCCTTCGAGGAGAACGCGGTCCAGGTCCAGGCCCACCTCGACGCCACCGCCGCCCAGCTCGCCGAGGCGAAGGCCGCCAGCCAGGCCTCCGCGCAGCGCCTCAAGCAGCTCGAGGCGTCGCTCAAGGACGAGAAGGCCAAGGCCGAGAAGGCGCGCACCAAGGAGCGCGAGGTGCGCGAGCTGCTCGCCGCGATGTCATCGGGC
>JAIBBQ010000023.1 GCA_019694595.1 Myxococcaceae bacterium
TGAGCGAGGAGCGGGGCCGGGTGCTGGAGCGGCTGTGCGCCGGCGTCCGCGAGCACCTCGACGCCCTGCGGTTGCCCGGCGCGCGCTTCAGCGCCCGGCTCACGCCCGCGGAGCTCGGGCCTTCGGGGGCCGACGCGCTGGCGCTGGAGTTCTCCGCCAACCCTGGCGAGGCGCCCCGGAGGCTCGAAGACGTGGCGTCGGGCGGCGAGGCGTCGCGGCTGCTGCTCGCGGTGCGCGCGGCGGTGGCGCCGGGGCAGGGCGCGGGCTGCGTGGTGCTCGACGAGGCCGACCAGGGGGTGGGCGGCGCGGCGGCGGAAGCGGTGGGCCGGCTGATCCACGAGCTCTCGTGCCACCGGCAGGTGCTCTGTGTCACCCACTCGCCTCAGGTGGCGGCCTTCGCCGACGCCCACCTCAAGGTGGAGAAGGCGCAGGCCAAGGGGCGCACCCGCGCGAGCGTCACCACCCTGGGCGACGAGGCCCAGAAGCTCTCGGAGCTGGCGCGCATGCTGTCGGGCGCGGCGGTGGGGCCGGAGGCGCGGGCCGCGGCCGCGGCGCTGGTGCGCAGCGCCCACCGGGGCCGGCCCGCCCGCAGGGCTGCCCGGGGGCGGAGCGAGGTTCAGGCCCGACGACGAAATGCTGCCTTGCCCTGATGGGTCACCGGGCCTACCATCCCGCGCCGTGTCCAAGACGGCAGGGGATGCGGGGCTCAAGGCGATCTCGGCGGGGCTCACCGACGTCGGCCGCAAGCGCAACCACAACGAAGACAGCTTCCTCATCGACGAGGATCTGCAGCTCTTCGTGGTGGCTGACGGCATGGGCGGTCACGCCGGTGGCGGTACCGCCTCGCGCATCGCGGTGGAGACCATCGACAAGGAGCTGCGTCGGGTGCGTGACCTGCCCGACTCGCCTTTCAAGGCCGAGACCAACCTGCAGGACTCTCCGCTGCCCGAGTTCCTGCGCGGCGCGGTGGAGCGCGCCTGCCTGGAGATCTTCAAGGCCGCCCAGGACGACCCCCGCCTCAACGGCATGGGCACCACCGTCATTTCCCTGTGCGTGCGCGGCGGGCACGCGCTCTTCGCCCACGTCGGCGACAGCCGGGCCTACCTGGTCCGCGGCGAGCTCATCCAGCAGATCAGCGAGGACCACTCGCTGGTGAACGAGCAGATCAAGGCCGGCATGATCACCCGGGACGAGGCCAAGCACTCCCGGTACAAGAACATCATCACCCGGTCGGTCGGCTTCGAAGAGGAGGTGCAGGTCGACGTCATGGGCCTGGTCTGCGAGCCGAACGACTACTTCGTTCTCTGTTCGGATGGATTGGCGAACCTCGTGGAAGACAAAGAGATTCGCGAGGTCGTCGGCGCCACCACGGACATCAAGGATGCCCCCAAGCGGCTCATCGAGCTGGCCAACGAGCGCGGGGGGGATGACAACATCACCGTGATCGTGGTGAAGGCCGTCACTGCTTAGCTTTTTGGTTGCAGGGCCGAGCCGTTTTCGGTTTGTCTGCGCCACTTTTTGAGTTTCCCCGAACGTTTCGGGCGGGGAACGCGAGGCCGTGAGGGAAGGACAGCGCGTTGGCCAACGAGACCTTCACCCTGATCGTCGTTCCCGAGCACCACGCCGCGGAGGTGAAGCGTTTCCGCTTCCACCGCCGCTGGCTGACCCAGCTCGGCATCGTCGCCCTGGCGCTCCTGCTGCTCGCGGTGGGCGGCTTCGTCCACTACTTCAGCGTGGTGGGGGCGGCGAACGAGAACCCCGCGCTGCGCGACGAGAACGTGAAGCTCAAGGCCGAGCTGCTGGCCATTCGCGAGCGCCTGGAGCACATCGGCACCACGCTCGACCGGGTCGAACGCTTCGACCAGAAGCTGCGCGCCATCACCCTGCTGTCGGACCCCCAGCGCAACCTCGCCATGGGCCCCACCGAGAGCGAGCCGACCACCAACCTGCCGGCGAGCGACAACCAGTTCGTGCGCTCCAAGCCGTCGGAGACCCCCAAGGCGCTGTCCGAGAAGCTCGACAAGCTCTCCGCCGAAGCTGTGCGGCAGGAGCAGAGCCTCCAGGAGCTGCAGGCCTACTTCCAGGACCAGCGCTCGCTGCTCGCCTCGACCCCGTCGGTCTGGCCGGTGCGTGGCTGGGTGACGTCGGACTTCGGCCCCCGGGCCGACCCGTACACCGGCGAGCGCGTGATGCACGCCGGCCTCGACATCGCCGGCCCGCACGGCAAGGAAGTGCTCGCTCCTTCCGACGGCACGGTGGTCTTCGCCGGCCTCGAAGGCGGCTACGGCAACGTGCTGGTCATCGACCACGGGTACGGCATCAAGACCCGGTACGGCCACCTGTCGTCGCTGCGCGTGAAGGCGGGCGAGAAGGTGAAGCGCGGGCAGCTGATCGCCGGGCTGGGCAACACCGGCCGGTCGACCGGCCCCCACCTGCACTACGAGGTGCGGGTCAACGGCATCGCGCAGAACCCCCGCAAGTTCATTCTCGACGAGTGAGGGGCCAGCGGGTGACGCCCCACGGGCGCGCCTGCGGCATTCTTCGCCCGGCTGTGAGAAGACCTCCGCCATGAAGATGGTCGACGTCGGCGGCAAGGCCAAGACGGACCGGTTGGCGGTGGCGACCGCCCGGGTGCGCATGCAGCCCAAGACGCTGCGCGCGGTCCGCGAAGGCCGGGTGGAGAAGGGCGACGTGCTGGCCGCGGCCAGGCTGGCCGGGGTGATGGCCGCCAAGCGCACGCCGGACCTGGTGCCGCTGTGCCACCCCATCGCGCTGTCCGGGGTCGAGGTGCAGGTGACGCCGGTGGTGGTGGGCGTCGAAGTGCGGGCCGAAGTGAAGACGGTGGACCGGACCGGCGTCGAGATGGAAGCACTCACCGCGGTCTGCGCGGCCTGCCTGACGGTGTACGACATGCTCAAGTCGATGGATCGCGGCATGGTGATCGAGAAGGTGCAGCTGGAGCACAAGAGCGGCGGCCGCTCGGGCGTGTGGACGCGCGCCAGCGAAGGGCAGGCCCGGCTCAAGGCCAAGCGGGGGAACCGGTGAAGGCGCTCGCGCTGGCGCTGGCGTTCGCGGCGGTGCCTCCGGCGCTCCTGCCCGGCGCTCCCTCGGCGGTGCTCACCGGCCCCGGCCAGTCGCTGCTGGCCATCACCTACTCGCCCGATGGCGGGGCGCTGGTGGTCACCGGGCTCGACCGCACCGTGCGCGCCTGGGCGATGCCGTCGCAGGCCCCGCTCGCCGCGCTCGACGGCGGCGAGAACCCGGTCGACGCCCTGGCCTTCAGCCCCGACGGCACCCGGCTGGCGTACGGCGACCAGGCCTTCTGGGCGCGGGTGGTGACGTGGCCGTCGCTCGCGCCCGCCGGCGAGGTGATTCACCCGTCGGCGGTGGTCTCCCTCGCCTTCTCGCCGAAGGCCGACCGGCTGGCCGTTTCCAGCCCGAGCGGCACGGGCGGGCTCTACGCAGCGACGGGCGGCAAGCAGCTCGCCGAGGTGCGCTCGCGCTGCGCGGCGTTCCGCGCCGACGGGGCGAGCCTGGTGACCGCGCAGATCTCCGGTGCGCTGTCGGTGGTCGACGTGAAGACCGGCAAGGTCCGCTCGAGCTTCTCCACCAACGGCCACGTGCCCGCGGTGCTGGTGCTGGCCGACGACCAGACCGCGCTCACCGCCAGCCCGAAGGACGCGGAGATTCGCGTGTGGGACCTCAAGGCGGGCAAGGCGCTGCGCGTCTTCCGCGGCCACGGCCAGGGTGTGCACTCGCTGTCGCTGTCGGCCGACCGCACGCTGCTCGCGTCGACCGGGGTCGACCGCACGGTGCGCGTGTGGGACGTGAAGAGCGGCCGCGAGCTCTGGCAGCGCCCGGTCGAGTATTCCGCCTTCGCCGCCCTCTCGCCCGACGGCAAGACGGTGGCGGTGGCCGACGGCGCGGTGGTCAAGCTGTGGCCGGTCACCTTGGACGCCGACGCCGGCACCCGCTGACGGCCGGCGCTCAGCCGACGGGCCGGCCGAGGCCTGCGAAGTAGAACGCGGACAGCACCAGGGCGTGGCTGATCTCGCCCCGGGCCACCAGCGCGCCCAGCTCGGCCTCGGGCACCACCACGAGCTCGAGGTCCTCTCCGTGGTCGGGGCGCCCGCCGTGGACCTGCACGCAGCCGGTCGCCAGGTAGGTGTGGAGCCGGTTGTCCTGGAGCGCGGGGTTGGGGTGGCAGACGCCCAGGGGCACGAGCTTCGCGGGCCGGAAGCCCGTCTCTTCTTCCAGCTCGCGGGCGGCGGCGGTGGCGGGCGCTTCGCCGGGGTCGACCATGCCGCCGGGGATCTCCAGCGTCGGCGCGAGGATGCCGGCACGGAACTGCCGCACCAGCACCACGCGTCGATCGTCGGTGAGCGCCACCACGTTGACCCAGTCCGGGCACTCGAGCGTGACGCGGGGGTGCTCGCGGCCGTCGCGCGGGTCCTTCAGGGTGAGCTCCCGCAGCGTGAAGATGTGGAGGTCGAGGCGGCGGTGCTCGGCGACCACCGACCACGGGGCGATTCGGCTGGCCATGGGCTGGCTCCTTAGCAGGTGGGGTGTCAAGCCACCGTGTGGCGCACGGGGGGCAGCGCGCCGCCTCCAGACGCGGTTAGATGGAGCCCTCGTCCGATGCCGCCGATCTCTCTCTTCCCGATGCCCGTCGAGCGGGCGGGCGCGCTGGTGGTGCTCGAGTTCCCCGAGACGTGGGGGCTGGGGTTCCTCGCGCCCGGCGGCCTCATCACCACCTGCTACCACGTGGTCACCGCGGAGAAGGCGGTCACCGCCCACCTCGCCGACGGCCGGTCGTTCTCGGTGCGGCAGGTGGTGAGCCTCGACCAGCGGCGCGACCTCGCGGTGCTGGCGCTCAACGCCAAGGTGGAGCCGGCGCTCGCGCTCGCGGCGCCCCGGCTGGTGGAAGAAGGCAGCAGCGTCTTCGCGTACGGGCTCGTGCCCGGCGCCCGGCGCCTGCGCTGGGTGGAAGCGAAGGTGGGGGCGATCCAGGTGCTGGGGGCCTCCCTCACCGCGTACCGGCTGGAAGGCGAGCTCCCGGCCGACGGCTCGGGCAGCCCGCTCCTGTCGCCCACCGGCGAGGTGGTCGGGGTGCTCACCGTGGCGGAGACGCCCGGCGGCAAGGTCTCGCTGGGGGTGCCCGCGCGCTACCTGCCGCCGATGTACGCCGCGCCGCAGCGGCTGCCGTTGTCGGCGCTGACGCCGGTCGAGAAGAAGACGCCCAAGCGCGAGGTGCCGGTGCACCCGCTGGCGATGCTCGAAGGGTCCAACGCCAAGGGGCTCGAGCAGCTGCTCCAGGGCATCGCCGGGGCCATCCGCGTCGGGGCGCCCGCCTACAACCAGGGCGACCACGAGCGGTGCTACCGGGTCTACGCCGACGCGGCCCACCGGCTGGTGGCCCAGTGCCGCGATTGCCCGGGCCCCTTGAAGGCGCTGCAAGACGGCCTCGAGCGCGCCGCCCAGCTGGCGGACTTCGATGCCCGCGCCTGGGCGATGCGCGACGCCTTCGACGGGCTGCTGGTGGTGATCGAGAAGTGGTTCCGCGCCCAGTCGGTGCGGGTCTCGAGCCCGCCGGCCAAGGGCAGCGGCTCGCTGCTCAACTGACGCCCGTCGAAGGCTTTGAGCTGCCCGCCCGGGTTCTGCTAGCGAGTGGCCACCGTGCGTCGGCTCGTGCTCCTGGTGTTCCTGTGCTGCGCCTGCGCCGGGCAGAAGGGCGCGCTGCTCACCGCCGAGGAGCAGCGGGACCACGGCGCCCGGGTGCTCCCGGCGCCCCAGCCCCAGGTCTTCGCCGCCGCCTCGGCCGCGTTGCGGTCGCTCGGGTACCCCCAGGCCATCGAGGAGCCAGGGCTCGGCCTGCTCAAGACGGGGCGCAAGCTGGTGCGCTCGGTGGTCCAGGCGGGGGTGGGGGAAGTGCCCGTCTCGCGACAGTACGCGCTGCACCTGCGGGCGACCGGCGCCGGCACCGAGGTGGTCGCCGAGCCGTTCCTGTTCATCGGGGAGCGCGACGTCTCGCGCGAGCCGGTGTGGCAGCTCGACGGCGATGACGGCGAGCGCGCGCTGTGGGACGCGCTGTTCAAGGAGATCGCCGGGCTCCTGGCCCCGGCGCCGGCCCCGGGGCTCTGACCATGCCGACCTTCGATCTGCAGACCGCCGAGGTGCTCGTCTTCACCTTCAAGGAAGGCGCGCTGGCCGCGATGGCCCACGACCTCAAGCTCCGCTTCCGCCGGGGCACCATCACCGTCGACGGCGCTCAGGTGCGGGCCACGGTGGAGGCGGCCTCGCTCGCGGTGGTCTGCCCGCGCAAGGCAGGGCAGGACGCGCCGGGCGTGCTCCCCGAGCTGCTCTACGGCGAGATCGAGAAGAACGCCGCCAAGGACGTGCTCGAGGTCTCACGGTTCCCCGAGGTCCGCTTCGAATCGACGGCGGTCGACGCCGGCACCGTCCGCGGCCGGCTGACGCTGCACGGGGTCACCCGGGAGATCGCCGCAGCGCGCACCGACGACGCCACCTCGAGCCTCGCCCGCTTCGAGCTCGACCAGCGCGACTTCGGCATCACCCCGTACAAGGCGATGCTGGGCACGCTCAAGGTGAAGCCGAAGCTCGAGATCACCGTGCGCCTGCCGCGCCTTTCGTGAGCCGCGCCTTTCGTGCATAAGCGGCGGGTCAGTCCCCCTCGCGCAGGAGCCGCCATGATCTCGGGTCAGCAGCAGGTGCCGCCGCCGTCGAACGAGCCGGTGCTGTCGTACGCCCCCGGCAGTCCCGAGCGCGCCGAGCTCAAGGCGGCGCTCAAGACCGCCGCCGGGCAGCGCCCCGAGATTCCGCTGGTCATCGGCGGGCAGGAAGTGCGCAGCGGCAAGCTGCACGACGTGCGCTCGCCGCACCGGCATCAACACGTGCTGGCGCAGGTGCACGAGGCGTCGCCGGCCCACGTGGGGCAGGCCATCGAGTCCGCGATGAAGGTGAAGCCGCAGTGGGCGGCGATGCCGTTCCACGAGCGGGCGGCGATCTTCCTGCGAGCGGCCGAGCTGGTGGCCACCCGGCGCCGCGCGCAGATCAACGCGGCCACCATGCTGGGGCAGTCGAAGACCGCCCACCAGTCGGAGATCGACGCCGCGTGCGAGGCGATCGACTTCCTGCGCTTCAACGTGCGCTTCGCCGAGCAGCTGCTGGCGCAGCAGCCGATCTCCAGCCCCGGGGTGTGGAACTCCACCGATTACCGGCCGCTCGACGGGTTCGTGCTGGCCATCGCCCCGTTCAACTTCACCGCCATCGGGGTGAACCTGTGCACCGCGCCCGCGCTCATGGGCAACGTGGTGGTGCTCAAGCCGGCGCAGACCGCGGTGCTCTCGGCGTGGGCCTGGTACCAGGCGCTGCGCGACTGCGGCCTGCCCGACGGGGTGATCAACTTCGTGCCCGGGCCCGGCTCGGCCATCGGCGGGGTGGCGATTCCCCACCGCGACCTGGGCGGCGTGCACTTCACCGGCGGCACCGGCACCTTCAACGGCATCTGGAAGACGGTGGCGGAGAACCTGGGCACCTACCGCCAGTACCCGCGGCTGGTGGGCGAGACCGGCGGCAAGGACTTCATCTTCGTGCACCCGTCGGCCGAGGGGGACCTCGACGCGGTGGCGGTGGCCATCGCCCGCGGCGGCTTCGAGTACCAGGGGCAGAAGTGCAGCGCCTGCTCGCGGGTCTACGTGCCGCAGTCGCTGTGGCCCAAGCTCGAGCAGCGCCTGGTGCCGATGATCGAAGGCCTCACCATGGGCGACGTGGCCGACTTCCGGAACTTCATGGGCGCGGTGATCGACGAGAAGTCGTTCGCCAACACCGAGCGCTACCTGGCGCTCGCGAAGTCGAGCCCCGACTGCGCGGTGCTCGCCGGCGGGCAGACCGACCGCCGCGAAGGCTGGTTCGTGCGGCCGACGCTGGTGAAGACCACCAACCCGACGCACCGGCTGATGGTGGAAGAGATCTTCGCGCCGGTGGTGACGCTGTACGTGTACCCCGACGCCAAGCTCGAGGAGACGGTGGCCTCGTGCGACCAGGCCTCGCCGTACGCGCTCACCGGGGCCATCTTCGCCCGCGACCGCGCGGCGGTGGCCATGCTCTCGCAGGGCCTGCGCCACGCTGCGGGCAACTTCTACGTCAACGACAAGCCGACCGGCGCGGTGGTGGGGCAGCAGCCCTTCGGCGGCAGCCGCATGTCGGGCACCAACGACAAGGCGGGCTCGATGCTCAACCTGGTGCGGTGGGTCAGCCCGCGCACGGTGAAGGAGACCTTCGTGCCGCCGACCCAGGTGGGCTACCCCTTCCTGGGGGCGGAGTGAGCGTCTGGCCGGGCCTGGCGCTAGACTCCAGGGCGTGATGCGTGCGCGCAAAGCAGCGCCGGTGGCCACGGTCGACGTGCTGCGGAGCACCATCCGCGGGGCGGGGCTGCGCAGCACCGCGCCCAGGCTGGCGGTGCTCAAGCGCCTGATGGGGGCGGGCACGCCGGTGTCGCATTCCGAGCTCTACGACGAGCTGGCGCGCGAAGGCATGGACCGCACCACGGTCTACCGGAACCTGGTCGACCTCACCGACGCGGGGCTGGTCGAGCGCACCGACCTGGGTGACCACGTGTGGCGCTTCGAGCTCAAGCGGCTGGGCGAAGGCCCCAAGGTCGACAGCCACGCCCACTTCACCTGCACCGACTGCGGCACCGTGGCCTGCCTCGACGACGTCGAGGTGAAGGTGCGCGCCGGCCGGGCTCCGCGGGCGGTCGCCCGGCGAAAGGTGGAGGTCCAGCTGCGGGGCCTCTGTGACGACTGTGGCTGAGCTCGTGCACCAGGCGCCGGCCTCGCCGGTCTGCGTCGTCCACGAGGCGCCGGCGTCGCGCAAGAGCGAGGCGCGCACCCGGCAGGTGATCGCCGTCACCGGGCTGATGATGGTGGGCGAGATCGCCGCCGGGTGGTGGACCGGCTCGCTCGCGCTCCTGGCCGACGGCTGGCACATGGCCACCCACGTGGGCGCGCTGTCGCTCACCGGCTTCGCGTACTGGTACGCCCGGACCCGGGCGCGGCAGACCGAGTTCGCCTTCGGCACCGGCAAGGTCTACGCGCTCGCCGGCTACAGCAGCGCGGCGCTGTTGCTGGTGGCGGCGCTCGCCATGGGCTTCGAGGCGGTGCGGCGGCTGGCGACGCCGGAGGCGGTGGACTTCGCCGACGCGCTCCCGGTGGCGGTGCTGGGGCTCGTGGTCAACCTGCTGAGCGCCTGGCTGCTCGGCGACGGCGTGGAAGGCGGCCACCAGCACGGGCCCGCGCACGACCACCATGGCCACGACCACCATGGCCACGACCACGACCATGCGCACGAGCACCACCACGCGCACGACCACGCCAAGGACCACGGGCAGGGGCACGCTCACGGCCACGACGAGAACCTGCGCGCCGCGTACCTGCACGTGGTGGCCGACGCGCTCACCAGCGTGATGGCGATCGCCGCGCTGGTGGTGGGCCGCTGGCTGGGCTGGGCGTGGGCCGACCCGGTGGTGGCGCTCGTCGGCGGTGCGGTGATCCTCAAGTGGGGCATCGGGCTGATGCGCGACTGCGCCGGCCAGCTGATGGACCTCGACCCCTCGGCGCCGAGCCGCGAGAAGATCCGCACCGCGCTGGAAGCCCACTCCCGGGTGCGGGTGGTCGACCTCCACCTGTGGTGCGTGGGGCCCGGCCGGTCGGTCTGCGTGCTCACGGTCGAAGCGCCGGCGGCACACACGCTCGACGAGCTGCGAGCGCTGGTGACGCGCACGGTGAGCGTCACCCACCTGACGCTCGAGCTGCGGCCGCTCGGGTGAGCGCGGCCTGGGACTTCCGCCTGCCCGGCGACGAGCCGGTGATGCAGGCGCTCAACGGCACCGGGCTGCGCGGCCTCGACGCGCTCGCCGCCGCGGCCTCGAGCCCCTGGTTCGGCCTGCCGGTGCTGCTGGTGATGGCCGTCTGGCTGCTGGTGCGGCGCACCCGCGCGCCGGGGTGGGCACTGCTGCAGCTGTTCCTCGCGGTGGGGGTCACCGACTTCGTGGGCTCGCACCTGCTCAAGCCCTGGGTGGGGCGGGTGCGGCCGTGCTTCAGCGGCTTCGCGGAGCACGTGCGGCTGATGGTGGTGGTCGGCCACGGCTCGCCGTCGATGCCCAGCCTCCACGCGGCGAACGCCTTCGCGGTCGCGGTGACGCTGCGCTACCTGGCTCCGGAGACGGCGGTGGTGATGTTCCCGGTGGCGGCGGTGATCGCCCTGAGCCGCATCTTCGTCGGGGTGCACTGGCCGAGCGACGTGCTGCTGGGCTCGACGTACGGCGTGCTGGTGGCCGTCGGGCTGGAGCGCCTGGTCCGCAAGCTCCGGGAGCGCGGCGCTGCACCGGCGGTGGTCGCCCCGGCCGAGGCTCAGCCGTCGAGCCGTTCTCTGCCCTGAGCGTCGAGCGCTTCGCGCACCGCGAGCAGGAGTTCCTGAGGCGAGAAGGGCTTGCGCAGCAGCTGCGCGCCGGGGGCGAGCGCGCGGCGGACCTGCGGCGAGTCGGCAGCGTGCCCGGACATCAGGAGCACCCGGGCTTCCGCGCGCAGCGGCCTCAGGCGCCCCGCGAGCTCGCCTCCGCCGAGGTACGGCATCATCACGTCGGCGAGCAGCAGGTCGATGGGGCCGTGGTGCTTCTCGGCGATGACCAGTGCCTCGCCCGCGCTGTTGGCTTCCAGCACCTGATACCCGTGCCGCTCGAGGACCTCCCGGGCCACCGCGCGCAGGGCGGGCTCGTCCTCGGTGATGAGAATGGTCTCGGTGCCGCTCAGGCGCGGTGAGCGCAGCGGTGCCACCGCGGCGACCGGGCCGCTGCCCTCGCAGCACGGCAGGTAGATGACGAACTCGGTGCCCCGGCCGGGGGCGCTCTCGACCCAGATGGTGCCGCCCGACTGCTGCACGATGCTGCGCACCGTGGCCAGCCCGAGACCGGTGCCACGCCCCGGCGCCTTGGTGGTGAAGAACGGCTCGAAGACCCGGGTCCGGGTGGCCTCGTCCATGCCGGTGCCGCTGTCGCGCACCCGCAGGCGCACGTGGGGGCCCGGGCGCACCCCGAGGTGCCGCGACGCGAAGTCGGCCCCCAGCAGCACCTGGGCGGTCTCGATGAGCAGCTCGCCGCCCCGGGGCATGGCGTCCCTGGCGTTGGCGGTGAGGTTGAGCAGCACCTGCTCGACGCTGCCCGGGTCGATCTTCACCGCGCCCAGCCCTTCGCCGAGCCGCACGGTGACCTTCACCGGGTCGTCGGCCATGCGGCGAACGAGCTTCTCGGCGCCGGCGATGACCGGGTTGAGGTCGATGACCTGCGCGTCGGCCTTCGCGGTGCGGCTCAGGCCGAGGAGCTGCCGGGTGAGCGCCGAGGCGCGCTGCGCGGCGCTCTCGATCTGCTCCAGCGCCTCGCGCTGCAGCACGCCGCCCTGTGCCCCCTGGGCCTCGAGCTTGAGCTGCCCCAGGCCCGCGTAGCTGAGGATGATCGACAGCAGGTTGTTGAAGTCGTGCGCCACGCCGCTCGCCAGCTGGCCGATGGCCTCGAGCTTCTGCGACTGGCGCAGCTGGGCCTCGGTCCGCGCGAGATCGGCCGCCGCGGCCCGGGCATCGGTGACGTCGATGGTGAGGATGCAGATGCCTTCGGGCACCGGCAGGCTGCGCACCTCGAACCAACGCTCGGTGCCGTCAGGGAAGCGGAACGGCGTCTCCAGCCTGCCGTGGACCCGCCGGTCCATGGAGTCCTGGAGCATCTGGTGGAGCGGGGTGCCTTCGAAGCCGGGGTACGCCTCCATCGCGTTGCGGCCGATGAGGTAGTCCGCCGTGGAGCGGCTCTGCACGAGCGCCGCCTTGTTCAGGTACAGGAACTTCCAGTCGAAGCTGACGACCTGGCAACCTTCGAGCAGGCTGTCGAGGACCGCCTCGGCGAGATGTGGCGACGTCATGGAACCACCCCCGGGAGGATCCCTAGCGCATCCCAGGGATTCCTGCAGGGGTCCGGCCTCGCCAGCGAGGCCTTCCGGCTCAGGCCAGGGGTACGGGGTCGAGATCGGCGACCGGCAGGCTGCCGCGGGCGGTCTGCCCGAAGCGGGTGCGCACGATGGCCCCCAGGGTGGCGGTCACCGCGGTGCCGACCACCAGTGGCCCCAGCACGGGAATGCGCGAGAGCAGCAGCATCGCCAGGATGCCCAGGGCGAGCGCGCTGGCCTGGGTCTTCTTGAGGCGGAAGGCGGGCAGCCGGGCGCCCAGCAGGTTCGAGAGCACCACCAGGCTCGCCACCACCGCGAGCGCGGCGAGCACCCAGAAGACCAGCGCCACCGGAATGCCCACCACGGTGAGGATGAGGAAGAGCGTGAGCGGCACCGAGGCGACGGTGGCCAGGAGCCCGATGACGCCGTTGCGCACCGGCGCCGCCGACAGCTCGGCCTCGATGGCCTTCATGCGCTGGGGCGCGAACATCATCAGCACGAAGCCCAGGCCGAAGAGCGAGGCGAACTGGAGCAGGAAGAGCGCGAGCGCCGAGGCCTCGCCGGCGCCCGAGGGGCTCGACGGCGGGCGGGCGGCGCCCACCGCGCGCGCGGCCACCGCCTGGCCGAGGCCCGAGCCTCCGAAGCTGACCACCTGGCCACCGACCTTGGCGCCCGGCTCGCGCACCACCGTGCCACCGAAGCTCACCGCGTCGCCGCCGACCTGGGCCGTGGGCTTGAGCACCACGTCGCCGCCGAAGGCCACCACGTCGCCCTTCACCTTGCCCTGGTCTTCGACCGTCACCGGGCCGCCCCAGCTCACCACGCTGTCGAGCTCCTCGTCGGCGTGCACGGTGACCGGGCCGCTGTGGCTGACCGAGGTGGAGCGCAGCTTCGATTCCTCGGCGCGGGCGCGGGCTTCCTCGGCCTTGGCCTTGGCCTCTTCCTTGAGCGCCTTCACCTGATCGCGCTGGGCCTCGCGCAGCTCCTGGGCGCGGTCCCGCGCCTCCTCGGCCTGGTCACGCGCGGCCTCGGCCCGCTCGGCGGCGGCCTCGGCCTCGGCCTTCAGCTGCTCCGCCACCGCGGCCGCGCTCGGCTGGGCCACCGCGGCCGGAGGGAGAACCGGCGGCACGGGGGCGACGGCCGGCGCGGGGGCGACCGGGGCCTGGGCCGCCGGCCTGAGCACGAAGAGCGTGCCTTCCTGGGTGACCTCGAGGCCGTAGGCCTTGGCGACGGTGCGCAGCGCGTCTTCGGGGCGGACGTCGGTGAGCATCACCTCGGCGGGCACGTCGAGCGGGCCGGTCACCACCAGGTTGAGCTTGCCGTCCTTCGCGAGGTGCTGGAGCGCCTCGCGCAGGGTGCCGTGAAACTCGAGCGACACCGTGTCCGGCGCGGCGGCGAGGAAGAGGACGAGGGCGAGGGACGTCATCGGGACACCGGTGCGCGAGAGAGGACCAGGCGACGGAACATGAGGAGCGGGAGCACCATGGCGGTGAGCAAGGTGAGGGTCAGCGGGAGCGCGGCGACCTGCCAGAGCGCGCCCAGGGCGGTGCCGGCGGCGAGCACCAGCTCGCGCGCGTCGAGCACCAGGCGGGTGAAGGCGAGCCCGAGGCCGCCGGAGCCTTGCGCGGCCAGCGCGCCCAGCCCGGCAGCGCCGGTGACCACCACGATGAGCGCGGACAGCACCTGGTCGGTGCGCGAGAAGGCCCGGGCCGGCGACGCCTCGACCCGCGCCATCACCCCGCGCAGGAAGCCCGGCGGGGGCAGGGGGTCGACCAGCCGCGAGAGGTCGTGCTCCAGGAGCCGGTGGGCTTCGAGCACCTGCGCGCGGGTCTCGGGGTCGAGGCCTGCGAGCTCGTGCTCGATGGCGTCGTCGTGCTCGGTGCTCATGCGCTCACCTCGGCGCCGGTGGTGGGGGCGAGGCGCTGGCGCAGCTTCTCTCGCGCGCGGAACAGGCGGGCCATGATGGTGCCGGGCGCCACGCCGAGGATGCCGGCGATCTCCTTCGTGGTGCGCTTCTGCACGTAATAGAGCGCCAGCACCTCGCGGTCGTCGACCTTGAGCGTGGCGAGCGCGGCCTCGAGCGAGCGGTGCTCCTGGGCGGTGATGGCGAGCGCCTCGGCGGACGCGGCGGGGCTCTCGAGGGTGGGGGCGTGATCGTCCACGTCCTCGGTCTTCACCCGCGCCCGCTGGCGCAGCAGGTCGAGGCAGAGGTTGCGCGCGATGGCCAGCACCCAGACGTCGAAGGGCCGCGACTCGTCGAAGCGGTCGAGATGCTGCCAGGCGCGCAGGAACGCTTCCTGGGCCACCTCGGTCGCCTCGGCTTCGCGCGACAGGAGCCGCAGGCACAGGCCGTAGACCGGGCGCTGCACCTGCTTCACCAGCGACTCGAAGGCGTGGCGGTCGCCCTTGCGCGCCTTGCGCACGTCTTCCACGAAAGGAAGCGCGTCGTCGCCCATGAACGCGAAGGACCAGGACCTCACTGCGGAAGCGATGGCATTCACAGCCAGCAGTACGGCTCGAAGGCCCCCTCATTGCTCCGGGGGGCACGACGACAAAACATCAACGATCACTTGCGCTTGGGGGCCTGGGCGGCGCGATTCGCGGCGCGCTGGGCCTTCTTCTGCCGCGCAGCCTCGCGGAAGCTCAGGGGCTTCTCGTCGCGCCTGGGCTCCTGGGCGGGGGCGGGGGGCCGGGAATGGTAGCGGGCGTCGCGGGGCGGGCGCAGGCCGTCCTTCCGGGGGCGCTCGTCGCCCGCGCGCGGCGGCGGAGCGTCGGGGGCCTCGGCGGCAGCGGCGTCGCGCTCGGGGAAGCGGGGCCGCCGCGGGCCCTGGCGGCGCTCGGCTTCCCGGCGGAAGCGATCGCGCGGCGGGGCGATGCGCTCGGGCTTGGGGGCGCCGTCGCTGCCGTAGCGGCCGCGCTCCTGGCGCTCGGAGAAGCCTTCGGGGGCGGCGGCGAAGGGCACGCCTTCTTCGCGCTCGGTGAAGTGGAACAGGCGCTTCACCACCAGGGTGGCGTAGCTGCCGGGGGGCAGGGTGAAGGCGATGTTCACCTTGAGGAGCCCCTTGTTGAGCTCGTCGGGGCGCGGCTTGCCGAGCACCAGCTTGGCGGGGTTCACCAGCACCGGCCGCGGCTCGTGCTTGAAGAACAGGCGGCCCTGGGCGCCGGGCACCACGAGCTGGTCGAGGCGCAGCTTTTCCTTGCCCAGCGCCCACAGCGCCGCTTCCTGGATGCGGGGGTCGTCGAAGGTGGAGTCGGGCCCCAGCAGCGGGAACTGCGCCTGGCGGAGGAAGTCGAGCACCTCGCCGGACGCCTCGCGGTGGAAGAGCACCGAGCCCGCCTGGTACGGCATCACGAAGAGCGATTCCCGCGGCAGGCACAGCTGGAGCAAGCGCCGCACGCCTTCGTTCCAGAGGTAGCTCTGGAAGGTGAACAGCTGCATCGCGCGGTAGGCCTGGTCGAACTGCATGAAGGCGCCCAGGTAGTCCGTCGGGTCGTCGCGCAGCGCCTTGAGCACCCGGTAGTACTTGCGGTTGCCGGCGTAGGGGCAGTGGGCGCCCCAGTCGCCCCAGTTGTCTTTCCAGAACTGCTTCACCTTGGCGTCTTCGCTGCGGTCGAGCTCGGACGGCACCGCGAGCATGTTGCGCATCGCGGCCTCGAAGTCGCCGCGCAGCAGGTCCTTGGCGATGAAGCCCTGGCCGTGCTTGAGCGAGCCGAAGCGCTGGCTGTCGAAGTAGTTCACCACGCCGAGCCGCTCGACTTCCGCGGCGGCGATGGTGAGCGAGGGCAGCTCGGCTTCCTTCACCGCGCGGGCGGTGACCGAGAAGCGGTTGGAGGTGATGTTGCGGGCCGACAGCGGCGCGTCGGTGTACCCGAGCAGCTTGAGCCGCATCAGCTCGTCTTGCCAGGCGACGTCGTGGCCGTGCACGGCGATGAGCTGCTCGGTGCGGCCCTGCTTGTCCTTGAGGCCGCAGTAGCTGATGGCGTCGGGCTTGAGCCCGAACTTCTCGCGGATCTTGGCCAGGGCCTCGAACGTCGAGAGCTTCTGCTTGTCCATCAGGTAGACGCGGTAGTCGCCGTCGTCGACCTGGTCGAAGCGGAAGGACTCCTTGACCGAGAAGTCCTCGGGTTTCTGCTTGAGCCGCATCGCATGGGTTTACACCGGCCCACAGCGGCGCGCTGCATTCGCTGACCGCTTGGGGGAACGGCCCTGCGTGCTAGGGTTTGGCCCCAGCGTGGCCCAGCCCCCCATCCCGCTCACCGAGGAGGTCCCGACCGGCCAGCAGCCCCGCCCGGCGACCTTCTATGCGCCCGGGCAGCTCAAGGGGCCGCGGCTCGCGGGGCGGTTCGCCGACGGCAAGTACGGCGAGTTTCCCCTGGCGGCGAAGACGTCGATGGGGCGGCACCCCAACAACACGCTGCGCCTGGTGGACCGGGAAGTCTCCAAGGAACACGCCACCATCGAGCGCATCGGGCAGAGCTACCTGCTGCGCGACCTGAACTCGTCGAACGGCACCTTCGTCAACGGGCGCAAGGTGCGCGAGCTCAAGCTGCGCGACGGCGACGAGATCTCGCTGGGCAACAGCCGGCTGGTGTTTCACTCGGGCGACCTCGCGGCGCCGGGCATGACGCCTTCGACCTCGCCCGGCGTGACGGTGGTGGCGAGCGCGCAGTCGATGCCCGCCTTCCTCGCCACGGTGGAGCAGAAGGAAGAAGCCGAGTTCCGCCCGGTCGAGAAGATGAACGACCTGCAGCAGCTGCGGCAGGACTACGAGAAGCTGCGCATCGCCAACGAGTTCCACCGGCTGGTCGGCATGGAGCGCGACCTGCGCAGCCTGCTGGACAAGATCCTCGCGGTGGCGTTCCAGCTGCTCGCGGCGGACAACGCGGTCATCTTCCTCTCGGAAGACGACGGCACCCTGGCGCCGGCGGCGGTGAAGAAGCGCAAGGAGACCACCGACGAGGTGGTGGTGTCGGACACGGTGCTCAAGCGGGTGGCGGAGACGCGCAGCGCGGTGCTGACCGCCGACGCGATCCTCGACTCGCGCTTCTCGAGCTCGGAGTCGATCGTCGCCCAGGGCATCCGCTCCGCGATGGCGGTGCCGCTGCTGGTGAAGGGCTCCATCAAGGGCGTGCTCTTCTGCGACACCCGCGAGCGCACCAACGCCTTCTCGGAGAAGGACCTCAAGGTGCTGTCCGGCATCGCGTCCCAGGCCGCGATCGCGCTGGAGAACGCCGACCTCGCGCAGCGCGTGAAGCAGGAAGAAGTGACGCGGGCCGAGCTGTCGCGCTTCCTCTCGCCGGCGGTGGCCGAGGCGGTGGTGAAGGGGCAGGTCGAGCTCAAGCGCAACCGCAGCGCCGAGGTGAGCGTGATCTTCGCGGACATCCGCGGGTTCACCACCCTGGCCGAGGCGGAGGACGCCGACGAGACGGTGCTGATGCTCAACAGCTTCTTCACCGCCATGGCCAACGTGGTGTTCCGCCACGAAGGCAACCTCGACAAGTTCATCGGCGACTGCGTGATGGCGGTCTGGGGCCCGCCGTCGGCGCACCCCGACGACGCCACGCGCGCGCTCAAGGCGGCGCTGGAGATGCAGACGGAGATCGCCGAGCTCAACGCCCAGCGGGTGGCCGAGGGGAAGTCGCCCATCCAGGTCGGCATCGGCATCAACACCGGCACCGCGGTCGTGGGCTACATGGGCTCGGCCGAGCGGCACGAGTACACCGCCATCGGCGACTCGGTGAACACCGCCTCGCGCCTGTGTGGCCTGGCCAAGGGTGGCGAGGTGCTGGCGAGCGAGATGACGGTGCGCCGCGCAGGCCCCGGTTTCAAGGTGGAGCCCGTCTCGGTCCTGCAAGTGAAGGGCAAGGAGAAGGGCGTCAACACCTTCCGCGTGGTGGGGCTGACAGGGTAGGCAGTCGTCCGTGCGGCCCTCGCGCGTCTCGGTCGTCAGCCAGGTCTGCCCCAACTGCCAACGCGTGCACGACGTGAGCGTGTACGTCAGCGGGCAGAAGGTCGCCTGCAGCTGCGGCATTCGCTTCGAGGTGAAGCGGCAGGAACTGCCGCGGCCCTCGCGCCCGGTGCCGGGCGGGGTGACGCCGCAGCCGGCGGCCACCGTGGGCACGCCGCCCGACCCGGTCCCCGCGCCGTCGGCCTCGCCGCCGACCACGCCCGGCAAGCCGGCGGTGGCGCGCGAGCTGCCGCCGGCGAGCCCTTCGCCGCAGGTCGATCTGGGCGCCTCGCTGTCGCCGACCGTCTCGCCCAGCCAGCGCGCGCAGGGGCCGGCGAAGCCCACCATGGTGGCGGAGCGGCCGCCGGAGATTCCCGGGTACACGCTGCTCGAGCTGCTCGGGCGCGGCGGCATGGGCGAGGTGTGGCGGGCGCGGCAGCAGTCGCTCGACCGCGAGGTGGCGCTCAAGCTGCTGCCGGCGAAGCTGGCCAAGGACCAGGAGTTCATCAGCCGGTTCCAGAAGGAGATCACCGCGCTGGCGACGCTCTCGCACCCCAACATCACCCAGATCATCGACCGCGGGGCGACCGGCGGGCACTGCTTCTTCGTGATGGAGCTGGTGGTGGGCAAGTCGCTGCGCGAGCTCCTGGGCGAGGCGCGGCTCGCCCCCGCGGAGGCGCTGCGCATCGCGGCCCAGGTGTGCCGGGGCATCGAGCACGCGCACCAGCGGAACATCATTCACCGCGACCTGAAGCCCGAGAACATCCTCCTCGATGCGCACGGCACCGCGAAGGTGGCCGACTTCGGGCTCGCGGGCATGCGGGGCAGCGAGAAGAACCTCGAACTGACCGCCACCGCGGTGGCGATGGGCACGGTCAACTACATGGCGCCGGAGCAGCGGCGCGACGCCAAGCACGTCGACCACCGCGCCGACGTCTACTCGCTGGGGGTGCTGCTGTACGAGATGCTCACCGGAGAGTTGCCGTTCGGCCGCTTCAAGCTGCCGTCGGAAAAGGTGCGCGGGCTCGACCGGCGGGTCGACGAGGTGGTGGGCCGGGCGCTGGAGCAAGACCCCGAGGCGCGGCTCGCGAGCGCGGGGGAACTGGCCAGCGCGCTGGAGGCGCTCATTCCCGAGGTGAGCAACTCGGTGCCCCCGAAGAGCCACATCACCTCGCCCGCCCGGCCGGAGCAGATGGGCCTGTCGCGGCTCCCCGGGCCGTGGTGGAGCTCGAGCACCTTCAAGGCGGGGGCGCTGGTGGTGGGCGCGCTGGCGGCGCTCGCCTTCGCGCTCAAGGGCCTGCCGCGCTCCAAGGACGTGCCCGACGCCCCCAAGGCGCCGGCCTGGTACGGCGACACCGAAGACGACCTCTTCTCCACCGGCACCGCCACCGACAAGTCGGTGCGGGTGGACTTCGAGCCGGGCGGCAAGGAAGAGCTCAACGCCCACGCCGGCGACTGGCGCATCGACGACGGCGCGCTGATCGCGGTGCAGTACGGCGGGCCCACCGAGCAGACCGAGCACCCCAAGCTGGTGCCGCGGCTCTACGTCGCCCACCGCTACTTCTCTTCCGACGACTTCACCGCCGAGGTCGACATGCAGGTGGAGGAGCTCTCGAGCGACTTCCCCAAGGTGCCGCCGGATGCGCAGCAGTTCTCCGAGCTGGCGTTCCGCATCAAGGACCTGCAGGTCAGCGTGTTCGCCATTCCCGACACCGGCATGCGGCTGATGTGGCGCTACTACAAGAAGGACGGTTCCGAGGTGGTGGACAACAGCGCCCGCGACCTGAACAACCTGGTGGAAGACGAGGTGCAGGTGCCGCCCGGGCGCTTCCGGGTGAAGCTCAAGCTGCAGGCGCTCAAGAACGACCAGGTCGACGTGGAGGCGTTCGTCAACGGCCAGCGCTTCGCCCACAAGGTGCTGCCTGGGCTCGGGGGCCAGGTGGGCAAGGTGGCGCTCGGCTGCCGCAACCTGTCGTGCCGGTTCGACGACCTGTCGGTCGACGGCAAGCCCGCGCCCCGGCCGCCGGCGAAGAAGATCGACCAGTGAGCTGGTACAAGACGGGTCCGTGCTCGCTCCGCTGCTCCTGATCGTCGCCGCCGCCCCGCTGCAGGTGAGGTCCGCCGACCCGGTGGTGCTCGCCGCCGCGCGCGCCGCGGCCCAGGCGGTGGAGCTCACCCTCGCGGCGCCCGATGGCGGCACCGCCTGGCTGGTCGACGTGCAGGAGCAGGGCGGCTTCGCGGCGGTGGTGGTGGTGGACCCCGCGCGCAAGGGCGCCGACGGCCGCGCGCAGGTGAAGGTGACGCCGGTCAAGTCACAGTGGCGCGAGCGGGCGCTCACCGCCGCCTTCAAGCAGGCGCTCCCCCGGGCGCTCGAGGACCTCGAGCAGCGGGCGAAGGAGCTCAAGGGCCAGGGCGCGCGCAAGGTGCGCTTCTCGCTCGAGCTCAACCGCCTCGACGGCACCGCGCGCACCTTCGTGAAGGAGACCACGCTGCCGTGCCTCACCCACCGGCTGGAGCTCGTCGGCAAGGTGACCGGGGCGCTGGAGAGCCAGGGCTTCCTGGAAGAGGACGTGGAGTACGTGCCGTCGGCCGAGGAACCGCGCGACGGCCTCGCCTACCAGGTCGAGCAGGCGCAGCGCGCGCTCACCGGCGGGCCGCGGGAAGCGTGCAGCACCTTCGGCACGCCGCTGCAGGGGTTCTCGACGCACGTGCGCGCCGACGTGCTCAACCGCGCGGTGGTGGTGACCTTCCGCCGCTGACTCACCCTTCGAGCGGGCACCAGGCGAGCGCACGGCTCGGGGTGGGCGGCGTGCAGACCTGCCAGGCGCGGCCGCTCACGGTGTCGAGCAGCAGGCCGGCCTTGGCGCCCGCGGTGGGGCTGACCAGCGCGTAGCGGCCGACGGGGCCCGAGGCGAGCGGGGTGGAAGGCGCCTCGAAGCGGCACCACTTGCGCGGGTTGTCCTTGCAGACGGACCAGGTGGCGCCGGTCATGCTGTCGAGCTTGGCGAGCAGGCTGAGCGCGTCCGGGCCCTGGAGCTCCTTCACCTGGAAGCGGCCGACCTCGGCGGGCGTCACCGGCGGCGACAGGTTCTGGTCGGCCTCGGCGCCCAGCGACAGGAGCACGGCGGGCAGGGCGATGAGGTGAAAGGTGCGCATGGAGCGGCGGACCTTACCCCCCTGCGGCGAGGCCCAGCATCGAGTAAAGCTGTGGGGCCCCATGCGCTCCGCTCTCGCGTCCGTCGCTGCTCTGCTGGTCCTCGCCGGCTGCTTCCCCATCGACCCCAAGCCGGGCAGCCGCGGCGGAGGGACCGGGAGCACGGCGAGCGGCGGTGGGGCAGGCGCTTCCGGCGGCAGCGCAGGTGGCGGGGCGCCCGGCGGTGGTGCCCAGGGCGGCGGCAGCGGAGGCAACCTGCCGCCCACCCTCGACACGCCGGCCAACGAGACGGTGGACGAGGACGCCCAGCCCATCGCCGTCGCGCTCACCAACGTGAGCTCGGGGAGCGCGCAGGAAGACGTCACCCAGTTCGTGGCGCTCGACGGCGGTCACGACGCGCCGGGCCTGCTCGCGCCGCTCCGGTGGTTCACCGACGGCGGCCGCGGCTTCGACGTGGTGCCGCTGCCCAACGCGAACGGCGTGGCCCACGTCAGCGTGAGCGCCACCGACAACGGCTTCCCGTCGCTCACCACCACGCGCACCTTCACGGTGACGGTGCGGGCGGTGAACGACGCGCCGACCTTCACCGCGCCCGCCCGGGCGGTGGTGCAGGCGCCGGGGCCGACCACCGTGCCGCTCACCGGCGTGGGCCCGGGCGGCGGCGCCGACGAGGCGAGCCAGCCGCTGTCCTTGAGCGTGACGGCGATGAACACCGCGCTCATCACCGGGGCCACCGCGACGCTCGACGGCAACGGCCTCGCCCACCTGAGCCTGTCGGCGCCCGCCGGTGCAGAAGGCGCCACCTCGGTGACCGTCACGCTGAGTGACGGTCAGAGCGCGAACTCGACCCGGCAGCTCGTGCTGCCGGTGGTGGTGAGTCAGCCTCCCGCGGTGGTGACGGGGGTGACGATTCCCTCGGGCACGCTGTCGGGCTGCGTGACCATCGGCTACACGATTTCCCAGCCCACCAGCCTCGCCGCCGACGTGCGGGTGGAGGTGGAGCGCGACGGCAAGCTGGTCCCCGGCCACGCGGTGGGGGCGGGGCTCACCGGGGTGACGACGTCGCCGGGCGGCGTGGCGCACGCGCTCACCTGGAGCAGCGACACCGACTTCCCCGACGGCACCTACGGCAACGTGAAGGTGCGGGTGGTGCCCTCGCGGCTCGGCGTCGACGGTACGGCCGGCGAAGGGACCGCGACCTCGGTGAGCAACGCCTTCGCCATGGCGCCCAAGCGCAGCTTCGGCGGTGGACCGGGCACCTTCCAGGCGGTGGTCATCGACGTGGACAAGGACGGGGTGCTCGACGTGGTGACGGTGGACAGCTTCGTCAACGGGCTGTCGATCCTCCACGGCAACGGCGACGGTGGCTTCGCGCCGCCGCGCAGCTTCGTCACCTCGCCGTCGATGTGCGGGGCGAACCCCAGCAAGCCGTTCTCGGTGAACGTGGCCGACTACGACAACGACGGGAGATACGACTTCACGGTGGCCAACGAGAACTGCGAGACGATGTCGCTGGTGCTGGGCCTGGCCGACGGCGGGGTGACGCCGTACGTGCAGATGGACGCGGGCAACACGCCGCTCCACGCCAAGACGGGCGACTTCGACCACGACGGCTACCCCGACGTGGCGATGGCCAACTACGTGTCGAACGACGTCACCATCTTCCTCAACAACCGCGCCGGAGGCTTCCGCGGCTTCCAGGTGCCGGTGGGCCTCAACCCCAACAAGATCGAGATGGCGGACTTCAACAACGACGGCCACCTCGACCTGGTCACCGCCAACGCCACCAGCAACGACGTCACCTTGCTGCTGGGCAACGGCGACGGTGGGTTCTGGACGCGGCGCGACTTCGGCGCCGACGAAGGACCCCGCAACATGGGCGTGGGCGACTTCAACGCCGACGGCCTGATGGACGTGGCGACCGCGAACCCGGGCCCGGCGAACACCGCCACCAAGGTCTCGGTGCTCATCGCCACCGACGCGGGCTTCTTCGCGCCGCCGGCGATGTACACGTCGCAGACCCACCCCCGCTCGGTGGGCGTGGGCGACCTCAACGGCGACGGGCTGCTCGACTTCGCCACCGGCAACGTCGACGCCGACTCGGTCTCGGTGTTCCTCGGGCGCGGCGACGGCACCTTCTGGCCCGGGCACCACATTCCCGTGGGGGGTGGGCCGCACAGCGTGGCGATCGTCGACCTCGACGGCGACGGCAAGCCGGAGATCGTCACCGGCAACACCGGCACCAGCGACGTCACCGTGCTGGTGAACCAGACCAAGGCCTGCCGGTAGGCGCCGCGCGCCGCCGTCTAGAAGCCGAGGCCGAGCATCAGCACGAACGACGTGCGCTGCCCCGACTGCAGCCACTGGTGCTGCAGTCCCAGCTCGAGGTGGATCGGCAGGGTGACGTCGACCGCCTGGAAGCCCAGACCGCCCCTGACGCCGCCGCCCGAGCCCGGGAAGAGGTCGTCGTCGAGCGAGAGCAGGGGGCCGGCGTGGGCGTACACCGCCCAGCGCACCAGCAGCACCGAGCCGGGCCCCGGGAAGCGGTCGAAGAGCTCCCCTCGCAAGGACAGTGACAGCCGGTGGTGGCCGCCGCCGCCTTCCACCGCGCGCTCGTAGCCCACGGTGAGCGCGGCGCCGAAGTCGGCGGTGAAGCCCGCGCGGACGCCGGCGCGGATGCTGCCCCCGGCGCCAGGGCCCCCGTTGCCGACCTCGAAGACGCCGTCGGCGGTGACCGTGGGGCCCAGGAGGAACCCGCTCGGGCCTGGCTCGTCGGGCGGCGGAGCGTCGAACTCGCCTCCGAGCGCGAGCGCCAGGAGCGACATCAGCAGCATGGGGCGCTCCCGGTGCGCATGCCCAGACGACGCCTCAACGGGGGAAGCCGGGGATCTCGCCCGCCTGCAGCTTGGCGGAGAAGTCCCGCAGGAAGGCGATCTGCGCGGGGTCGGAGAGGCCGAAGGTCTTCGCCTCGTCGATGGCCTGCTGGGCGGTGAAGTGGCCCACCGCCATGCGGTACGCGGCGATCATGGTGCCGGTGCGGCCGATGCCTGCGCGGCAGTGCACGTACGCCGGCTGGTTCTCGGGCGCGGTCACCAGCGCGAGGAACTGCTTCACCTGGTCGAGCGTGGGCGGGTGGAAGTCCTGCACGGGGATGCGCACCACCTTCACCTGCTCGGCGTCGGCCTTGCCCCGGTTGGCGTCGCGCACCAAGGCCTCGTCCCGGTTGAACTTGTCTTCCTTGGTCTCGCGCAGGCTGATGATGAGCCTGGGGTGCTGGTTCTGGAGCAGCTCCGCGAGGTCACCGGCGTCGTTGATCGAGCTGCCGCGCCACACCCGGTCGTCGACGGCCTGCCGGTAGTGCTTGGCGTCGTAGCTCTGCGAATCGCCCCACAGCACCTGGGTGTCGGCTGCGTAGGACACGAAGGGCTGTTGCTGGAGCGAGGTGACGTCGAAGCCGCGCTGCTTCAGCGCTTCGATGGCCACCGAGCCGGTGAAGACGTCTTCGCCATCGGTCTGCTGCTTCCAGGTGAGGGGCAGGTCCTCGATGTGGCCCTTGGCGTCGTACAGGTGAACCGACGCCTTGTTGTCGGTGCCGAGATCCGCGGTGCGCACCTCGAGCTGCAGCTGGCCGTGGTCGTCGAGCCGGTCCATCGCCAGGCGAACGCGCGCAGGATCTTTTCGATTCTGGATGGGCGGAGCCATGGCGTGAAGTCTGGCGCACGGCCCGGCGCGACGCGAGCGGGGTCAGCCCACGCTCGGCCCGTCGGGAAACCAGACGCTGGTCTCGGCCAACGTCATCGCGCGTTCGATGAGCTCGTAGGTGAAGAGGCCGCGCTTCGGGAGCTCGAACAGGAGCTCCTGCCCTCCCGCTGCTTCGAGGGGAATGAACACCAGCTGGTCGGTGTCCTCGAGCCAGAGCACCAGGGCGTCCGAGAGGCGTGGCTCGATCTTCAGGCGCACGCGCCTCACGCTCCGCCAGGGGACGGTGGTGGTGGCGACGCGCTCACGCGAGAGTTCGAGGTGAATGCCTTCGTCGTCCCACGAGACCTTGAACCAGTCGGCGAGGCGCGCAGGCTGCTTCGCTCGCAGCGACAGACGAGCGCCGAGCAGCACGCCAGCGACGAGCGCCACCGCGGCAATCAGCAAGGCCAGCGACAAGGCTCACCTCGACCTCAGACGCACCGAGCGCGCCATGCCGAGCAGTTCGTCGCGCAGCGCCGGGTAGGTGTGCACGTCGCGCTCGCCGCGGCGGAAGCCCGCGCCGGCCCCGTAGATGACCAGCAGCGCGTGGTGCTCGCGGTCGACGTGCGCGGTGGCGAAGCCTTCCAGCGCCATGGGGTGGAACGGGCTCAGGTCGCCGCGCCACCGTGCCTCGGGCGGCATCCCGAGCACCTTCGCCATGGTGGTGCTCGCCACGCTCAGCGTGGAGTGCGTCGCCACGTCGCCTTCGAAGAGCGGCGCGTCCTGCCCCAGCACCGCAAGCGTTCCCGTCTGCTTGGCGTGGACCACCTCGGCCTGCGGGTCGGGGTCGCCCATCGTCTTGAGCCACCGCCGCTGGTCGCTCTCCAGGAAGCCCTTGATGCGCGGCCCGAGGTGCTCGAGGTCGGTCTTCTCGGGGTCGAGGTCGACGACGTACACCCCGAACCACGCCTGGTACCGGCGGGCCCCGGGGTCGAGCTGGGCGGGGGCGTCGGCGAGCGGCGCCACGTAGTCGCCGATGACGAAGTAGTTGAGGCCCGCGGCGCCGTCGTGCTTCCAGGCGTCGTCCATGTCGGTGCGGATGACCGGGCTCCAGCCGCTCGGCACGTCGAACTCGGGCCGGAAGCCCGCCTTCACCTCGCGCGCCTCGCTGCGGTGGTTGGCGACGGCGATGCCCAGGCGCAGCACCAGCGGGCGGTGCACGGCGACGAGCAGCAGCACCGCCAGCAGCGTCGCGGCCTTCTTCACGGCCCCTCGCGCACGCCGTAGGCCTTGAGCTTGCGCTGCAGCGTGTTGCGGCCGATGCCCAGCCACTCGGCGGCCAGGCTGCGGTTGCCGCGCGCCCGCTCGAGCACGAAGAGGATGTGGCGCCGCTCGATCTCTTCCAGCTTGAGCGCGCTCTCGCCTTGCGGCGGCGGCTCGGCGGCGGCGGTGGGCGCGGCGTCGGGCAAGGCGAGGTGCTCGGGGCCGATCTCCCCGTCGCACAGCACCACCGCGCTCTCGATGCAGTGCTCGAGCTCGCGCACGTTGCCCGGCCAGCTCCAGGCGAGCAGCCGGGTGAGCGCGGCGCCGGAGAGCACGGGGGCCCGCGCGAGGTGGTGGCGGCGCGCCGCCTCGGCGACGAAGTGGCGGGCGAGGCGCTCGACGTCTTCGGGGCCGCGCTCGCGCAGCGGCGGCAGCACCGCTTCCACCACCTTGATGCGGTAGTAGAGGTCTTCGCGGAAGGTGCCTTCCTTCACCATGCGCGCCAGATCGCGGTTGGTGGCGGCGACGATGCGCACGTCGACGTTCACCGTGTCGTGGCCACCCAGCCGCTCGAGCTGACGATCCTGCAGCACCCGCAGGAGCTTGCCCTGCACCGCCGGCGGCAGCTCGCCGAGCTCGTCGAGGAAGACGGTGCCGCCCTTGGCGATCTCGAACTTGCCCGGCGCGCGCGCGTCGGCGCCGGTGAAGGCGCCCTTCTCGTGGCCGAAGAGCTCGTTCTCGATGAGGCCCGCGGGCAGGGCGGCGCAGTCGACCTTCACGAAGGTCGCGTCGCGGCGCCGGGAGTTCACGTGCACCGCGCGGGCGATGAGCTCCTTGCCCGAGCCCGACTCACCACGGATGAGCACCGTGGCGTCGGTCTGCGCGGCCTTCTGCACCACGCGGTAGATGGCCTTCATCGCCTTCGACTCGCCGATGACCCGGTTGAAGAAGTAGCCCACCGGGGCCCCGGGCGCGGCGCGGGCGCGCTTGAGCTCGGTGTAGAGGCTGGTGCGCTGCAGGGCCTCCGACACCTGCGCGCCCATCGCCACCAGGCGCTCCTCGTCCTCGCGCTCGAAGCGCCCGCCGCCCAGGCGGTTGAGCACCTGGAGCACGCCGAAGATTTCCCCGTCTTCTCCGGTGAGCGGCACCGCGAGCAGCGTTCGGGTGCGGTAGCCGGTGAGGCGGTCGATGTCGCCGTGCACCCGCTGGTCCCCGGTCGCGGTGGGAATGTTGAGCACCCCGCCGCTCGCCGCCACGCTGCCCGCGACGCCCTGGCCGAGCTTCACGCGGATCTGCTTCACCTCCGGGAGGTGGGCGGCGCGGCTGAAGAGCTCCTGGCGTGCGGCGTCGACCAGCCACAGCGTGCCGCGGTCGGCCTGCATCGCGCGGGCGACGCGGTCCACCAGCGCCTGGAGGAACTCGTCGAGGTTGACCTCGCGGTTGACCAGGGGGCCCACCCCGAGCAGCACGTGTTCGGCGTCGTCCTTGGGAGTGCGCATGCCGGGCAGGGGAGGCAGCTCGAAGTCCACCCCCTGCGGCGCGCGCTGGCAAGGAAAGCCTTCGGGGTCCATCGCCGGCACCTAGAGGACGACCCGCTTGCCTTCGCGGGCGGCCTCCGTCGGGCGGTGGTGCGCGCGGGCGAGCTCCACCAGGTCTTCCACCTGGTCGTCGGTGCGCGCCGGGTCGTGGTGGAAGAGGAAGAGCCGCTCCGCGCCCGTCGCCTTCGCCACCAGGGCGGCGTCGGTGACGGTGGAATGGCCCCAGCCCTTCTTGCAGGGGCCCTTGAGTCCTTCGTACTCCTCGCGGGTGTACTGGGCGTCGAGCACCAGGAGGTTCGCCCCTTCCATCGCCTGGCCGACCGACGGCGCGAGCGCCTGCGCGTCGAGCTCCACGTCGGTCATGTAGACGATGGCCTGGCCGCCCGACTCGATGCGGTAGCCGAGGCAGCCGTTGGGGTGCGGCACCTCGAAGGGCGTGATGCGGAACGGGCCGCGCTCGAAGGCCTGGCCGGGCTGCGCGGAGCCGAAGGTGAGCTGCGAGCGCATCGCCGCCAGGGGCACCGGGAAGGTGGGCGGCGTCATCTGGCGGTCGAGCACATCGCGCAGGGCCTGCTCGCCGTTGGCGCCGGGGCCCAGCAATTCGAGCCTGGAGCTCGGCATCCACGCCGGGGCGAAGAAGGGAAAGCCCTGCACGTGGTCCCAGTGCAGGTGGCTGAAGAGCACGGTGGCCGTCACCGGCCCCCTGGGTGCCAGCGCGTCGCCCAGGCCGCGCAGGCCGGTGCCCGCGTCGAGGATCAGCCGGTGCTCGCCGTGCGTCACTTCCAGGCAGGAGGTGTTGCCGCCGATGCGCGCCACGTGGGCGCCGGAGGTGGCCACGCTGCCGCGAACGCCCCAGAACTTGAGCTCCATGTGTGACTCCCGTGGTCGCCGCGGCCGGAAGTGGCCTGGCGAGTCGGAGCCAGAGCAAGGCGGTGGCCACCAATGGGCCCGAGCGATTCCAGGGGGCTGGGCGCGCGCGGTGCTCCAGGGTGGATCAGCGCCTGCGCCACGCCGGAGCAGCGTGTCGCGGTGGGGCCGTCAGTCCTTCCAGAAGACCTTCCACGGATGTGCGCGGAGGTCGCTGAGCAGCCCCTTGAGGTCGTCGTAGACCTGCTTGTCCTTCATCGCCGCACCCAGGGTGCCGTCGCCGGCCTCCAGCTTGGCGAGGATGCGGTCCGCCCGGCCGGCGAGCGAGTCGAGCTTCTCGCCCGCGGCGGCGTACCTGGCGAGCGCCGCCTTGAGCTTCACGCCGTCGTCGGGGGTGAAGCTGCCGGTGACTGCGGCGATGCCGGTGAGCGCGGTCTGCGCCTGCTTCGACAGCGCCGGCACGTCGGTCTTGAGCTGGGCGGTGACGCTCGAGACGTCGTCGATGAGCCGGGCGCCCTTGCCGCCGGGCTCCAGCTGCGCGCGGGCGGTGGCGGACAGGGCGCGCAGGTCCTTCGCGGTGGCGGCGAGCTCCTGGGCGATCTGCCGCACCTCGTCCTTGTTCTCGATCAGCATTCCGTCGACGGTGTGGGTGAGGCCGGAGACGCCGGTCACCAGGCGGCGCAGCGCGTCGGGGTCGTCTTCCAGCACCTTGCTCGAGGCTTCGAGGAAGCGCGCGAGCTGCTGCGACACCAGGTCGATGCGCGGCGAGTCGGTGCCGCGCAGCGCGGTGCCTTCGGGCCACGCCCCCTGCGCCTGCCCGGGGTTGAGCTCGAGGTACGGCTCGCCCAGGGGCCCCTGAGAATTCACCGTGACCGAGGCGTCGGCGCGCAGCGAGAGCAGCGCTTCCTTGGACAGCGACAGCGTCATCTTCACCGGCATCACCGAGCCGCGGGCGTCGCGGCGCTCGGGGACCAGGGCGATCTCCGACACCCGGCCGACCGGCACGCCGCCCAGCTTCACCGGCGCCCCGCGCACCACGTTGCCGGTGTGGGCGAAGTCCACCGTCAGCGAGGCGCTCTTGCCGAGGCTGATCTCTCCCATGAGGAGCAGGAGCCCGACCGCGCCCACCACGGCGGCGAGGACCAGCGCTCCGACCTTCAGCTCCAGCTTCGACTCGTCCATCGCGCGCTCGTTCTACTGGCAGGTGCCGCTGCCGATGAGGAAGGTGTAGCCGTTGACCAGCACCAGGAACACCTCGCCGTTGCCGGCGTACAGCTTGGCGCCCACGTACGCACCGTCGACCGCAGGAAGCCCTGGGAGCTTCACCCACCCGCTCGCGGCGAGCTGGAAGACGCCGTTGTCGGTGAGCGCCAGGGTGCGTCCGCACAGGCGCACGAAGTCGTGGGCGACCTCGTCCTTGGGCAGCAGCGCGCCCACCTCGGTGCGGTTGGGCAGGGTGTAGATCTGCCCGCGGTCGAAGGCGATGAAGGCGCGCCGCTGGGGGCCCACGCCGTCACCGAAGACCTCGACCGGGGTGCCCACCAGGTTCTCCACCGACAGCGGCTCCGGGTACCAGGACAGGTCGTCCACGTTCATCGAGAACTGCACCAGCTCGGCGCCGGCGAGCGCGAAGCCGATGAGGTCGGTCTTGTAGGCCGATCCCATGCCATCGGCCGTGGCCACCACCGGAGCGGCGACCGCGAAGCTGGCGATGGGAATGCCGGGAACCGGAGACAGGCGAGGCGTGAGGAGCGCGCCCGCGATGGGGTCGACCGCCGCGCGCTGGGCCTTCACGTCGGCGGCGAAGAGGCGGTCGTTGGAGGCGACCACCAGCAGCCCCGCGTCGGCGACCTCGATGAGGTCGGCGGAGAACGGCGAGGAGATGGTCGCCGTCTGGCCGCCGAAGCCGGCGATGGGCCGCGGGCTGTCGGCCCCGTAGTCGACGTGGGTGAGGTCGAAGACGTGGAGGTTGGTGATCACCACCGTGGGGTCGCTCACCGCGAAGGCCACCACGTGCTCGTCGCCCTGCGTCTGTGAATTGCTGATGAGTCCGGCGCCCGGGTAGTACGAGAAGAAGCGGCTGCTCGTGCCGGCGATGATGCCTTGGTAGGGGGTGCCCGTCGGGCCGCGAACGATCAGCGCCGGCGCCTCGTCGAGCATGAGCGGGCGCATGGAGGCGAAGCCTTCGCCGCTGGCGTTCACGTACCCTTCGGGAACGTAGAGCTGTCCGCCGGCGGCGGCGGTGACGGTCGACTCCGGGTTGGCGAGGCTCGAGATCGGAGCCCCCGAGACGCCCTGGCTCACGCTCGGGTCGACGACCACCACGCGGCGGCACTGCTCGAAGCCCTGGCCGCTCCCGTTGAATTGCAGCTGGAAGGTGCGCTGCTCCCCGCTGGTCCCCTTGCAGGCGGCGAGCAGGCCCGGGCCGGTGTTCGACTCGTAGCTGGCGAGCGGCACCACGGTCGACGGGGCCGAGCCGTCGGGGCAGATGGAGCAGATCGAGTACTGCACGGTGTTGCACTCGTTGGTCGGGCCACCGGACCCGCGGTCGAGCGACGAGACCATCATGGCGTAGGCCGGCTCGGCGCCGTCGCGGCTGAGCAGCACCACCGACGAGGTGGCGCCGGTGTCGATGGTCGGCAACAGCACCCGGGCGACCGTGTACGTGCCGCCGTCACCGACGGCGCCGGTCTGGCACCCGGCGTGGTGCGACACGTTCGACGGCAGCTGGGCGTAGCGCAGCGAGGCTTCCACCGGGCTGTTGGAGTTCATGTCCAGCCCCAGCCCGCCGTTGCGGTCGATGATCAGGTAGCGCTCGCCGCGCATGTTGGCGGGGCGCACCCGGGCGATGTCCGCCACGTCGTCGGCCGAGATGCAGTGGGTGCCCGCGTCCCACAGCGGCGCCCCCAGGATGGTGCGTGCGCCCGAAGGGGTGAGCACGACCACTTCCGGCCCCAGCGCCCTCAGGTGCGAGCCCTGGGGAGGCGTGGGCAGGTCGACCCCGCCGGCGTCGGGCAGCCCGGTCTCCAGCCGGAGCGTGCCGTTCTTGCGCAGGAGCACCGCGCCGATGCTCGACATCGCGAGCTCCGAGACGTCACCCCCGTCGACCGCGACCTGGAGCGCCGCCCGTTCCTCGTAGGTGAGCGCCAGCACGTCGTCGCCGAGCCAGGCGAAGGCGTGGCGGCGATCGTTGCCCACGCTCAGGGCGACCGCGCGGGGCGGGCCGAGCACGCCGGGCGACAGGAGCCCCACGGAGAACGTGGCGGCGGGCCGCGTCTCCTTGGCGACGTCGTCCTGCACGCACCGCAGGGTCGAGAGGTTGCAGCGGAACTGGCGCGCCACCGCGCAGTCCCCGTCGGAGTAGCAGACGTGCGACCTGGCGGCGTCGATCTGCTGGCAGGTGCCGTCGTAGCTGCCCTCGGAGGCGCCCGGAGGCGTCACGCACTTCCACACCTCGACCGGGCGCGGCTTGTCCGACGGGCAGTCGCGCCGAGCACGGCAGGTCGCTCCCTCGGCCCGCCGCTCGGGGTCGAAGCAGACGCCGTCTTCGCCGCAGCTCCAGCCGCTCAGGCACTCGCTGTCGTCGGTGCAGGAATACGCGCGGCCTTCCTCGACGTTGACCGTGCTCTTGCAGGCGGCGAGCGCGAAGAGCGTCACCAGGGTTGCGCGCCTCATGGGAACACCCCCGCCAGGCCGACGCCGTTTCCGGTGGGCACCAGCGTCACCGCGTTGGCGAGCGGGTCCTTGGGCCAGAGGAAGATGCCGGCGCCCACCAGCACCGCGCCGGAGATGCCCGCCACCAGGCCGATGGTCTTCTCGGTGCCGATGGCGGTGGCCTGCGCGCGGTAGCTCTGCGCGTCGAGGAGCCCCTTCGAGCGCTCGAGCTCGCTGGCGAGCTGCCCGTCCTTCGAGAAGCCGTCGACGGTGAGGATGCCGGCGGCCACCACCGCGGCGCCGCCGGTGATGAGCAGCGTGAGCGGCAGCACCTTGCTCGGCGGCGCGGGCAGCGGCGTGGCGGTGGCCTCGGCGACCGCGTACGGCACGATGCCGCGCAGCTGCTCGAGGTCCTTGGCGATCTTCACCGCGCGCCCCACCGGCTGCGCCTTCTGCGAATCGATGCCCTGCAAGGTGAGCTGGTAGCTGTCGCCCAGCTTGGCGAGCGTGCCCGAGAGCACGAAGCGCGAGCCCACCGCGTCGGCCACCTCGGCGAGGCAGGAGCTGCCTTCGCTGCAGCCGAGCAGCTGCTTCTGGCGCTCGACGCTGAGCAGGGTGCGCAGGTCCGCCGAGCTCACCACCTCGTAGTAGCCGCGGCGGCTCACCTCGGCGACCACCGAATCGGTGAGTGCCTGGGACACCGCGGAGTCGGCGCCGCCGGTGGTCTGCAGGTCGAGCACCGCGAGCCGCGGGCGTTCTCCCGCCGAGGCGGCAGCGAGCAGGGATGCGAGGAGCGGAGCCAGCACGGGTGGAGTCCCCCTGGGGAAGGAAGCGGGCGAAGGCTACTCGACGCCCAGAGGCGTGAGGCCCCGAAATGCCTTGGCCGGCCCGTGGTAGCCCTTCTTGCCCCGGTGCACCTCGAGCACGGTGTCGGCGAAGGTCTGGGCGGCGGCGAAGTCGTGGCTCACCACCAGCGCCCCCAGCCCCTGGGCGCGCAGCTCGGCGAGGGTGGCGTTCACCTGGGCCGCGGCTTCCCGGTCGAGGCCGGTGGTGGGCTCGTCGAGCAGCAGGAAGCGCGGCCTGAGCATCAGCGCCCGCGCGATGGCGGCGCGCTTGCGCACTCCGGGGCCGACCTCGGCCGGGCGCTTGTCACCCAGCGCCGAGAGGCCGACCCGTGCGAGGTTCTTTTCCACCTCGGCGGCCGTGCCCCCGGGCAGGGCGACGTTCTGGGCGAGGGTGAGCCAGTCGAGCAGCGCCGGGCTCTGCACCAGGTATGGCACCTGTTCCCGGGTGCGCTGCAGCGCGCGCTCGGGCAGGGTGTCCACGCGGCCGCCGTCGAGCGCGATCTCTCCTGCGTCCAGCCGCAAGAGCCCCACCGCCGCGCGGCAGAGCACGCTCTTGCCGCTGCCCGAGCGGCCGACCACGAAGGTGAGCCCCTGGAGCGGCACCTCGGCGCTGAAGCCCTGCAGCACCGGCACCCCGTCGAAGCTCTTCTTCACCTCGTGGAAGGTGAGGCTCACAGCCCGAGCCCCAGGAACACCAGCGTCACCAGGAAGTCGAGCACCAGCACCAGCAGACACGCGTCGACCACGCCCGCGGTGACCGCCTCACCCACCGCCGCCGCGCCGCCGCGGGCTTCCAGCGCCCGGCCGCACGCCGCGAGGGGAATCGCCACGCCGCACACCAGCGACTTGGCGAGCGCGCTCAAGAGGTCGCCGCCGGTGAGGTAGCGCGGGTCGATGAAGGAGGAACCGTCGCCGCCCAGCGCGAACACGGTGCCCGCGGCCGCCAGCGCGGCGGCCACCGTGCCCACCACGCACAGGAGCGGAACCGCGAGCGTGGCGGCGATCAGGCGGGGAGCCACCAGCTCGCTCAAGGGGTCGATCGCCGACAGCTCGAGCGCCTCCAGCTGCTCCTGCACGCTCATCGCCGCCAGCTCGGCCGAGGCACCGGCTCCGGCGCGGGACGCGGTGAGCAGCGCGGCCACCACCGGCCCCAGCTCGCGCACCAGGAGCTGGAAGTAGGCCGGCCCGGCGAAGGCCACGTTGCCGATGTACTTGCGGGCCTGCATCCACGCGATGGTGGTGAGCACCGCGCCGAAGAAGGCCATGCCGGCCGTCACCAGCCAGATCGACCGGGTGCCGAGCTCGTCGAGCTGCGCCAGCACCAGCTTGAGCGGAGGCCGCTGGTGGCGCAGCGCGCGCACGGTGCGGGTCAGCAGGAGCCAGTGCCTGCCGGCGACGTGGACCGGCGTCACGTGAGCCACCTGGTGAGCGGGCCGGTGAGGGCGAAGTCGAGCGCGAAGATGGCGAAGGCGCCCGCCACCACGCTGGCCGCCGCGGCGCGGCCCACCCCGGTGGCGCCGCCGCGGGCGCGCAGCCCGATGGTGGTGGACACCACGGCGATCGCCAGCCCGAAGGCGGTCGACTTGCAGAGCCCGCCGAGCGCGTCGCGCCAGGTGAGCAGGTCGGCGAAGGAGTCGATGAGCACGCGGATCGGCAAGCGGAGCAGAAAGAAGGCCACGGTGGCTTCCACCACCACCGCCACCATGAAGGTGAGCCCGGCGAGCGCGGCGACGCTCAGCGTCGCGGCCACCACCCGGGGCGCCACCAGGAGCCGGAACGGGTCGAGCGAGATGCCGCGCAGGCCTTCGAGGGTGCCGCCGACCTGGAGCAGCGCGAGCTCGGCGGCGTTGCGCGCGCCCACCCGCGCGGCGAGCAAGAGCCCCAGGAGCAAAGGGCCGAACTCCCACAGCACCGCGTAGCCGCCCGCCCAGCCGGCGTACTGCCGGGCGCCGAAGCGCTCCGCGTACACGCCCGCTTGCAGCACCACGGTGGCGCCGGTGAGCACCGCCACCCCGAGCGACAAGGGGAGCGAGTCGAACCCGAAGTGCACCAGCGCGCGCAAGAGCTCGTGGCGGCGCAGGCGCGGCAGGTGGAGCAGCGTGCGCGCGAGGACCAGCGCGAGTGCGCCGGCTCCTCGGCTCACGACGAGCACCAGCCGGCCGAGCAGCCGCACCGGGTTCACTCGAGCCTCCCGTCGGCCAGGCGGCGGTGCGGCATGGGCAAGGCAGGCGACGGGTCGGGCAGCGCGACGAGCAGGGTGCGCGCGCTGGCGACCTCGAGCAGGAGCGCCGCCATCTCCCGTTCGGTGTCGGGGTCGAGTCCGGCGAAGGGGTCGTCGGCGAGGAGCACCTCGGGCGCGGTCACCACCGCCCGCGCCAGCCCGACGCGCTTGCGCATGCCGCCCGAGAGCGACTCCGGCCGCTTGAGCGCCGCCGCGGTGAGCCCCACGCGCTCCAGCGCCTCGCGCGCCCGCGCGCGGGCCTCGTCGTCGGGCACGCCGCGCCGCTCCAGCGGCAGCCGCACGTTGTGCTCCACGGTGAGCGAGTCGAACAGCGCGTCGGACTGGAAGACGAAGCCCAGGTGCCGCTGGTGCGCGCGCCGGTCGGCGCTGGTGAGCGCCCAGGGGTCGAGCGCGTCCCAGCGCACGGTCCCGGTGCTGGGGCGAATGAGCCCGGCCAGCGCCTTGAGGAGCGTGGTCTTGCCGCCGCCCGCCGGCCCGTGGATCTGGAGGTGGTCGCCGCGCTCGAGCTTCAGGCTCACGCCGTCGAGCGCCGGGGTCCGGCCGCGCACCACGGTGAGGGCCTGGGTCGAGAGCTGCACGGGCGGGCGAGGACCTTAGCGAAAGGCCTTCGCCAGCGGGCGCTCAGGCGCCGGTGCCGCCGTCGTTCCCGCCCGGGCCCGGGTCGACGCGCACCACGGCAGGGGCCAGCTCGCGCAGCGTCTCGAGCCGCGCGCTCTGCCAGCGGTGGGCGGCGTTGCTCAGGAAGTGCACCTCGTACGGAGGCTTCGCGCTGCGCTCCCGCACGCTGGTCAGCCAGTTCGCGAGCAGCTTGAAGCACGGCGCCGACAGCAGGAGCAGCGCGCGCAGGTCGACCATCACGACGGCGCGGCTGGTCTCCAGGAGCCGGCGGTCGAGCAGCTCGAGGTACGGCGCGAGCGGCCCCGCGGCCTGCGGGTCGGCCAGGCCCGTGAGCCGCAGCGTCCACAGGCCGTCGGGCGCAGCGGTGACGGTGGCACTGAAGCCAGGGAGATGAACACCGGTTCCGAGTGGCATGACGAGGGCGAGAAGCTGAAGTGTGACATTGCCAGAACGCGCGCGGAATGAGCGGTCTCCTCAAACCGGCCAGTTCGCGCCTCCGCAGCCACACCAGGGTTACCCGCAGGTGACGATGAGGCGGGCCCCGAGGTCTGGTGTGAAACGCGACCCTGGTGAGGTCGCGAACTGCCCCATGTCGAGGTCAGCGCCCCTTGCCGAGCCAGCGGGCGAGCGAGACTTTTCCCAGGCGGGGCGCGACCACGTACCAGGCGAGCGCGGCGCCGAAGAGGAAGCCGGCGGCCACCACGCCGAGGACGCCCAGGGCGGGCACGCCGCCGATGACCCAGTCGCTGCGCGCGAAGCTGATGAAGGCGCCCACGATGAAGCCGCACGCACACAGGCCCACGAAGGCCACCATCGCCAGCGAGCGCAGGTTCTGGTTGAGCTCCTTCATCTGCTCGGAGTGCACCGAGATGGTGAGGCGCCCCGACTCGAGGTCGAGCATCAGCTGCGAGAACTGGGTGGGCAGCTCGTTGGCGGCGTTCGACAGCCGCAGCGCCGCCTTCCACAGGCCGCCTTCGAGCTGGGTGGGCGCGAAGCGGTCCTGGAGGAGCTTCTTGGCGTGGGGTAGCGCGACCTCGCCGATGTTGAGCCCGGGGAAGAGCGAGCGGAGCACGCCTTCGGTGGCGACGGAGGCCCGCGAGAGGATCGCGTATTCCTTGGGAATGCGGATGCGGTACTTCACCGCGAGGTCGAGCAGGTCGCGCAAGAGCTGCTTGGCGTTCACCTCGCCCAGCGTCGTGGGCAGGTACTGGCGGAGGATCTGATCGACGTCGGCCTTGAAGGCCACCAGGTTGGCGCGGCGGTCGGGCTCGCCCAGGCGGTAGAGCTGGCGGGCGACCGACTCCGAGTCCTTGATCGCCACCGCGAGGACCAGCTGCACCAGCTGCTCCTGCATGCCGCGGGTGAGCCGGCCCACCACGCCGAAGTCGATCAGCGCCAGCACCGGCGCGTCGGGCGGGCTGCCGTCGAGCACCAGCAGGTTCCCGGGGTGGGGGTCGCCGTGGAAGAGGCCGTCTTCGAACAGCTGCTGGAAGGCGGTGCCCACGATGGCCTTGGCGAGGTGCTCCTTGCCTGCCTCGGTGAGCTTGGCGCTCGAGAGCTTGACGCCCGGCAGGTACTCCATGGTCAGCACCGTGCGGCTGGTGAGCGCGTCGATGACCGTGGGCACGCGCACCGCGGGGCGCTCGCGGTGGTTGCGGTGGAAAGCGTGAATGTTCTGCGCCTCGTTGAGGAAATCGAGCTCGTCGCGGATGGCGTGGTCGAACTCCTCGATGATGCCGGTGGGGCTGTAGAGGCCCGCCTCGTCGACCACCGCCTCGAGCGCGCTGGCGAGCGAATGGAGCACCGAGAGGTCGGCGCGGATCTGCTCTGCGATGCCGGGCCGCTGCACCTTCACCACCACCTCTTCGCCCTGCACGGTGGTGGCCCGGTGGACCTGGGCGATGGACGCGGCGGCGATCGGCGCGGAGTCGAAGCGCGCGTAGAGCGTCTCCAGGCTCTTGCCGAAGGCGCCTTCGATCTGCGCCCGCACCTGTTCCATGGGGAAGGGGGGCACGTGGTCCTGCAGCGCGCCGAGCTCTTCCACCACCTCCGCCGGCAGGAGGTCGGCGCGGGTGGACAGCACCTGGCCCAGCTTGACGAAGGTGGGCCCGAGCTCGGCGAGCAACGCGCGGAAGCGCTTGGCCCCCGAGAGCGCCCGGGCCTCGGGGGTGGGCTCGACCGTCTCCTTCTTGCCCAGCTTGCTCCAGAAACCGCCGCGGTCGAGGAGGTCGGCGTAACCGTAGCGCGCGGCGATGACCGCGATCTGTCGCACGCGGTTCAGGTCCTGGAACGCTTCGCGGATCATCGGTGCGCGTGAAGGTGTCACGCGCGCCCGGCTGCGGCAACCCGCGCCGTTCATGCGGGGCTCGACAAGGCGCGAGGGCCGCGTCCAGGCTCCAGGCCATGCGCACTCTCACCGTCGTCCGCGCGGTCACCTTCCTGCTGCTCGCCGCCCCCGCGTGCGCCACGCTGAACACCGCGGGCATGAGCGAGCACTGCAAGGCGCTCTACAACGCGTGCCTCAACGCCTGTCCCGGGGCGCAGCGCGAAGGCCGCCAGGAGTCCAACGTCACCCGCCTGCCCAACGGCGCGGAGATGGACACCGCCCAGTGCGTGAACCGGTGCAACGAGCAGGGCCGCGCCTGCAAGGAACCGGCGCCCGCGGTGCCCTGAAGTGCTCCGCGCTCAGGGCGCGACGTACTCGAGGCCCGCGGCGAGCGGGGCGACGTAGCGGCGGTCGGCGACCTCGGCGGCGAAGCGCACCGTGGCCACCACCATCATGCCGCCGAAGAGCGCGGGGGCGAGCGGGCCGCTCGACGCGGTGAGTGCCAGGCCCACGCGCAGCCCGCCCGAGGCCATGGAGCTCACACCCTTCAGGCGATCGAAGCGGGTGTCGCCCTTCGCGGTGTCGTAGGCGCCCTGCGCGAGGTCGAGCCCGGCGCGGCCGGCCCGGAGCCGACGGCCCCAGAAGGACGCGGCCCCGAGGTACCCGGCCGCCTGGGCGCCGGTCTGCACCGCCTGGCTCATCGCGCGGGCGCCGCGCAGGCCGCCGCGCAGGTACTCGCCCTGGCGGATCTGGTTGAGCGCGTCGACCGCGTCGCAGCCGATGGAGATGAAGTCGATGCCGTTGCCGATCTCGTCGAGCAGGCCCGGGGTGGGGCCCGCCTCGGGCATCACCGGCTTCGAAGGCACGCCGGAGATGATGTTCACCGACCGGTCGACCTGGTCGGTGACGAAGCCGATGGCGTCCTGGGCGAGCGAGAAGCGGTCGGCCAGCGCCATGCCCCACTGCACGCGGTCCTTCACCGTCTCCACGCCGGGGGCCTTCTGCACCGAGGCGGCGAACATCTGGGAGCGGCTCGCTTCCTTGAGCACCACGTCGAGGCCGATGAGCGAGCTCTGGGTGAAGGCCGTGTTGAGCTGCTTGAGGCCCTGGGCCGGGTCGTCGGGGAACTCGAGCGCCTTGCCGTTGAGCTCGAGCACCAGCGCGCCCGAATCGGGGCGGGTGCTCAGCTTTCCCGCGGAGACCTGGGCGCCGTCCTTGGCCACCGAGTACTCGACGGTGCCCTTCACCATGGCGAGCTTCAGCGTGCGGTCGCCCTCGGTGACGCGCAGCGAGTCGAGCACCGGGCCGTCGTCGGTGTCCCGGCTCACGCGGAGCGCCTCGGAGCGCTGCGGCTTGCCCTTCACGGTGCGGGTGTCGACGGACAGCTCCGAGGTGGTGCCGTTGGCGCGCTTGCGCTCGTAGAGCGTCTCCTCGCCGCCCTTCTTGGGGTCCTTGGTCACCTGGTGCTGGTAGTCGAGCGCGCCGTCGGAGCCGTAGGTGCGGTCGGCGGTGGTGCGGCGCAGCTCCTTGCTGTTCGCCTCCGCGGCGCCCACGCGGTCGTTCTCGGAATCCCACAGCACCTGTTCCTGGTGGACCTTGCCGTCGGGGGTGGCGGTGGTGGTGGTGCGCACCGTCTGCTGGGTGCCGGGCACGAAGAGCTGGGCTTCCTTGCGGCGGCCGGGGTCGATCTCCCGCTCGAGCTGGATGGCGCTCTTGCCCTGGTAGGGGACCTGGCTGGCGCACACCGTGCCCTGGGCCCAGGTGGTCTCCGAGAACACGGTCTTCTTGGTCCGTCGGGGCTCGTCGACGGTGAAGGTGGCCTGGCGCCGGGTCACCGGGGCCGCGGGGTCGAAGGCCTGCTCGATCTGCCCGGGGAGCTTGAGCTTCCCTTCGGGGATGAGGTCGAGGCTCACCGAGCTCGCCTCGCGGCGGGTGCCCTTGCCGGTGGGCACCTCCAGCGTCTCCACGCGGGAGACGGAGGTGAGGGTCGACTCGAAGCGCAGCGTGCTCTCGCGCAGGGGCTTGTCCTTGCGGAGCCCGGCGGTGTCGGGGAGCGCGCCCGGCTTCGACGGCAGCTCGCGGGTGACGACTTCTACCGCGGCGTCGGGGCCCGAGCGTTTGGAAGAGCGCTCCACGCTCAGCCAGTGGTCGCCCAGGCGCTCGAGCTCGGTGAGCGCGACGCGCCCGTCCTTGCCCTGGACGAGCGACATCTGGCTCTGCGGCGCGCCGGCCGCGTCGAGCCGGGTCACCGTGGTGCGCTCGCCCTGGCGCTCCACCCGGCAGGCCGGGTCCTTCTCCAGCGCGGGCAGCTCGGCGAGCCAGGTCTGCACGTCGCCCGCGAGCTCGGTCTCGAGGTGGTGCAGGCCGTCGGCGATGGCGTCGCGCTCGGCGAGCACGCCGGCGTCGGACACCGCGACCTCCGCGGCGGCGGCGGTGGCGGCGGCGTGGCGCGGGGCCTCGACGACGTGGGAGCCCGGGCCGAAGAGCTCGAAGGCCGCGGGGGGCCGGGTGAGCGCGGGGAGCGAGACGGCCGCGGTCTCCACCTTGGGCGCGGCGGCGGGGCCGTCGAAGGCCGCGGGCGTACGAAAGGCCTCGGGCGAGGCGGCGGGGGACGCGGCGCCCGGCTTCCAGGCGCGCGCCTCGGCGGGAGTCTGGGCCTTCACCGGAGCATTGCCGTTGCCCAGGCGATCGAAGGTGCCGCGCAGCTTCTTGCCGAGACCGTCGATCGCCATGCCCGTGAGAGGGTCGACGGTAGCCCAGGAGCCGGCCTTTCGAGTAGGTCCCCCGAAGGCATGTCGAGCGCCGACGACTTCGTGGTGGATCTGGAAGCCCTGCGGCTCGCGTTCCGCGACTTCGTGCCCCACAACCAGGCGCTGGGGCTCACCTTGCTCGACGCCGGCGTGTCCCCGGCCTTCGCCACCATGAAGCTGCCCTACGACGCGCGCTTCGCGGGGCACGACGCCACCGGCGTGCTCCATGGCGGCGTCATCACCACGTTGCTCGACGCGACGTGCGGGGCCTCGGTGTTCCTCAAGCTGCGCACGCCGACGCCCATCGCCACGCTCGACCTGCGGCTCGACTACCTGAAGCCGGCCACGGTGGGCCGCGACGTCATCGCCCGCGCGGAGTGCTTCAAGGCGACCCACAACGTGGCCTTCGTGCGCGCGCTCGCGTACCACGACGACGCGAACGACCCCATCGCGGCTGCTGCGGGCACCTTCATGCTGTCCACCCCGGGCGTGGCGGCCACCCAGCGCGCGAAGGAAGCGCTCGGCCGATGAGCACGCTCCTGGAGCAGCTCGAGGCCGCCCACGAGAGTGGCGACTTCTCGGCGCTGGTGGCCGCGGTGCCGTACGCCCGCTTCCTCGGGGTGACGCTGGAGACGCGCGGCGGCGAGCTCGTGGGCCGCATGCGCTACGGCGACCACCTGGTGGGGAACCCCACGGTGCCGGCGCTCCACGGCGGCAGCTTGGGCGCGCTGCTCGAGCTCGCGGCGCAGTTCGAGCTGCTCTACCGGGCGGACAGCGTGCTGGTGCCCAAGACCATCACCCTGACCATCGACTACCTGCGCTCGGCGAAGCCGGTGGACACCTGGGTGCGCGCCAAGGTGGTGCGGCACGGCCGGCGGGTGGCGACGGTGCACGCCGCCGCCTGGCAAGACGACGAGGCCCGGCCGGCGGCGACGGCGAACGTGACGATGCTGGTGAAGGCCGAGCCGGTCTCGCCGGGGTGATCAGGGCGCGGCGAGGGCCTCGAGCACCTCGACCACCGCCTGCACGCCTTCGAGTGTCTCCGCGAGCGCGTACGGCACCGCGCCGTCGAGCGCGGGCTGGGGCGCGGCGAGCCAGGCCTCGGCGCGGGCGCGGTCGCCCAGGGCGCGCGTGCCGACCAGGAGCATCCGCTCCCGGCGCAAGCGCAGCATCGGTACGCCACAGCCCATGGGAGGCACTCTCGCACGGCCTGGAAGGCTTGGCTCCCGGGCGCGGGCGCTGGTACGCCTCGGGACCGTGACCACCCCGACCGGCAAGAGCCCCCTGCAGCGCACGGTGACCGAGACGCCGACGTCGTTCTGGAACGACAGCTGCGCCATCGCCGAGCTCCAGTACGCCATCGCGCACGGCGCGGTGGGCGCGACGTCGAACCCCAGCATCGTGGGCGAGGTGCTCAAGAAGGAATGGGACACCTGGGCGCCGAGGGTGAAGGCGCTGGGCAAGGAGCACCCCGACTGGAGCGACGTCGACGTCACCTGGGCGGTGATCCACGAGATGGCGGTGAAGGGCGCGAAGCTGCTCGAGCCCATCTTCGAGAAGGCCCAGGGCCGCTCGGGGCGGCTGTCGATCCAGACCAACCCGACCTTCCACGGCTCGGCGGAGAAGATGCTGGCGCAGGCCAAGCACTTCCAGACGCTCGCGCCCAACATGCAGGTGAAGTTTCCCACCACGCGCGCCGGCGTGAAGGCGATGGAAGAGGCGACCTTCGAGGGCATCGCGATCAACGCCACGGTGAGCTTCACGCTCCCGCAGGCGCTGGCGGTGGCGGAGGCGGTGGAGCAGGGGCTCAAGCGCCGCGAGGCGAAGGGGCTCGACGTCTCCAAGCTCAACCCGGTGTGCACGCTGATGATCGGCCGCATGGACGACTGGGTGAAGCAGGTCTGCGAGCGCGACGACCTGACCATCGACCCCGCGGCGGCGAACTGGGCGGGCCTGGCGGTCTTCAAGCGCGCCCACGCGCTGTACCGGGAACGCGGCTACCGCACCAAGCTCCTCGCCGCGGCGTACCGGCACCACCTGCACTGGTCGGAGCTCATCGGCGGCGACGTGGTGCTCACCATGCCGGCGGTGTGGCAGCGGCGCTTCAACGCGTCGTCGGTCGAGGTGAAGCCGCGCTTCGCCGACCCGGTCCCCGCGAAGTTCGTGGAAGAGCTGGTGGCGAAGGTGCCCGACTTCGTGAAGGCGTACGAGCCGAACGGGCTGACGGCGGCGGAGTTCGACACCTACGGCGCCACGGTGCGCACGCTGCGCACGTTCATCTCCGCGTACTGGGACCTGGTGAAGACGGTCGACGACTTGCTGCTCCCCAACCCCGACGTGAAGCCCAAGGCGTGAGCATGCGGCGCGCGCTGCTGTGGTGCCTGCTGGTGACGGGCTGCAGCTCGCAGGACCTGGTGTTCCCCAAGGGGTTCCTGTGGGCGGTGGCGACCTCGGCGCATGAGAGCGAAGGCCGCAACACCAACAGCGACTGGGCGGCGTTCGAGGAGATGGGGAACGCGCCGCCAGCGGGCTGGGCGCAGAACTCGCTCGACCTGTACGACACCGACGCCGCCGACGCGAAGGCGGTGAACCTGAACGCGTTCCAGCTGGGCATCGAGTGGGCGCGGGTGGTGCCGCGCAAGCCGGCCGACCCGTTCGCGCCGCTGACCATGGCCGACGTCGACGCCGACGCGGTGGCGCACTACCACAGGGTGCTCGAGTCGATCCGCAGCCGGGGCATGACGCCGATCGTCGCGGTGACGCACTTCTCGTTCCCGCGCTGGGTGCAGAACCCGAAGGCGTACGACGAGAAGACGTTCGCGTACACCGACGGGAGCCTGGGTGGCTGGGCGAGCGAGGACACCGCGAAGGCGATGGCGCGCTACGGCGAGTTCCTGGCGAAAGAATACGGCGCCGAGGTGCACTGGTGGATCACGCTCGACGAGCCGCTGGTGGCGTTGCTCGCCGGCTACGCGGCGGGGAACTTTCCGCCCGGGTTCGTCAACCTCTCGCTCGACGCGCGCAACACGCCGGGGCAGCAGACGGCGTTCGAGATCATGAAGCACATGATCTCGGCGCACGCGCAGACGTACAAGGCGATGAAGGCGGTGCGCAGCGACTTCCAGATCGGGTTCGCGCACAACACGGTGAACTGGGTGCCGCTGCACGAGCCGCGCGACACCGCGGCGGCCGCGCGGGTGAACCAGGCATACAACCTGCTGTTCCTCGACGCGGTGGTGAAGGGCGACTTCGACACCAGCTCCGTCGGCCTGGGGCCCAACGAGTCTCACCCGGAGTGGGCGGGCACCGCGGACTACCTGGGGGTGAACTATTACGACAGCGCCTGGGTGGTGGACTCGAAGGGCTTCCTGCCGCCGCTCGACGCGGTGCCGTGCAGCCCGGCGTTCAAGGACGCGCTGCCCGAGCTGTTCGCGTCGCTGGGCTGCCCGAAGGACGGGCCCCCCGAGCCGCCGGGCATGACCAAGGTGCTCCTGATGTACCAGGCGCGCTACGGGATGCAGCAGCTCATCACCGAGAGCGGGTTCATCGACACGCCGGACGGCAAGGCGAAGAAGGTGGTCGAGATCCTCGCGGCGGTGCACGACGCCATCAAGCAGGGGGCGCAGGTGGTCGGGTACAACTACTGGACGCTCAACTACGACTACGAGTGGAACGGCGGCTGGGAGCAGGACATGGGCCTGTACGGCATCAAGGGCTTCGAAGGGAAAGCCGGCACGCTGCTCCCCGACGGCGGCGCCTGGTTCCCCGACGAGACGACCGACTTCACCCGCGTGCCGCTGAAGCCCATCACCGACGTCTACGGGCAGATCGCGAAGGAGAACGCGATCGCGAAGTCGCTGCTCACGAAGTACGGGGTGACCGCGACGCCGTGAGGCGCGACGGGAAACCCTTCGCAGTGCCTCGGTGTCAGACTGCCCACATGCGCGTCGTACTGCTGGTCGCCGGGGCTCTCCTCTCGTGTCAGCGGGCCCCGGTGCCTGCCGAGCCAGGGCGTGAGCCCCCGCGCGGACCGGTCGCCCAGCCAGCGCCCAGGTCGGAGAACCCGTTTCCTTCGGACCGCCCGCGCAGCGCGTACCTCTGTCAGGGACTCCAGCCCGACCCTCGCAGGTGGGGGTATTTCCCGGAGCCCCAACCGGAGCCGGCCATCGAGATCAACGCGAAGCAACTTTCGCTGTGTGATTCGTTCGTCGCCGAGGTGGTCGACGTCTCCGAGGGCCCAGCGACCAACGACACCCCGGCCGCGCTGATGCTGCGCATCACCGAGCCGCTGCTCGGCGGCGAGGTCGGGGAGCTGCGGCGCGCGGTGTTCACGCCGGAGCTGGCTCCAGAGCCATGTGGGGCCGAAAGGCAGTTGTCGGAGGCGCGATTCGCGAAGGAGCCGGCGTCGATTCCACTCATCGGCAGTCGCTACATCGTCACCGGCGGGTGGTCGGCGGGGAAGCGCTGGTTCGTCGCGCCCGAGTGGGCTGCGGTGCCGTACACCGCGGTCTGGTGGCGAGAATGGAAGTCCGCCGTCGAGAAGGCGATGGCGAAGCTGCCCAAGCTCGCGGCCGAGCGCGCTGCGGCCGACGTTCAAGTGGGTGACGCTGCCCTCGACGCGGGGCAACGGTGAGTCACCTCTCGCTGCTGGTGTCGGCGTCGGTGGCGCTGGCTGCGACGACGAGCGTCGCCGCGCCCCAGGAAGCGTGCGACCCCCGGGTGCCCAACGTGATGCCACGGCGCCCGACCGTGGGGCTCGCCCACCAGGCGTGGGTGCCAAGCGTCGACCCCGAAGTCTGCCCCGCAGCACAGATGGGAACCCTCTCTCGGTCCGGAAGCGCGTGGGTCATCACCAGGGCCGACGGCCCGAGCTGCGAGGTCTGGCTCGGTGGGGAGACCCGCAGCTCGGAGAACAACGGAGTCCCCTCGCAGTACTGTCGCTTCTGCCGTGGGACCGGGAAGGTGCCGGTGGCCATCGATGCAGACGCGGGGACCGCCCGCATCAACGCCGACTCGTGCCTCGATCGAAGCGAGCCACCGCCTCCGCAACCGCGCCAGGTCAAGCAGTGTCCTCCGCAGATGAGTCCCGAACGTGAGTGCATGTGTGACGCGGAGTGCGTGCGGCGTGGGTTTGCTTCGTGCCAGCTCCCGGCTGGGAGCCCGTTGTGTGGCGGGCAGTGCTCGACGTCAGCGCCGAGGCAGCCGAACCTGTGTGGCCGAGGAGCTGACCGCTACCTGGTGGAGCCGTTCCCTCACGTGGCGAAGGAAGGGAAACCCGCGGCGCGCGTCTCACAGGGGACGCTGTCGGTCGAGAGGTACGCGTTCGATGGCGGACTGCCAACCGGGGCCTGTGCTGCCAGTTGCTCGGCGTTCGAGCAGCGGGGGCCCTTGGTGGACCTCGCGCCGAGTTCCCCCGATTCGCTCGAGGGTGCCGTCGTGATCTTCGCCAGCGGGTCCTGGTACGTGGCCTGGGGGGGGCGACCGGACCACGTGGGCTTGCTCCAGCGCTTCACGGCCGATGGTGCCATCGCCGGGCCGACGATGAGGATCGACGGGGTGACTCCGTTCCACTTCGTGTGGAGCGAGGCGAACGGCGGCGAACTTGTGCTCGTGTCATGGGTCGATCAGGCCCCCACGCCGGGCGGAATCACGCAGGCCGTGCATCGGTTCAGCCCGGCCCTCGAGCCCCGAGGTGCTCCATGGCTGGTGCGGGGGCCGGACCGCGCCATCGGGCCACACACGGTCGTCACGTCTTCCGGCGTGCTGGTCTCGACGATCCGAGCCCGCGACTTCATCCGAGAGATCAGCATCGCGCTCGCGGCCTCGCCGGGAGACGTCGCCTCGATCCGAGATCTGCCGGTGCGGGCCCCTCCGACGTACTTCGATTTCCTGGAGTGGAACGGCGACTACGTCACGCCCGCCCTGGGAGGAGGCAGCGTCGTGTTGCGCAGCTCAGGGTTCGCGCGGCCGGGGCGCGTGACTGAGATTCCCATGGCGGGCGTGAAGGCCTCGACCCGTTCCTCGGTCTTCCTGGCGAAACAGGGTGACAGTCTCTGGGCGCTTGCGCTTTCAGGGCAGCCCGGAGCTTCGTCGGCACTGATGGAATTGCGAGGGACGCCGTTGAAGGCTTCGCGGCCTCTGGAGTTCGCCCACGTGGACCAGAACACCTCGATGCTGACTTCGTTCGCAGGCACGTTGTTCATGTCGGGGAGCTCGTCCGTGTTCGGAGCGCCCAAGAGCCCGTCGCTGGTCCCCTTCGATCAGAAGCAGAAGGCGTGGTGCCCCGCGACCGCGTTTCGCCTCGGCGAGAGCGCGGACTCGCACGAGGCCTTCCTTGGCTCGTACGCCAACGGTGATGAGCTCGGCGTCGCGCTCCACGTGTGGGGGCGCGAAGGGAAGCCCAGGCTTTTCTTCACGCGCGTGGGGTGCAAGCGCTGACGGTGCGGTCGCCCGCCCGGGCGGCGTGTGCTCCGGCCGTCGTCAGCCTTCCCAGCGCGCCTCGAGCGCCTGGGGAGCGAGCGGGTGCTTGAAGCGGTTGCGGATGCGCATGGCGCTCTGCACGAAGACGAAGAGCGTGAGGCCCGCGGCGACGAAGCCTCCGCCGTAGCGCCACCCGGGCGAGTCGGCCTGGGTGAAGAAGGCCACCGAGATGGCGGCGATGATCAGCCCGGCGAAGGTGGAGAAGATGTGGCCCCAGGGGCTCTCGATGGTGAACTCGACCTTGCAGGTGTCGCAGGTGAACTCGCTCTCGGTGCCGGTGGGAATGCCGCGGCTGGTGTTGCGCGTCACCTTCACCAGGCGCGCCTGGGTGCCGCAGGTGCCGCAGAGCCGGCGTGGAGGGCCACCGGGGAAGCGCAGCGCGGGGAAGGGGGCGCCGGGGACGACGGGCACGCGCTCCAGGGCCTTCGAGCGCCAGCGCGCGTAGAGGAGGAAGGGGAACATCAGGCCGCAGGTCGCGAAGGTGACCAGCGCGCCGCCGATCCACAGGCCGGTGATGACGGCCTTGGGCTTGACCACGGTGAGGGCGCCTCAGCGCTGGCAGCGAAGCTCGAGCTCCTGCTGGCCGTAGTTCAGGTCCCAGGCGAAGACCTGGACGACGGCGGCCTCGCCGCAGCGGTGGCACTTGCGGACCTCGCCCGTCGCCGTCGTCACGGGAGGGCTTCGAGGATCCGGTCGAAGGTGCGGAAGTCCTTCCACGTCGACAGGTGCGTCTTCGCTTCCTCGTCGCGCACCACGAAGGTGCCGAAGGGCGCGTCGGCGCTCACCACGCCGTCGGTGGAGCCGCCGGTGTCCTTCTGGAGGAGCTTGCCGGTGAGCTTGAAGAAGGGCTCGACCTTGTCGCCGCCGCCATCGACCTTCGCCTGGTAGGCGACGTCGACCAGGGCGGGGGTGAGGCCGAGGTCGGCGATCATCTGCGAGACGAAGTCGGGGTCGTTGGCGCCGATGGTGCGGCGGCCGTCCTCGTGGTCGACCTGGCCGAGGATCCGGGCGCCGATCGCGGCGGCCTTCTCCATCAGTCCGGAGCGGTGGTGCTGCACGTCACCCACGTCGGCGAAGGGTGTGCCGGAGAACGAGCCGGCGACGGAGACCACGCGGTCGATGAGCGCGCCGCGGCCGTGGTCGTCGAGGCGCTTGCGAGCGGCGGCGACGGAGACGGCGCCCTGGCTGTAGCCGACGACGGTGACCTTGGCGTCGTGGAGCGACTTCACCTCGGACAGGCCCGGGCTCTGCGCCTTGAGGTTGCCGAACTGCTGCTCGAGGACCGAGAGCTGCTCGAGGAAGAGGTCCGAGGCCTGAGGCCAGGGGATCATGTTGGGCGAGAGGTCGCCGATGGCGAAGAGCTTGCCCTTGAGTTCGGGCGGCACCGGCGTGCCCCAGAGTTCGGTGAGCGGACGCATGCGCAGGCCGTCGGTGCCCGACGGATTGCTGCTGGCGATGACCAGGGCGCCCTTGGTGGCCATGGCGAGGCGGAACATCGACGCCGGCGTGGAGACGAGGTTCAGCATGCCGTTCACCACCACGGTCACGTCGCCGAAGGACTTCGGGGCGCCGGCGGCGTCGGTGGGGAGCGGGGTGGAGAGCGCGGTGGCGACCTCTTTGGGCGTGTCGAGGTCGTGCTGGTGGAAGAGCTTGTTGAGGAGATGGGTGAGGGCGGTCTTGTCGTAGAAGCGGTAGCCGTTCTCGAGCGCGCGGCCGCCGAAGGTGTTGGACCAGGTGCGGCTCGCGGGGGCGTCGAGGCGGGGAATCTTGGCGCCGGCGACGTCGATGGGACCGGCGCCGGTGGCGGCCGCGAAGGCGTCGGTGATCTGGGTGGTGACGGTCGTGGAGGTCGGGCGCGCCTCGGCAGGGGCGTTGACGCCGCTCACGCTGGTCGCCGGGAGGGGCTTGGGGCTGTTGTCGATCCGTCGCATCGGGCTGCCGAGCACCCTACCGTGAGGAGGAGGGGCGCACCAAACCCGCGTGGCGCGGCGACGGGCGGTGGTGCTGGCGGGGGGGCCGCTCCAGATGGCGCTTCGGGAACGCCCTGTCTCGGCCCACTTCTTGAAACCTCGTCGCTTCTAGCCGCGCCGCACCCTGGTCGACTGCTGCGCAGCTCGGGCACCAGAGCACGTCCCTCCCATCCACCTCAGCGCTGAGCGCGCAGATGCTCGGCGCACTTCTCGAGCGTCTGGTACCCCAGCTCGACCGCGCCGAAACCGATCACCGCTTCCCTCCGCGCCTTCGTGGGGTGCAGCTGCCTCAGCGTGACGACCGTCTTCTTGTCCGCCTGCTCATCGAACGTGATGGTCACGTGGAACCGGTTCGGATCGTCATCCACGTCGCTGCCGTGCTCGTAGACGAGCCGCTCGTTGGGGAGGATCTCCAGGTACTTCATTCGATTCGAATAGACGGTGCCGTCCGGCGCGCGCATCTCGAACCTCCAGTGTCCGCCCACGCGCAGGTCGCTCGAGAGGTTCTTGCAGGTGAAGCCCTTCGGTCCGAACCACCGGCAGGCCTGCTCGGCGTCGGTCCATGCCTTGAAGACCAGCGCGCGAGGCGCCTCGAAGACGCGGGAGAGGACGATCTCGCGGTCGAGGGCCCAGGTGTGACGGTCAGCGTTGCTTGCGGTCATGGTGCTTCTCCTTGGTGGGGCGTGAAGGGGCGGGGGAGGGCGCGTGCGCCTGGACCTCGCGGAGGTGGGCATCGAGGCGGTCGAAGCGCTCTTCCCACTCGCGCCGCGTGTCCTCGGCCCAGCGGGTGACCTCGGTCAGCGCTTCGACCACCAGGGAGCACGGCCGCCGGTTCGCGTCGCGCTCCCGGGCGATCAGCCCCGCCTGCTCCAGCACCTTGAGGTGCCGGGAGATGGCCGGGAGGCTGATGTCGAACGGCGCGGCGAGCTCGTTCACCGTCGCGTCGCCCTGGGCCAGCCGGGCGACGATGGAGCGCCGCGTGGGGTCGGCGAGTGCAGCGAAGGTGGCGTCGAGGGATCGCATGGTCGTATTTAACTAATCGGTTAAGTACGGCAGGCCGAGGCCTTCGGTCAAGCGGTGCCTGTCGGGCGCGGGCAACCCGCTGACATGTCAGGGGGGAAGGGTAGGTTCCGCCGCCCGAAATGATCCGCGTCCTCCACGCCGCCGACCTCCACCTGGGGAGCACCTTCAAGGGGTTGCCCGACGGAGCGGCGTGGCCCGCGGCCACCGCCAAGGCCACCCTGCGCGCCTTCACCCGGCTGGTCGAGCTCGCCCTGGCAGAGAAGGTCGACGCGCTCCTCCTCGCGGGCGACGTGTTCGACGAGCGCGACCGGCCGCTCGACGCCCACCTTCACCTCTTCGACGAGCTCTCCCGGGTGAGCGCCGCCGGCATTCCCACCTTCGTGGTGCACGGCAACCACGACCCGCTGGGGCCGGGCCAGCGCTGGCCGGCGGGGGTCACCGTCTTCGGGCCCCAGTGGAGCGAGCACCTCGTCCTCGGGCCTCACGGGGAGACCCGCTTCCGGGTGCAGGGCATGAGCTACCCGGCGCGCGAGGTGCGCGAGAACCTCGCCCTTCGCTTCAAGCGCCAAGGGACCGAGCCCACCATCGGGCTCCTCCACGCCAACCTGAGCGACTGGCCCGGCCACGCGAACTACGCACCGTGCACCGCGGCCGACCTCGACCGCGCGCAGCTCGACTACTGGGCCCTGGGCCACGTCCACACCCGCGGCGAGGTCGCACTCCCCCACGGCGGGCTCGCCGCGTACCCGGGCAACCTCCAGGGCCGCCACCATCAAGAGCTCGGCCCGCGCGGCGCGCTCCTCGTCGAGCTCGACGACCAGACCACCCCGCGCGCCCGCACCACCTTCGTGCCCCTGGGCGTCGTGCAGTGGGAACGGCTCGAGGTCTCCATCGACGGCCTCGAAGGGCCCGAGGAGCTCGCCGGCCGCGCCACCGCCGCGCTCGACGCGCTGCCGCCCTTCGACGGCTACCGCGCGGTGCGCGTCGCGCTCACCGGCGCCGGGCCCGTGCACCACCAGCTCGAGCGCGCCGAGGCCGTGGAAGCCCTCGAGGCCTCGCTGCGCGAGGTGCTGCTGCGCCGCCAGGCCGCGCTCGAGCGCGTCGACGACGGCACCCGCCCCCAGCTCGACCTCGACCGGCTCGTCGCCTCCGGCGGCTACACCGGCGAGCTCGCGCGTCTGCTGCTCAAGCCGGGCAACGGCGAGTGGGTGAAGCGCGAGGCCCTCGAGCCGCTGCAGGTCGCGCTCGGCCGGGCCCAGCTCGAGCCGCTCGAGCTCTCCGCGCTCCTCGAGCCCGCGCTCAAGGCCGCCCTCGACGCGCTGCTGGAAGACGGTGCCCCGTGAGCGGCCCGTTCCTCCGCCTGCAGCGCATCAACGTCGAAGGCTTCGGCGCGCTGCGCGACGTGAGCGTCGAGCCGGGACCGGGCCTCACGGTGCTCCACGGGGCCAACGAGGCCGGCAAGAGCACGCTGTTCAACTTCGTGAAGGGCGTGCTCTTCGGCTACGGGCGTCGCGGCAGCCCCGGGCGCTTCGCACCCGCGGTGGGGGCCATGGGCGGCTCGCTGGCGGTGCTCAGCCACCACGGGCGCTACACCATCGGCCGGCACGTGCGCCGCAAGCACGACGAGCTCCAGGTGCTCAACGGCGTCATGGCGCTCGAGCCCGAGTCGCGGCTCAACACGCTGCTCGGTGGCCTCGAGCCCGCGCACTTCAGCCAGTACTTCGCCTTCGACCTCGAGGCGCTGCAGGCCGCGGCCGACCTCTACTCCGGCGACCGCATGTACGAAGGGCTCCTGGGCGCCGTGGTGCCGGGCGCCGCCGCGCTGCCGGGCGCGCTCGCGACGCTGTCCACCTCCGCGGGGGAAATCTTCGCTCCCACGGCACGCAAGAAGCCGCTCAACGAGGCGCTGGAAGAGCTGCAGGAAGTGCAGGCCGAGCTGCGCGGGCTGGCAGGCCGCGTCGCCGAGTACGCGAAGACCGAAGGGCGCGCCGCCGAGCTGCGGCAGGCGATCCCCGCGCTGCGTGAAGCCCAGGCCTCGGCCCGCGCGCTCGCCGCCCGGGCGCAGCAGCGCCTGGCCGCCCGCCCGCTCGTCGAGCGGCTCCTCGCCGCGCGTGCCCAGCTTTCGCGGCTGCCCGCGGTCG
>JAIBBQ010000206.1 GCA_019694595.1 Myxococcaceae bacterium
AACGGGCCCACCCGCGAGTTGACCCAGCGCTCGCGCAGCACCGAGTCGAGCAGCTGGTGCTGGCCGGGCGCGCCGAGCTGCTGCGCCACCGCGTGCGACAGCGGCGCCACCACGCGGGTGGGCGCCACCTTGCCGCGCTTGGCCATCGGCAGCACCGACGGCCGCACCAGCAGCCGGCACGGCGCGGTGGCGTCGCTCGGCTTGAGCCCGAAGCGCAGGTACGGCTCGCCCGACGACGGCGGCCGCTCGGCGAGCAGGTAGGCGGCCACGCCGGGCGACTGCAGCGGCAGCGCGGCGACCTCGGCCTTCACCGGCGACGGCGTGTCGGCGAGCTCGAGCAAGGTGGCGACGCCGCTGGCGCCGCTCACCACCGCGTCGGCGCTCAGCACGTCGCCCCACTCGAGTTCCACCCCGGTGACCCGGCCCTCGGAGGAGAGGATGCGCCGCACCGCGGACTCGGTGTGCACGGTGACGCCCAGCGCCAGCGCGCGCTCGGCCACCACCTCCGCCACCGCGCTCACGCCGTGGCGGGGCACGAAGCAGCCCGGGCCGTGGATCATCGCCGGCACCAGCGCCAGGGGGCTCGGGGCCTCGTCGAGCCGCTGCCCGGCGATGTGGGTCCAGATGCCCACCGCGTCGCGCAGCGGGGCGCTGAAGCCGGCGCGCTCGAGTTCCTGCCCCAGCGGGCGCAGCAGGAAGGGCGCCTGGAAGAACGCTCCGTGCTTGAAGAGCGACCACGCCGACGGCCGGCCTTCGCGCTGCAGCGGCGCCAGCGCGCGGTGAATGCGCGTCACCTTCTCCACGAAGGCCTGGTACTTGACGCCTTGCCCGGGGTGGTCGCGCTCCATCCACTGCACGGTGGCGGCGAGGTTGGCCTCGATGCGCACCGGCGGCCCCAGCGGCGACTCCACCTCGTAGACCGACTCGACCTTCTGCAGCTCGAGCACCCCGAGGTCGAGCCCGAGCGCGGTGAAGGCGTGCTGCAGCCCGTCGGGGTCGAGCAGCACGTACGGCCCGGCGTCGAAGCGCACCCCTTCGGCGACCAGCGGCGCCGCCAGGCCGCCGACCACGCCCTTCGCCTCGCAGAGCGTCACCTGCACGCCCTGCTGCGCGAGGCTGATGGCGGCCGACAGGCCTCCCACGCCTCCGCCGATGACGATGACGTGCTTCATGGCCGCGGCGGCTTCCCGAAGCCGAACACCGCCCGCAAGGACGCGCGCACCGCGCGGGTGAGCAGCGAGCCCCGCTCGAGCATGGGAAAGGCCTGCGTGTCCATGAGCGGCAGCCACAGGCTGCCTTTGTCTCCCCCCGCCACGTACACAGGATACGCGAGGCTCGACAGGAAGATGGTCGCGTCGTTGCGGTGCGGGCTCTTGAAGGGGTGCAGCGGCGCGTCGGGCCCCTGCACCACCGTGACGGACCGCGGGTCGTCGAACCAGTCGAGCGCGAAGGACAGCGCGCTCGAGCCCGGCAGGTGGCGAATGCCCATGTGGCGCGCGGCCACCAGGTCGAGCGCCAGCGCGTCGCGCGCGGCGTAGACGCGGCCGGGGTGCGACGGGTCCGGGTCGCCCAGGATTCCGGTGAGCCCGTCGGGCACGTGGTGGGTGGCGTCGAGCACCGCGAGGTGCGGCGGGAACGCGTCGAGCAGCATCATCAGCCCGCTCACCAGGTCGCCTTGCCGGTCCTCGAAGAGCAGCTCGTCGGTGCGCCGCCCCAGCGAGTCGAGCCCGGCCATGGTGAGCGTCACCAGCCAGCTCGGGTTGGTGCGCATCTTCGCCAGCACCAGCCGCAGGTCGGCGCCCTTCCAGTGGGTGCTGACGGTCGTCTGCGCGTGGCCGCGCGCGAAGTCATGCGGGCTCTGCGCCGCGCTGCAGTCCACCACCTCGTAGTGCGGGCTTTCGAAGCCCAGGTAGCGGGCGACCTCGGCCACGCTGCGCCCGCCGAAGAAGCGGTCGTAGTGGTTGGGCGCCTCGAGGTAGCTGACGCGGGAGGCGCCGCGGGCGCGCAGGAGCAGCGCGAGCTCTTCCAGCAGCGCCGGGTCCACCACCGGGCTCGGGTCGCGCGCGTCGTAGGCCATCATGAACGTTGTCTTCACCGCCACCGCGGGGTTCGGCGGTGCCCCGGCGAAGAGCCGATCGAGCAGACCGGTGTCCACCAGCACCGCGCGCAGCAGCTGCCGGGCCGCCGCGGCGTCGCCCCGCGCCGCGCGTGGGTCCTCGGCGACGTGCACCGCGCCGCCCTGCCCCAAGGGCGACGGCAAGGCGCGCGCGTGCCCGGGGACGAAGGCGGGGTCGATGGCCTCGAGCTGCCGCGCGAGGTCGATGGCCTCGAGGCCCGGGCGGAGCCGGTCGTGCTCGTCGAAGGCGGCGAGGAGCACGCGCAGCACCCGCTCGTGCTTGCGCTCGTCGGAGGCGATGCGCGCGGTGGTGCGGCTCACCCGCATGTCGTTCACCTGGGCGGCGAGCGACGAGATGCGTTCCCAGGACAGCGCGGCGGTGAGCTCGGCGCCCACCTGGAAGGCACAGAAGGCGGTGAAGCTCTGCTGCTGGAGCGCGGCGCGGGCGGTGCGCGGCACCTTGCCGGCGAGCGCGCCCAGGAGCGCCACCGTGCGCGCGACCAGCCGCGAGAAGGGCGCCGAGCGCCGGGTGGTGTGCTGGAGCACGGCGGCGGACCAGCCGGCGACGAGGCCGCCCACGTCGGCGGCGAGCGCCTGGAGCCGCAGCCGCAGCCGCCGCAGCCCCGAGAGCAGCCCCCGGGCGAGCACCGCGTGGGTGCGCTCGTCGCGCGCCGCCCAGCGCAGCGCGTGGGCCACGATGGCGCGCACCTCGACCCGCGCGCCCAGCCGGGCGATGCGGCCCTGCACGTCGGCGCCGCCGTAGCCCACCACCGCCAGCTCCTCGCGCTCCACCGCGAGCAGGTAGAGCGCCTGCAGCTCGCGCTCGAGGCTCCCTCCGGCGGCGCGGGTGATGGCGGCGAGGTGGGCTTCCATCTCCGCCACCATCGCGCGCTCGCGCGGGGTGGTGGGCGGCGAGAGCGCCTGGGTCACGCGCCGACCGGGCGCTCGTAGAGGCGGTAGACCTTGATGCGCCGGGCCCCGGTGGCCTGGATGGTGCGGTTGATGAGCGGGTCGTCTTCCATCGTCCAGCCGACCTCGCCGGCGCGGTAGCCGAGGCGGCGCGCTTCCTCGAAGGTCTCCACCGCGAGCAGCGCGTCGAGGCCGCGGCGGCGGAAGCCCGGGCGGATGCCGAAGAGCAGCACGCGCACCTTCTCGATGTTGCGCGCCGCCCAGAGCATCTTGGCGAGCCCGATGGGCAGGCCGAAGCGCGAGAGGTAGCCGCCCGCGGCCTTCTGCGGCACGTTGGTGTCGGGCACGGTGATGCTGAAGGCGGCCGCCTCGCCGTGGACCTCGACCATCAGGCAGAGCTCGGGCCGAAGCATGATGACCGGCCGCAGGATGCCGACCGCGCGCTCGAATTCCGCCTGGGAGATGGGGGCGAAGCCGAACCCGGGCGCGAGCATCGACTCGTAGATGCTGCGGATCCGCGCCATCTCGCCTTGCGGGTCCTTGAGGTCGAGCCGGCGGATGGTGACGCCCGCGGTGGCGCGGGCGCGGTCCGCGAAGGTGCGGATCTTCTCGGGCAGCGCGTCGGACGCCATCAGCTCGTAGCTGAAGAGGTCCTTCAGCTTGGCGAAGCCGTTGGCCTCGAACAGGCGCGCATAGTACCGCGGGTTGTACGGCATCATCATCGACGGCGGCCGGTCGAAGCCTTCGACCAGCACGCCGATGTCGTGGTGGAAGGCCAGGTTGAGCGGGCCCAGGATGCTGCGCGGCCCGCTCGCGCCCACCCACTGCGCCGCGGTCTCGAAGAGCGCGGAAGCCACGCCCACGTCGTCGACGCAGTCGAACATGCCGAAGCTGCCGACGTCGCTCTGGTGGTACTGGTTGTAGCGGGCGTCGTTCACTGCGGCGATGCGCCCCACCAGCCGGCCGCCCTGGCGCGCGAGGAAGAAGGCGCCGCGGGCGTGCTCGAAGAAGGGGTTGCGCTTGGGGTCGATGAAGTCGCGCCGCTCGGCGACGATGGGCGGCACGAAGTTGCGGTCGCCCTGGAAGAGCGTGAGCGGCAGCGTCGCGAAGGCCTCGCGGCCCTTGGCGTCGGTGACTTCTTCCACCGTGATGCCGGGCGCGCGCGGCGCCCACCGGGGCGCTTCGACCCGGCCCTTGCGGACGACCTTGGCCTCGCGGGCGGCCACCGGTTGCCTCTTCCCGGCGCTCGCCTAGTTGCGCGGTGCGGGCGCGCCGAGCTGCTTCCCCATCACCCGGTAGGTCTTGTACTTCTTGCAGCCGAAGACCTCGATGGCGCGGTTGACGAGGTCGTTGTCCTCGAGCGTCCAGGAGATTTCCCCGCCCTTCCACCCGAGCGCCTTGCTCTTGTTGAAGGTGTCGAGGAAGAGCACCGAGTCGAGGCCGCGCCGGCGGTAGCCCTGCTTGATGCCCAAGATGGCGAGGCGCCCGGAGCGGATCTTCTTGAGCCCCAGCAGCATCTTCACCAGGCCGATGGGCAGGCCGAAGGTGGTGAGGTAGCCCTTGGCGAGCTTGATGGCCTGGTTGGCGTCGGGGAGCGTGATGGCGAAGGCCACCGGCTCGCCCTTCACCTCGGCGATGAGCGTCAGCTCGGGCACGAGGATCATCTTCAGATCCTTCGCCAGGTGGTCGAACTCGCGGTCGGTCATGGGCACGAAGCCCCAGTTCTTCTCCCAGGCCGCGTTGTAGATCTCCTTGATCCGCTTGACCTCGCTGTCCCAGTCCTTCATCGAGGCCTGGCGCACCACGAGCCCTTCGCGCACGCGCACCTTCTCGGCGATGCGCGCCACCTTCTCGGGAATCTCGCCCGACACGTCGATGGCCCAGGCCCAGAGGTCCTTCGCCTTGCCGTACCCGCAGGCCTCCGCGAGCTTCGGGTAGTAGCGCGGGTTGTACGGCATCATCAGCACCGGCGGAGAGTCGAAGCCCTCGACGAGGAAGCTCCAGTCGATGTTGGAGCTGAAGCTGCACGGCCCCAGCATCTCGGTGAGCCCGCGCGCCTTGACCCACGCCTCGGCCGCCTCGAAGAGCGGCTTGGCCACCGCCACGTCGTCGACGCACTCGAAGAGGCCGAACCAGCCGACCTTCACGCCGTGGAACTCGTTGTAGCGGGGGTCTTCACTGGCGCTGATCCGCCCGACGATCTTCCCGCTCGCGTCGCGCGCCAGGAACAGCTGCGCCCGGCCGAACTCGAACCAGGGGTTCTTCTTCTCGTTGAGCAGGTTCTCCCGGTCCATCACCAGCGGCGGGACGAAGTTGGGGTCGCCCTTGTACATCTCGTACTGGAAGAGGATGAACGCCTTCTTGTCGGCCGCGGTGGTGACCGGGGTCACGGTGATGCCGGACGAGGCCGAGACGGCCGCCGCCGGGGCAGCCGAGGTCGAGTGCGCAGTGGTTTCCATGGAGCCGGCGCTTGTAGGGAACGGTGGGCTGCCAGTCAAACCGGCTGGGCCTGCGCCGCGTGGGCGCTCACCTTCTCGAGCAGCGCCACCAGCGCCTTGAGGTCGGCCGCCCCCAGCGCTTCCAGCGCGGGCGGGGGCACCAGCAGCTTGTCGAACATCTTGGGGGCCATCGCCTCGCCGTCGCGGGTCAGGGTCAGCACCTTGGCCCGTCGGTCGCCCAGCATGCTGCGCCGTTCCACCAGGCCCTTGGTCTCGAGCTGATCCACCAGCATGGTGACGTTCGAGGCGTCGCAGTCGAGCAGCTCGGCGAGGTCGCGCTGCACCAGCCGCTTGCCGCTGAAGAGCATCAGCAGCACCCGCAGCTGGGTGGGCTTGACCCCCAGCTCCTCGGCCACCTTGGGCCAGCGGTCCTTGGTCGAGGCGAGCAGGTCGAACAGCAGCGCCCACGCCCGGGTCGCCGCCCCACGGCCCTTGCTGCGCTCGAGCATCATCGCGCGGAAGCGCGTGGCGTCGGGGCGCGCCACGGTCGTTTCCGGGACTGGCTGCAGCTTCGCGGCGCGGGTCATGAGGCTCCCTTCACACAAACTTCATACTCACAATGGTTGACTGACTCAACCATTGTTATTAACCATCTTCACGCCTTTCAACCAATCACGGGCCCCCCATGACTCCTTCCTTCCGACCCCTGCTGGCGTCCGCCGCCGCCCTGGCCCTCGCCGCCTGTTCCCAGGGCGCCAACGCGTCCGTCCCCGTCGTCAGCGCCCAGCCGGTGGAGAAGCCGGGGGTGGCGGTGGTGGCCCGGCACGTGGTGGAGGCCAAGCCCCTGCCCCAGAGCCTCTCGGTCACCGGCAACCTGCTGCCCGGCGAGGACAGCGAGGTCGCCGCCGGCGCGCTGGGCAAGGTGGTCTCGGCCACGGTGGAGCGCGGGCAGCGGGTGAAGAAGGGCGACCTCCTGGCGCAGCTCGACGCCCGGGTGGCGGAAGCCCAGGCGGCGGCGGCCAAGGCGCAGGCCGACGTGGCCAAGGCCAACCTCGACGCGGCGACGCTGGAATGCGCGCGGTCGAAGACGCTGCGCGAAGGCGGGAGCGTCACCGCGGCGGCCGACGAGCGCGTGCAGGCGAACTGCCGGGCGGCGGCGGCGCAGTTCCAGGCGGCCGATGCCAACGCCCGCATGGCGATGGCCAACTACGCCGACACCTCGATCCGCGCGCCCTTCGACGGCGTGGTGGGCGAGCGCTACGTGAGCCCGGGCGAGTACGTGCGGCAGGACTCCAAGGTGGTGAGCCTGCTCGCCACCTCGACCCTGCGGGTGGAGCTGAGCATTCCCGAGTCGGCGGCGAGCCAGGTGAAGGTCGGCCAGCCGCTGGAATTCACCACCCCGGGCCAGAGCAAGCACTTCGAGGCCAAGGTGGCGTGGGTGTCGCCGGCGGTGCGGCGCGCGAGCCGCGACCTGCTGGTGGAAGCCCTGGTGCAGAACGCCGACGCCGCGCTGGCGCCCGGGCAATTCGTCACCGCACAGCTGCAGCTCGCGGAGACGCCGGTGCCGGTGGTGCCCAAGGAAGCGGTGAAGACGGTGGGCGGGCAGCCGCGGCTCTTCGTGGTGCACGACGGCCAGCTGGAAGAGCGGCTGGTGCGGCTGGGCAGCGCGAGCGGCGATCAGCTCAGCGTGCTGTCGGGGCTGCAGGCCGGAGAAGAGATCGCCGCCGAGGCCCGGCCGGACCTCGCCGACGGCCAGGCCGTTCGCTGAGCAAGGGACACCACCATGCAATGGCTCGCCAGCATCTCCGTCCGTCGCCCGGTCCTCGCGACGGTGCTCATCCTCCTGCTCTGCGTGCTCGGCGTGGCCGGGTACGTGAACCTGGGCATCGACCGCTTCCCGAAGATCGACTTCCCCGTGGTGGTGGTGGTGACCCGCATGCCGGGCGCCGCGCCCCGTGAAGTCGAGACCGAGGTCACCGAGCGCATCGAGGAAGCGGTCAACACGCTCTCGGGCATCGACGAGCTCAACAGCTCGACCTTCGAAGGCGTCAGCCAGGTCATCGTCACCTTCGTGCTGGAGAAGAACGTGGACGTCGCGGTGCAGGAAGTCCGCGACAAGGTGCAGGGCATCCTCGCGCAGCTGCCCAAGAGCGCCGAGACGCCGGTGGTGAACAAGGTCGACCCCGACGCCATTCCGGTGATGCTGCTGGCGGTCAACGCCAACGCCCCGGTGCGCGACATCACGGAGATCGCCGACAAGCGCATCAAGCCCGCGCTGGAGACGCTCAACGGCATCGGCGACGTGACGCTCATCGGCGGCCGCGAGCGCCAGGTGCACGTGTGGCTCAACCCGCAGCGCCTGCGCGAGCTGGGCCTCACCGCCATCGACGTCTCGCGCACGGTGCAGTCGCAGAACATGACCGCGCCCGCGGGCGCGCTGGAGAGCGGCAGCGAGCGCCTCGGCCTGCGCTTCCAGGGGCGCATCGGCACCCCGGCGGAGCTGGAGCGGCTGGTCATCAAGACGGTGAACGGCCACCCGGTGACGGTGGGCGAGGTGGCGCGGGTGGAAGACGGCGAGGCCGAGCCAGAGAGCTACGCGGCCCGCGACGGCAAGCAGGCGGTGGTGCTGCAGCTGCGCAAGCAGTCGGGCACCAACACGGTGGCGCTGACCAAGGCCATTCGCGCGCGCGCGGCGGAGATCCAGCCGCGGCTGCCGCCCGGGTACACGCTCGACGTCATCCGCGACACGTCGGAGGTGACGCAGACCAGCGTGCACGCGGTGCAGGAACACCTCATCGTCGGCGCCATCCTCGCGGCGCTGGTGGTGCTGCTGTTCCTGGGCAGCGGCCGGTCGACCTTCATCTCCGCGCTGGCGATTCCCATCAGCATCGTGGGCACCTTCGCGCTGATGCAGTGGAAGGGCTTCACGCTCAACACCATCAGCCTGCTGGCGCTGGCGCTGGCGGTGGGCATCGTCATCGACGACGCCATCGTGGTGCTGGAGAACATCTACCGCTTCATTCACGAGAAGAAGATGAAGCCGTTCCCGGCGGCCATCGCGGCCACCAAGGAGATCGGCCTCGCGGTGCTGGCGACCACGCTGTCGCTGGTGGCGGTGTTCCTGCCCATGGCCTTCATGTCGGGCGTGGTGGGCCGCTTCCTCGAGAGCTTCGGCTGGACGATGGCCTTCTCGATTCTCGTCTCGCTGCTGGTGAGCTTCACCCTGACGCCGATGCTGGCGGCGCGGCTGCTCGTCGGGAACGAGAGCGGGCAGAAGGGCTTCCTCGAGCGGCTGAGCGACCGCATCAACGCGCCGCTCGAGCACCTCTACGGCCGGGTCATCGGCTGGTCGCTCAACCACCGCTGGGTCATCGTGGTGGGCTGCTTCGTGGCGCTGGGCAGCTGCATCCCCATCGGCTCCAAGGTGCCGAAGGGCTTCCTGCCCCGCAACGACGAAGGCCAGTTCGAGATTCCGATCCGCGCGCCCGAAGGCACCAGCCTCCAGGCGACCCAGCTCATCGCCGACCGCATCGCGCGGCAGGTGCGCGAGTACCCGGAAGTGACCCTGACGCTGACCACCATCGGCGACACCAACGACCGCTCGCCCAACGTGGCCAAGGTGTTCGTCAAGCTGGTGCCGCCGGAGTCGCGGCTCACCTCGCAAGACGACGTGATGGGCCGGGCGCGCGACGAGGTGGTGGCCAAGCTGCCGAAGACCATTCGCGCGGGGGTGCAGCAGGTGAACCTGTTCGCCGGCGGCACCGCGCAGTCGACCGCGGCGGTGCAGTACCGCATCGCGGGCCCCGACCTCGACGAGCTGTCGAAGTACGCCCAGGAAGTGGTGAAGGAGCTCAAGACGGTGAAGGGCGCGGTGGACGTCGACACCAACCTGGTGCTCGGCCGGCCCGAGGCGCGGCTCACCATCGACCGGGCGCGCGCGGCGGACCACGGCGTCGAGGTCTCGGACATCGCCACCACGCTGCAGCTGCTGCTCGGCGGCGTGGAGGTCAGCTCCTACGAGGAAGGCGGCGACCAGTACCCGGTGCGGGTCCGCGCGGAGCGCAACTTCCGCCAGTCGATGGACAACCTCGACGTGCTCACGGTGCCGTCGCGCACCGGCGCACCGGTGCCGCTGCTCGAGGTGGTGACGCTGGACAAGGGTGAAGGCCCCGCGAGCATCAACCGCACCAACCGGCAGCGGCAGGTGATGGTGCTCGCCAACACCGCGCCCGGCGTGGGCACGGGCGAGCTGGTGGCGCTCATCGAGAAGAAGCTGGCGTCGATGAACCTGCCGGCGCTGTACCAGACGTCGCCGGTCGGCCAGAGCAAGGAGATCGGCCGCACCGCGCGCAACTTCGGCATCGCCTTCGCGCTGGCCTTCATCTTCATGTTCCTGGTGCTGGCGGCGCAGTTCGAGTCGTGGCTGCACCCGCTCACGATTCTGATGTCGCTGCCGCTGACGGTGCCCTTCGCGCTGCTCAGCTTGCTCATCTTCAAGCAGCAGCTCGACATCTTCTCGATGCTCGGGGTGCTGGTGCTCTTCGGCGTGGTGAAGAAGAACTCGATTCTCCAGGTCGACCACACGCTGCAGCTGCGGCGCGAGGGCATGGAGAAGAACGCGGCCATCATCCAGGGGAGCCGTGACCGGTTGCGGCCCATCTTGATGACCACCTTCGCCTTCGTGGCGGGCATGGTGCCGCTGCTCACCGCGAAGGGCGTGGGCGCGGGCTTCAACCGTGCGACGGCCGGCGTGGTGGTGGGCGGCCAGATGCTGTCGCTCTTGCTCACCCTGGTGGCGACGCCGGTCATCTATTCGCTGATGGACTCGCTGGCGACGACGGTCACCTCCAAGCTCCCCAAGTCACGCACCAAGCAGGAGACCGGAGAAGCGGAGCTCGAGTCGAGCTCGGCCGTGGAGACCTGACGGTCCTCTCCGCTCGAAAGGCACGCCATGCACTCGTTCCTCATCGCGGTCCTGCTCAGCGCGGGCCCCACCCTCACCCTGGATCAGGCGCTGGAAGCGGCGCAGGCGCAGAACCTCGACCTGCAGGTGGCGCAGGCGCGCTTCGCGCAGGCGCAGACGCTCACCCGCAAGGCGTGGGCGCTCTACCTGCCGCAGCTGTCGGCGACCGGCAGCTACACGTACAACAACGTGGAGGCGAAGTTCCGCCAGCCGTCGGGCTACGCGATTCGCGACGTCGGCATGCCGACCACGACGGATCCGTCGCTGCCGGGCACGCAGACCAACCTGGCGCTGGTGCCGACGGGCTTCGCGGAGGCCGTCATCCAGGCGCAGAACGCGCTCAGCCTCTCGCTGCAGGCGACGCAGCAGATCGTCAACCTGCCGGCCATCTGGAACATCAAGAACGCGGGCCTGGCGGTGGACGCGCAGGAGCAGTCACTCGAGGTGCTGCGCCGCGAGGTGCTCTTCGGCGTGGCGCAGGCGTACTACGGCGTGGCGAGCCTCAAGGAGCTCAACCGCATCCAGGAGCAGCTGGTGGCGAACGCCCGGGCGCACGAGGCCGACGCCAAGCGCCGCTACGAGGCCGGGGCGCTGACCAAGCTCTCGTACACCCGCGCGGAGCTCGATCGCTCGCGCCTGGAGCAGGACCTGGAGCGGGCGAAGGGCTCGCTGGCGAGCGCGACGCTGGCGCTGGCGGCGCTGCTCGACCGGCCGGCGGACTTCGAGGTGGTGACGCCGCCCGCGCCCGCGGTGGTGGACGGGCAGCCGGCGGCGCTGGTCGACGAGGCCCTGGCGAAGCGGGTGGAGCTCAAGGCGAGCCGGCTGAGCCAGGAGCTGGCGGACTCCACCAAGACGCAGGTGTGGCTCAAGTTCCTTCCGACGGTGGGCGTGACGGGCCGGTACACGGTGGCCAACGCGACCGGCTTCACGGGGCGCAACGACTCCTGGCTGGTGCAGTTCGGGCTCACCTGGGTGCTGTGGGACGGCGGCATCCGCGAGGCGGAGCTTCGGGAGGCGAGCGCGAAGCAGACGGAGATGGGGCTCGCGCTGCGCCAGACCGAGCGCAAGGTGCGCGACGACGTGGAGAAGGCGCGCATCGACCTGCAGAGCGCGCAGGCGGCGTTGCTCAAGGCGCAGGACGGCGCGGTGCTGGCGCGCGAGTCGCTGGCGCTGGCGCAGGACTCGTTCCGGGCGGGCGCGGCCACCGAGCTCGACGTCACCGACGCCTCGACGGCCCTTGCGAGTGCGGAACAGTCGTTGATCGGCGAGACGCTCAACGCGCAGCTCGCCGGCGTGCGGCTGCTCAAGGCGCTCGG
>JAIBBQ010000207.1 GCA_019694595.1 Myxococcaceae bacterium
TCGGGGGGCGCGGCGGGGGCGGGAGCGGCGGCGACCGGCTCGGGCGGTGCGACCGCCGGAGCCTTCACCTCGGCGACCGGAGCTTCTCCGGGGGGCAGTTCCTGCACGGCGGGCTCGCCGCCACCGTGGAAGATCGCCCAGCCGCCTCCGAGCAGGAGCACCAGCACCACCGCGCCGACGGCGCCCAGCTTGGCGGGCGAGCGGCGGAGCGACGCGAGCATCGGGTGGCGCAGCTCGAAGGCCGACGGGTCGTCTCCCACGTCGTCGGGCTCGGGCGCGGGCCCCCGCTGGGCGACGGTGTTCTCGTCGTCGTCGGCGTCGCGGCCGGGTCTCGACGGCTCGGCGGCGGCGTCCTTCGCGGAGAGCACCTGGGCCACCGCGCTCAGCTCCGACGGCGACACCGCGTTCTCGCGGGTGGGGGCGTTCAGCGCGGCGTCGGGCTTGGCGGCGGGGTTGGGCACCACGTCGACCTTGGTCTCGCTGGGCACCACGTCGACGTGGGTCTCGCTCGGGACCACGGAGGCCAGGGTGTCGCTCAGCGGCTCGACGACGGACTTCGCCGCGGGCGGGTCCGGCAGGCGGAACGACTCGGAGACGATGATGTTCGGCCCCGAGAGGCTCGGCTCGCTGGGCGCCGGAGCCGGCAGCGACTGCACGCGGCCGACGCGGTCGCGCAGCGAGTCGAGGTACGCGGCGCGCGCCCCTTCGAGCACCGCCGGAGGCGCCGTGGGCTCGGGCGCCAGGGGCGCGGTGGGAGACGGCCCGACGAAGGTGGGCGCCGGCTCGGGCGCAGGCAGCCGCCCGACGACGCCGTGGTGGCCGGCGGGCGCGGTGGGGTGGCCGGACGAGGTCCACGCGGGCTGGCTGGGCGCGGTGGCGCGCGGCTCGGCTCCGACCACCGTCGGCTCCGGGGGGGCGATGGCGAGCGCCTCGCGCGCAGCGGGCCCCGACACCTGCCACGGCTCGGCCGACGGCGTGGGCGCAGGCTTGGTGGCGTCCCACTGGGGCGAGGTGTGGGGGGCCTCGAGCGCGTCGGGCACCGGGGCCTTGGCGCGGGGCGCGCTGGGGAACGCGAGGTGCGGGTCGGTCACCGCGTCGAGCACCGCCGGGGTGGTGAGCTGGCGCATCGCCTCCGACGCGGTGAGCCGCTGGGCCGGATCGAGCGACACCATGAGCCGCAAGCAGTTCTGCAGCGACGCGCCCAGCTTGCTCGACGGCTCGGGCGTCCACGCGCCGGTCATGCGCTGGTGCATCACCTCGAGCGGGCTGCGCGCGGTGGGCCCCACCCCGCCGCTCTGGAGAATGAGCAGCACCCCGAGCGCGTAGACGTCGCTCGCGGGCGTGGCCGGGCCACCGGACAGCACCTCGGGGGCGACGAAGCGGGCGATGCGCACCCACAGCGCGGCCTGGGTCTCTTCCGGCCGGCGGTCGGTGACGCGGTTGATCTCCAGCATCGGCGCGTCGTGGAGGAACGCCTCGCTGGCGCCGCTGATCAACACCGCGTCGTGGCTGAGCGCGCCGTGGGCGAGCCCGGCCTCGTGCAGCGACAGCAGCGCCTGCGCGAGCCGCGCGCCGTGGCGGGCGACCTGCACGTCGCTCCAGCGGTCGTCGGGGGCGAGCAGGTTCCCTTCGGGGAACTGCTGCATCACCCACACCTCGTCGTCCCAGCGGCCGGCGTCGATGACCCGCGGCAGGCCGGGCGCGGGCTTGAGCGCCAGGGCGCGCTCCACCGCGGCCTGGGTCCGCTCTCCGTCGGGGACCAGGCGCAGGTAGACGCGGTCGCCGCTGGCGAGCTCGCGGGCGCACTCCAGGCTCCCGGCGCCGTCGAGGCGCAGCGGGCCCAGCGAGCTGAGCAGTGGTCGGCAGTCCTTCTCGGGGAGCATCGTGGGGCGAGACGGGAGGATGGCATCGTTTCCCGGGCGGACCAAGCAAGCGCGCACACACCCACATGCGCTCCGGGTGGATCCGATTTTCTTGGGGTGCGGCGGCCCGGGCTTCTCTAGAGTCCGGCGCCCATGACCGAGGACATTCGCGCCATCATCAAGGAGCACGGCCGGCTCGCGGTGGACGTCAAGACGCTCAAGGACGACGCCGACCTCTACGCCGCCGGGCTCACCTCGCACGCGTCGGTGAACCTGATGCTCGCGCTGGAGTCGAAGTTCGACGTCGAGTTCCCGGAGCGCATGCTCAAGCGCAAGTCGTTCGAGTCGGTGGCGGCGATTCACGCGGCCATCGCGGAGCTGCTCAAGGAAAAGGGGTGACGCGATGCTCGGCCGACGGCTGGACCTCATCGAGAAGGCGCGCGCCATCGGGCAGTCGGTGGCCGGGCCCAACGCGGGCGCGGTCGACAAGGACGGCCGCTTCCCTGCGGAGTCCATCGCCGCGCTGAAGGACGCCAAGCTGCTGTCGGCCTTCGTGCCCACCAAGTACGGCGGCGAAGGCTGCAGCGTGGGCGACCTGCTCTCCATCTGCCACGCGCTGGGGCAGCACTGCAGCGCGAGCGCGATGGTGTTCGCGATGCACCAGATCCAGGTGGCGTGCGCGGTGCGGCACGCCGGCAGCTCGGCGTACTTCGCGGACTATCAGCGGGAGCTGGTGAAGCAGCAGTGGCTGCTCGCCTCGGCGACCTCCGAAGCGGGCATCGGCGGCGACGCGCGCTCGAGCTCGTGCGCGGTGGAGCAGTCGGGGCAGAGCCTCGCGCTCACCAAGAACGCCACCACCATCTCGTACGGGGCGCACGCCGACGGCATCCTCGCCACCGCGCGGCGCAACCCCGACGCGCCGGCGAGCGACCAGGTGCTGGTGGCGCTGCACAAGAAGGACTACGCGCTCGAGCGCACCAGCAACTGGGACACGCTGGGCATGCGGGGCACCTGCTCCAACGGGTTCCTGCTCAAGGCCAAGGGCACCATGGACCAGGTGCTGCCGCTGCCGTACGGCGACATCTCGGCGCACACCATGTTGCCGGTCTCGCACCTCACCTGGGCGGCGCTGTGGCTGGGCATCGCCACCGACGCGGTGAGCCGGGCGCGGTCGTTCATTCGCACCGAGGCGCGCAAGAAGCCGGGCAGCGTTCCGGCGGGCGCGGTGCGGCTCGCTGAAGTGGTGAACATGCTCCAGCTGATGAAGGCCAACGTGGTGGCCTGCGCGGAGCACTACCAGGCCATCGCCGACCAGCCGGAGGCGCTCACCGCCATCGGGGTGGCGATCGAGCTCAACAACCTCAAGGCGGGCACCTCGCAGATGGCGCTGCAGGTGGTGCACCACGCGATGCTGATCTGCGGCATTCACGGCTACAAGAACGACACCAAGTTCAGCGTCGGGCGCCACCTGCGCGACCTGCACTCCACGGTGTTGATGGTGAACAACGACCGGCTCTTCGGCATCACCGCGTCGCTCTTGCTGGTCCACAAGGAGGACACCACGCTGTGAGCACTCCCCAGGCGACCGACGCACAGAAGCAGTACCTGCAGGCGCTGCTCGACAAGGGCCTGTTGTTCGAGACCGGCGTCGACGGCCTCTACGGCCGCAGCGAGGTCTTCGAGCGCGTGGTGCAGAAGTTCGACGCGCTGGTGAGCAAGTACGGCGGCAAGGACGGGGCCGAGGTCTTGCGCTTCCCGCCGGCCATCGCCCGCAAGTCGTTCGAGCAGAGCGAGTACCTGAAGTCGTTTCCCCAGCTCGCGGGCACCATTCACAGCTTCATGGGCAACGAGAAGGACCACCAGGCCCTGCTCGCGCACGTGGAGAAGGGCGAGGACTGGATGGGGGGCCAGAAGCCCACCGACGTGGTGATGACGCCGGCGGCCTGCTACCCGACCTACCCGCTGATGGCGAAGCGCGGCCCCTTCCCCAAGGACGGGCGGCTCCTCGACGTGCAGAGCTACTGCTTCCGCCACGAGCCGTCGCTCGACCCGGCCCGCATGCAGCTGTTCCGCATGCGCGAGTACATCCGCATGGGGAGCCCGGAACAGGTGATGGCGTTCCGCGAGCAGTGGCTCGAGCGCGGCAAGCAGCTCATGGGCTCGCTCGGGGTGCCGCTGAACATCGACGTGGCGAACGACCCGTTCTTCGGGCGCGCGGGGAAGATGCTGGCGGTGAACCAGCGGGACCAGGGCCTCAAGTTCGAGCTCCTCATTCCCATCACCTCGGTCGAGAAGCCGACCGCGTGCCTGTCGTTCAACTACCACCAGGACCACTTCGGGCTCCTCTGGCCGCTGCGCACGCACGACGGCAAGGTCGCGCACACCGCGTGCGTGGGCTTCGGGCTCGAGCGGGTGGCGCTGGCGCTCTTCAAGCACCACGGGCTCGACGTCTCCGCGTGGCCGGCGCCGGTGAAGAAGGAGCTCGAGCTGTAAGGGGGTGCTGGTCATGCCGGTGCAGGTCTCGACGTTGTCCGCCCAGGGGTACCGGCCGCACGCGCTCCACTCGCCGGAGCGGAGCTGGCCGGAGACGAACTGCTACAGCGACCTGTGGATCGAGATGCTCCACGGCTTCGGGCGCGAGCCGCTCGCAGCGCTGGGCTTCACTGCCGCGCTGGACTTCGAAGGCGACCAGTGGACCTTCTTCAAGCCGCCGCCTTCCGACCTCCTGCGGCTGTTCGGGCTCGAGGTGCTGGAGATGGCGGTGTGGCGCCCGCTCGAGCAGCACCTGGTGGAGCACGTGGCGCAGGGCCGGCTGGTGCTGGTGGAGCTCGACTCGTTCTACCTGCCCGACACCCGCGGCACCGCGTACCAGGCGGAGCACGTGAAGACGACGGTGGGGGTGCAGGCCATCGACGTCGAAGGCCAGCGGCTCGGCTACTTCCACAACGCGGGGTACTGGGAACTCGAAGGGCAGGACTACCTGGGCGTCTTCCGCCGGCTGCCCCACTTCCAGGTGCAGCCCGACGTGCTGCCGCCGTACGTGGAGATGGTGAAGACGCACCCGGCGCTGGAGCAGCGCGGGCCCGCGCTGGTGCGCACCGCGGCGGCGATCTTGCGCGAGCACCTCGCGCGCCGGCCGGGCCAGAACCCCTTCACCCGCTTCGAGGCGCGCTTCGCGAAGGACCTCGACTGGCTGCTGACCCAGCCGATGGCCACCTTCCACCTCTACGCCTTCAACACCCTGCGGCAGATCGGCGCCAACTTCGAGCTGCTGGGCAGCCACCTGCAGTACCTCCGGGCGAACGGCGAGGCGCTCGACGGCGCGGCGGCGACGGCCTTCGTCGAGCTGGCGGCGGGCGCGAAGGCGCTGCAGTTCCAGCTCGCGCGGGCGGTGAACAAGAAGAAGCTGCCGGACTGGAAGCCGACGCTCGCGGGCATGCACGGCAAGTACGAGCAAGGCATGGCGGCGCTCTCGGCGTGGGCCGCGCGGTGAGCCCCGGGAGCCGGCCGTGGCGCGGGTAGTCGCGGTCGACGGCCAGCGGGAGCTCAAGCTCACCGAGGGGTGGGAGCTCGCGCTCACCGCGCCCGACGCGGTGGGAGACCTGGCCGCGCTGGAGTCGGCGAAGCTCGACTGGCTGCCGGCGGTGGTGCCGGGGACCGCGGCGCAGGCGCTGCGGGCCGCGGGGAAGTACACGCTCGAAGCGCCGACGCCGCTGCACGGCCACGACGTCTGGTACCGGTGCCGCTTCGCGGCGAGCGCCTGCCAGCCGGGCGAGGCGCGCACCCTGCGCTTCGGCGGCCTGGCGACCTTCGCCACCGTCTGGCTCAACGGCGAGCAGGTGCTCGAGAGCGACAACATGTTCCACGAGCACGAGGTCGACGTGAGCCTGGCGCTGGAAGAGCGCAACTGGCTCCACGTCTGCTTCCGCGCGCTGGACCCGAAGCTCGCGGCGAAGCGGCCTCGCCCGCGGTGGCGCCCGCGGATGATGTCCCACCAGAACCTGCGCTTCGTTCGCACCACCCTGCTCGGCCACCTGCCGGGCTGGTGTCCTCCGGTGCACGCGGTGGGCCCGTGGCGCGGGGTGAGCCTGGTCGAGCACGTGGGCCCCTTGCGGGTGCGTTCCGCCGACCTGCGCACCGCGGTCGATGGCACCGCGGGTGTGCTCGCGGTGGAGCTGCACGTGGAGCACGAGCAGCCCAGGGCGCTGGAAGACGCGTGGCTCGAGTGCGCCGGGGTGCGCTCGCCGTTCCGCCACAGCGGCCAGGGCGTGCTGCGCGCCGACGTGCGCGTGGAGCAGGCCGCGCTGTGGTGGCCGCACACCCACGGCGAGAGCGCGCTGCACGCGGTGACGGCGCAGGTGGCGGGCACCGCGGTGGACCTCGGGCGCACCGGCTTCCGCACCCTGGAGCTCGACCGGGCGAAGGGCGACTTCGCGCTCTCGGTGAACGGCGCGCCCGTCTTCGCGCGCGGGGCCTGCTGGTCGACGCCCGACCTGGTGGCGCTCCCGGGCACCGCGGAGGCGTACGCGCCCTGGCTGGCGCTGGCCCGCGAGGCGGGCATGAACCTGCTGCGCGTGGGCGGCACCATGGCCTACGAGGCCGACCCCTTCTTCGCGCTCTGCGACGAGCTCGGCATCCTGGTGTGGCAGGACGCGATGCTGGCGAACTTCGACTACCCCGCCGGCGACCGCGCCTTCCTGGCGAGCCTCACCAAGGAAGTGCAGCAGCTGCTCGAGCGCACGCAGGCGCACCCGTCGCTCGCGGTGGTGTGCGGAGGCAGCGAGATCGCCCAGCAGGCGGCGATGCTCGGGGTGCCCCGCGCCCAGTGGAGCGCGCTCAGCCTCGACGAGGTGCTGGAGCGGCTGGTGCTCAAGCACCGCGCCGACGTGCCCTTCGTGGCCCACACGCCGCTGGGCGGGGAGCTGCCCTTCCAGGCGGACAGCGGCGTCACGCACTACTACGGGGTGGGCGCCTACCTGCGCCCGCTCGACGACGCGCGGCGCGCCAACGTGCGCTTCGCCAGCGAGTGCCTGGCCTTCGCCAACGTGCCGGCCCCGGCGACGGTGGCCGCGGTGCTGGCCCCGGGCGAAGCGCCGGTGCACAGCCCGGCGTGGAAGCGCACGGTGCCGCGCGACGTGGGCGCGAGCTGGGACTTCGAGGACGTGCGGGAGCACTACCTGAAGACGCTCTACGGCGTGGACCCGCTCACCCTGCGCTACGAGGAACCGCAGCGCTACCTCGAGCTGTCTCGCGCGGTGACCGGCGAGGTGATGGAGGCCACCTTCGCGGAGTGGCGGCGCCCCGCGAGCACCACCCGCGGCGGCCTGGTGTTCCTCTTCCAGGACCTGCGGCCCGGGGCCGGCTGGGGCGTGGTGGACGCGCTCGGCACGCCCAAGGCAGCGTACGCGGCGCTCAAGCGGGCCTTCGCGCCGCGCGCGCTCTTCCTCACCGACGAAGGGCTGAACGGCCTGCACGCCCACCTCGTCAACGAGCGCCCCACCGCGCTCGAAGGCACGCTCACCGTGGCGCTCTACAAGGGCACGGTCGCCATCGCCCAGGGCAGCCAGCCGGTGACGTTGGCGCCGCGCGCCGGTCTCACGGTGCCGGTGGCGGGCCTGCTCGACGCCTTCGTCGACGCCACCTACGCGTACCGCTTCGGGCCACCCGCGCACGAGGTGACGGTGGCGCGGCTCACTGCTCCGGGCGGTGCGACGCTGGCCGAGGCCTTTCACTTCCCGAAGGGGCTGGCGCTGCCGCGGCAGGAGCTCGGCCTCGAAGGTGAGGTGGTGCTCGGTGAAGGCGGCTGGGCGCTCCACGTGAAGACCGGCCGCTTCGCGCAGTCGGTGCACGTGGAAGACGAGCACTTCCGCGCGGTCGACGACTGGTTCCACCTCGCGCCCGGCGCGGCGCGGGTGGTGCCGCTCAAGGCGCTGGGGCCCGGCCAGGCGGTGCCCGACGGCGAGCTGCACGCGCTCAACGCGCTGGCGCCCGCCCGCTTCCGGAGCAAGTCGTGAGCGCCACCCCGCACACCTTCGGCCCCGGCCTGTTCGGCTGGTACCACGCGCCCAAGGGGCCTCCGCGCGGGCGCGGCGTCGTGCTGGTGCCGGCGTTCGGGTACGACGCGCTCTGCGTGCACCGCGCGTGGGCGGCGCTCGCCGACGCGCTGGCCGCGGTGGGGCTGCCGGTGCTGCGCTTCGACCTCGCCGGCACCGGCGACGGCGCGGGCGACGACGAGGAAGCCGAGCGCACCGCGGCGCGGGCCTCGAGCGTGGGCACGGCCATCGACCACCTCGAGGCCATCTCCGGCGTCGAGCAGGTCTGCCTGGTGGGGCTGCGGCTGGGGGCGCTGCTGGCCGTGCGCGCGGCGGCAGGGCGGCCCGACGTGGAATCGCTCGCGCTGCTGGCCCCGGTGGCCGCGGGGCGCCTGTACGTGCGCGAGCTCAAGGCGCTGGCGATGACCGCGCCTCCGCTGCCGGGCGCGCCGGCCCCCGTGCCGGAGCACGCGCAGGACCTGGAAGCCGCGGGCTTCGTGCTCACCGCGCCGACGCTGGCGGCGCTCGCCACGCTCGACGTGGCGTCGCTCGGCACGCGCCCGGCGCCGCGCGCGCTGGTGCTGCACCGCCCGGACCTGCCGCAGGACCAGAAGCTCCTCAAGGCGCTCGCCGCGCTCCAGGTGGAGGCGAGCTCGGAAGCCTTCGACGGCTACGTGGAGCTGATGCGCGACGCGCACTTCTCGGTGACGCCCGCCGCCGCCTGGGCCCAGGTGGCCGCGTTCGCCGCCCAGGGGGCCCCCGCCGGAACTCCGCGCACGGCGCAGCTGACCACCGCGTGGGACGTGCCGGGGGCCAGGGAAGAGGCCGTGCAGTTCGGCGACGGGCTCTTCGGGGTGCTGACCTCGCCGCGCCAAGGCGCGTCGGGCAAGGCGGTGCTGGTGCTGAACACCGGCTCCAACCCGCACGTGGGGGCCAACCGCATGTCGGTGCAGCTCGCGCGGCGGCTGGCGGCGCGGGGCCTCACCACGCTGCGCTTCGACGTGGGCGGCATGGGTGACAGCGCCGAGCGGCCCGGGCCTCCGGAGCAGCGGCTGTATTCCAAGGCGTCCTGCAGCGACGTGAAGGCGGCCCTCGACTTCCTGGCGGCGAAGGGCTTCGCGCGCGCCACCGGCGTCGGGCTCTGCAGCGGCGCGTACCTGGCGTTCCACACCGCCATCGAGGACGAGCGGCTGGAAGCGCTGGTGCTGATCAACGCGCAGCGCTTCAGCTGGCGGGAAGGCGACTCGCTGGAGATCGCCATGCGCAAGAGCTTCAAGTCCACGCGCTTCTACGTGCAGCAGTTCTTCCGCGCGGAGACGTGGGACCGGGTGCGCAAGGGCGAGGTCAACGTGCGCGGCGTGGCCGGGGTGCTCGTCTCCCGCGGCGCAGCGCGGCTGCAGTCGAAGGCCAAGGACCTGCTGGCGCGGCTGTCGAGCGGCGGCTCCGACGGCGACGCGACCGACGTGGCGCGCGGCTTCTTCCACGTGCTGGGCCGGGGCGTGCGGGTGCTCCTGGTGTACTCCGCGCAGGACGGGGGCCTCGACGAGCTCGACACGCACCTCGGCGCGCAAGGCAAGAAGCTGCAGGGCAAGGGCGACGTGACCATCGAGCTGTTCGAGGGCGCGGACCACACGCTCACCCCCCGCTGGGCGCGCGCGCGGCTCTTCGAGCGCCTCGACGGCTGGCTCTGAACGCCTTCAGGGCGCGCGTCGACGCGGCAAGAGCGCGGCGAGGACCCCGAGCGCTCCCAGCGACCCCAGCACCGCCCCTGCCGTCCCGGTGGTCTGCCAGAAGGACGCGAAGGTCCCCAGCATCGCCAGCGCGACGCCGGCCGCCCCCAGCACCCACCGCCCGGCGCGCTGGGTCGGCCCGAGGGCGTCGGCGGTGGCGCACAGCAGCGCGCCGAACCCGACCAGGGCGACGCTGGGCACGGTGAGGGCGGCGAGGCCGAGGGGCAGGTCGCGCTCCAGCAACCAGCCCATCGGGCCGCTGCCGTCGCGCGCGGTGAAGGAGAACCACGCGGCCGCGCCCAGCGCCGCAGCCCCTGCCGGGAAGCGGAAGAGCGAGCGCGGCGCCGGCAGGTCGTGGAGCCGCAGCAGCTCGAGGTCCTCGGGGGCGACCTGGAGCGCGTGCGGGTACCCCAGGCTGAGCAGGGCCCGCACCGCGGCCACCCGCAGCGGCACCCCGCCGTCGTCGAGGCCTTCGAGCGCGGGGCCGTCGAGGAGCGCCACCAGGGCGGCGGCGTGCGCGGCAGGGCTCCCCGCCGGAGTCCGCAGGCGCGCCACCAGCGTCTCCAGGAGCGGGCCCCGGCCTTCCGGGTCGGCGGCGCGGACCCTGGCGGCCAGCGCGGCGAGCTCGCCCGCTCCGGGCCCCCGACCGGGATCGTCCAGCGGTGCGGGCGCCTCGGCCAGATGCTGCGGAGCCTCGTGCCTGACCCGGTTCATCGCCATCGCAGATGCTAACGCCCTCGGGCGGCCGTCGGCTGGAAGCAGGTGCCCTTCGGGGCCGACGCGCGAACATTAGCCTCGGGGGGGCAATCGCGGCATTCTCTCCGGGAAGCTCTCGGATGGAAGACCAGGCCCCCCGACCACCGCGCAGCCCATCGAGCCCGGCGCTGGCCGCGATCCTCGACCGCTGCGTGAAGGCGCTCGGACAGGCGCCGGAGCGGCTCAAGGTGGAGCTGGTGGCGATGTTCGGGCTCGAGGCCCCCGACGCCCGCTTCGCGCGCGCGCTGCTCCAGCTCGAGCTGGCGCGGCTGGGCGACTCGCAGGCCAAGGAGTCGATGCGGGAGACCGCGGACCTGCTGCTCGAGTTCTGGAACGACCGCTCGGGCGACGAGCTCGCCGAGATTCACCCCGCGCTCACCACGCTGTGGACGCAGGCCGCCCACCTGCTGCAGCGCTTCGAGGCGCGCAAGTTCCAGCGGGCGCTGGCCGCCTGCTGGGACGCCAAGGCCGACCCCGCGATGCTCGCGGAAGCCATCGGGCAGCTGTCCCCCGCGGGGAACCGTCGGGTGGAGTTCGCGGCGTGCCTGTACCACCTGGAGCTGGCGCGGCTGGGCGTGGCCACCTCGCGGGCGGAGTTCGCGCGCCGGGCGGCGCTGGTGCAGGAAGCCTACCTCTCGCCGGAGATCGCCCAGGGGCTGGTGGGGGACGACGCCGGGCTGGCGGCGCTGTGGAAGGACCTCATCCCCTACCTCGACGAGTTCTTCGAGCACCTGGAGGCCGAGGCGGAGCGGCGCCAGGCCGCGGAGACGGAGCCGGCCCCCGAGGACGACGGCAGCGCCGACACCTCCGAGCGCTCGCGGCACGAGCCGACCACGGCGCCCGACGCTGCGGCCGCCGAGGCGTCGGTCATCACCGCGCCCGACGTGGAAGCGGTGAGCCGCGCGGCGCGGACCCAGCCCAACGAGGCGCTCGAGCCGTCGGTGGTGGTGGACGACAACATCACCGGTGAGCAGCCCGCGCTGCTGGTGGTGCCGGGCCTCGAGCAGGAGCTGGAGGCCGCGGAGGTCATCTCCGCGGAGGCGGACGCGGCGGCCTTCGACGACACCGCGCCCAAGCTCAAGAGCGCCCTGGCCAGCGAGGACCACACGCTGCCCGGCCGGCCTTCGCTCGACGGGCCCACGCCGAGCGAGCCGCAGCCGGCGGGCAAGAACCTCTTCGACGCCTGGCTCAACCCGGAGCCCGCGCGGCGGCCGCCGACCGAGCCCGACCTCGAGGCGGTGGAGGTGGTGGAGGCCCTGCCTTCCGCGCCGCCGCCGCCCCGGCCGACCGACGCGACGCCCTTCCCCGGGCCGCCGCCGCCGCCCAACACCACGCCGGCGCCGGGCTCGCTCAA
>JAIBBQ010000208.1 GCA_019694595.1 Myxococcaceae bacterium
GTAGCGGAGGGGCGCCGTCGACACGCCGCGCGCCGCGGTGGCGGTGGACGGTGCGGCCGGCGAGGTCGACGGCGGGAGCGGCGGTGCGTCGGTCGGAGGAGGAGGCGGCGGCGGCGGCGGCGGCAACTCCATCGCGCTGGCGGGAGGAGGCGGTGGCGGCGGCGGCGCGACCTGCTCCTGGGCAAGGCCCCGGAGCGGCACCCCGGCGAGCAGCACGGCGATCGAGAGCCACTTCATGGCGAGCCCCCCTCAGCGGAACTTGAGCCAGTTGGTCACGATGTCGCGCAGCAACGCCTCGATGGGCAGCTGGTTGCGCTTGGCGATCGAGGTCAGCGCCTCGATCTCCTTGCCGTTGAGCCGCAGCTGCACCGAGCCACCCGGCCCCGTCTGCGGGGTGAGCGATTCCTGGGAAATGGCCTCGGCCGCCGAGATCACGTCGGCGTCGTCCTCGAGGATCTCTTCCGACACCGCGGGAGCGCTGGGGCCACCGCCGGTGGCCAGGCGCGCCTTCTCTTCTTCCAGCTCGTCGTTGAAGAGCTGCTTGAGGAAGTTCGAGAGGTGGATGTTCGACGGCGTGAACTCGTACTGCGACAGGAACTGGTCCAGGTCGTACTGCATCTCCCACGCGCTCTGGTACCGCTTCTCGCGGTCCTTCTCGAGCGCGCGCATCAAGATCGACTCCACCGCCTCGGGGATGTCGGCCTTGAAGTACGACGGGGCGTAGATCTTTCCTTCGGTGATCGACTTGAGGATCGCCACCTCGCTGTCACCGGTGAACAGCTTGAAGCCGGTGAGCCACTCGTAGAGCACCACCCCGAGCGAGAAGATGTCGGAGCGCTGGTCGAGCACCTTCCCCATGCACTGCTCCGGGGACATGTACGAGAGCTTGCCCTTGATCTCGCCGGCGCGCGTCTGCTCGATCTGGTTCGCCGCCTTGGCGATGCCGAAGTCGAGCACCTTCACCGTGCCGTCGAACGACACGAAGATGTTCTCCGGCGTCACGTCGCGGTGAACGATGTTCAGCGGGCTGCCGTAGAGGTCGACCTTCTGGTGCGCGTAGTAGAGGCCTTCGCACACGCTGGAGGCGATCTTCAGCGCGTACACCATGGGGAACGGAATCCCCATGCTGTCCGCCTTGGGGATGATCCGCCGCATGTCGCGGCCGAAGATGTACTCCATGGCGATGAAGTACGACTCGCCGATCTTCCCCAGGTCGTAGATCTGCACGATGTTGGGGTGGTTCAGCTGGGCCGCCAGCTTCGCCTCGTTGAGGAACATCTTCACGAACGAGGCCTGCTTCGACAGATGCGGCCTGATCCGCTTGATGACGATCGTCTTCTCGAAGCCCTCGAGCCCCGCCTGACGCGCGAGGAAGATCTCGGCCATGCCGCCGACCGCGATGCGGTCGATCAGCGTGTACTTGCCGAAGCGGGCACTGCCTTTGGCTCTGGCGGCTTCTGCGGCCATCGAAGGGTGGGTGACCTTATTTCAGGAGGGCGCCGACGAATAGCTTGAGGAGATGGTCCTCGTAGTCTTTGCGGTCCGCACGCCCGTATTCCCCGTGCCGGGCCCCCTTGGCCACCCAGATCTCCTTGGGCTCGCAGGCCGCCAGGTACAGCCGCCAGGCCTGGTCCGCCGGCACGATGGTGTCGAGGTCGCCGGCGATCAGGAGCACCGGGCGCGGCGCGATGCTGCAGATGGTCGCGATCGGCCTCACCCCGTTGACGTCGACCCCGGCCGACTCCAGGGCCCAGAGCGCCGGGTACTGGCTGAGCGGGCCCCATTTTCGCAGCTCGAAGGCCAGCTCCTCGTCGATCGACGAGTACCCGCCCAGACAGGCCACCGCCTTGACCCGCTGGTCCTTGGCGGCCACCTCGAGCGCGGTGGTGCCGCCCAGCGAGAAGCCCAGCACCCCGATGCGGTCGCGGTCGACGTCGGCGCGCGCCTGCACGTAGTCCAGCGCGCTCAGGAGCGCCCCCTGCTCGAGGTCGCCCCAGGTCACCAGCGTGCCGTCGCTCTCGCCGTGGGCGGGAAAGTCGAAGGCCAGCACGCCGAAGCCCTTGCTCGCCAGGAGCTCGAGCTCCGCACGCAGCTGGGCCCGGTTCGCGTAGTGGCCGTGGCAGAGCACCACCGCCGCCCGGTTCTTCGACGGCACGTACCAGCCGCGCAGGGTGAGCGCGCCCGAGGTGAAGGCCACCGACTCGAGGCCGGCCACCGCGGGCGGCGCTTCCAGCGCCTCCCGGGGCGGGTGGAGCGTGGAGCGCGCGTAGCGGAAGCTCTTCGCCGCCACCGCCAGGCAGAACACCGCCCCGGCGCCGACGACCACCAGCGCCATGCGCCTGAAGAGACCCGACCGCGAGAGCACCACGGGTCAGGCGTACTCTTCGATCGGCGGGCAGCTGCAGACGAGGTTGCGATCGCCGTAGGCGTTGTTCACCCGGCCGACGAACGGCCAGAACTTGCGCGCCTTCACCGCCGGCACCGGGAAGGCCGCACGGCTGCGGGGGTACGGGTGCTTCCACTCGTCGGCGGTCACCACCGCGCTGGTGTGCGGGGCGTTCTTGAGCGGGTTGTCGTCCTTCGGCCAGGTCCCCTGCTCCACGCTGCGGATCTCCTCGCGAATGGAGATCAGCGCCTCGCAGAACCGGTCGAGCTCGGCCTTGGACTCGCTCTCGGTGGGCTCCACCATCAGGGTCCCGCTCACCGGGAACGACACCGTCGGCGCGTGGAAGCCGTAGTCCATCAGCCGCTTGGCGATGTCTTCCACCTCGACGCCGGCCGAGGCCTTGAGCGCGCGCGGGTCGAGAATGCACTCGTGCGCCACCCGGCCGTGGGAGCCTTCGTAGAGCACCGGGTAGTGGGCCTTGAGCCGCTGGGCCACGTAGTTGGCGTTGAGGATCGCCAGCCGGGTCGCGTTGGCCAGCCCTTCCGCCCCCATCAGGCGGATGTAGACCCAGCTGATGAGGAGGATGCTGGCGCTGCCCCACGGCGCCGCGCTCACCGGGCCCACCGCCTTCTCGCCACCCACCGACGCCAGCGGGTGCCCCGGCAGGTGCGGGCGCAGGTGCTCCGCCACGCAGATGGGGCCCATGCCCGGGCCGCCACCCCCGTGGGGGATGCAGAAGGTCTTGTGGAGGTTCAGGTGGCAGACGTCGGCGCCGAAGTCGCCGGGGCGGCAGAGGCCGACCTGGGCGTTCATGTTGGCGCCGTCCATGTAGACCTGGCCGCCGTGCTGATGCACCACCTCGCACACCGTGCGGATCGACTCCTCGAACACGCCGTGGGTCGACGGGTACGTCACCATCAGCGCCGCGAGCTTGTCCTTGTGCTCGGCCGCTCGGGCCTTGAGGTCCTCGACGTCGATGTTGCCCTTGCCGTCGGTCTTCACCACCACCACCCGGAACCCGGCCATCACCGCCGAAGCCGGGTTGGTGCCGTGCGCCGACTGGGGAATCAGGCAGACGTCGCGGTGTCCCTGCCCGCGCGCTTCCTGGTAGCCGCGAATGACCAGGAGCCCCGCGTACTCGCCCTGGCTGCCGGCGTTCGGCTGCAGCGAGACGCCCGCGAAGCCGGTGATCACCTTCAGCGCATCCTCGAGCTGGCGGAAGATCTCCTGGTACCCCTGGCTCTGCGCCGGCGGCGCGAAGGGGTGCAGCGCCCCGAACTCCGGCCAGGTCACCGGCTCCATCTCCGCGGTGGCGTTGAGCTTCATCGTGCAGCTGCCCAGCGGGATCATGGAGTGCGTCAGCGACAGGTCGCGCGACTCCAGCGTGCGGATGTACCGCAGCATCTCGGTCTCGGAGTGGTAGCGGCTGAACGTCGGGTGCGTCAGGTAGCTCGAGGTGCGGCGCAGCCCTTCGGGCAGGCTCGAGCCTTCGGAGGCCAGCGACGCCGCCCCGAAGCTCACCTTGCGGCCGCCGGCGAAGATCTGCAGGAGCGCGTCGAGTTCCTCCGTGCGCACCGTCTCGTCGAGCGCCACGCCGAGGTGGTTGGCGTCGATGCGCCGCAGGTTGACCCGCTGCGCCCGGGCCGCCACTTCCACCCCGTCGGCCACCTTGGCGTCGGTGAAGGCCACGCTCAGGGTGTCGAAGAAGTGGGCGTGCTGCACGGTGAGCCCGAGCTGCTTCAGGCCCGCGGCGAGCGTGCGCGTCAGCTGGTGTACCCGGGTGGCGATCGCCTTGAGCCCCTGGGGCCCGTGGTACACGCCGTACATGCCCGCCATCACCGCCAGCAGCACCTGCGCGGTGCAGATGTTGCTCGTCGCCTTCTCGCGGCGAATGTGCTGCTCGCGGGTCTGCAGCGCCATGCGCAGCGCGCGGTGACCCTGCGCGTCCTGGCTGACGCCGATGAGGCGCCCGGGCAGGCTGCGCGCGTAGTCCTGCCGGGTGGCGAGGAACGCCGCGTGCGGGCCGCCGAAGCCGAGCGGCACCCCGAAGCGCTGCGCGGAGCCCACCACCACGTCGGCGCCCAGCTCGCCCGGAGGGGTGAGCACGCAGAGCGCGAGCGGATCGGTGGCCACGATCGACAGCGCCCCGTGCGCCTTCACCTTGGCGTGGAAGGCACGGTCGTCGTGCACCTCGCCGTCGGTGCACGGGTACTGGGTGAGCGCTCCGAAGACCTTCTTGCCGAAGGCGAAGGTGCGCTCGTCACCCACCACCACCTCGATGCCCAGAGGCAGCGCGCGGGTCTTCACCACCGCGATGGTCTGGGGGTGGCAGCGCTGGCTGACGAAGAAGGCCCGGCCGTCGGTCTCCGGCACCACCGCGTGCGCCAGGTGCATCGCCTCGGCGGCCGCGGTGCCCTCGTCGAGCAGCGAGGCGTTGGCGATCGGCAACCCGGTGAGGTCCGCGATCATCGTCTGGAAGTTGAGCAGCGCTTCCAGGCGGCCCTGGGCGATCTCCGCCTGGTACGGCGTGTACTGGGTGTACCAGCCGGGGTTGAGGAAGATGTTCCGGAGAATGACGCCCGGGGTGATGGTGTCGTGGTACCCGAGGCCGATGAAGGACCGGAACACCTGGTTCTTCGCCGCGATGGCCTTGAGCTCGGTGAGCAGCTCGTGCTCGCCCTTCGCCGGCAGGAGCGCCATCGGCTTGGTCAGCCGGATCGACCTGGGGATCGTCTGGTCGATCAGCGCGTCGAGCGACGGGGCGCCGATCGCCTGGAGCATCTGCTCCACGTCTTGCGACGTGGGCCCGAGGTGACGGCGGGGAAACGTATCGACGAAGTCGAGCGAAGGAGCCATGGCTGGGACGCTCCCTACCCAACGCCGGGCCCGGGGCCAAGCACGGGGGTGAAGCCCAGCTGCCACTGGCCATTCCCTGGACTGGGGCTACCTTCGCGGGGCTTTTCGCCCCGGGAGCGGCCTCACATGATCTGGCGAGCCTTCTGCGTGATCTTCGTGGTCTCGACGGCCACGGTCCTGCCCCCGGTGGCCGCGGTGTTCCGGGCGGCGCCGGCCTTCTGGGTGGCGGCCTCGCTGCTCGTCTTCCTCACCTACCTGATGATCGAGAACCAGCTCGCCCGCCGGCGGCTCGCCGAGTCGTCCGGCGCCGCGGAGCTCTGGTACCTCGGGCGCTACGCCGAGGCGCTCGCCGAGATGGAAGGGACGCGGGGTCAGGGCCCTGCCCACCCGCGCGCGAGCCTGCAGCGGGCGATGCTGCTGCTGTGCGTCTGGCGCGTCGGCGAGGCCATCTCGGCCCTCGAGGACTGCCTGCGCGGCAACGCCAGCGACACCCACGTGCGCGACGTCGCCCGGCCGTACCTGGCCTACGCGAACGCGCTGATGGGCAACGTCGAGGCCTTCGGCCGCTGGAAGGCGCTCGCCGCCGCGGGCCACCCGGCGTGCATCCTCGGTGAAGGCATCCTCGCGTGCCGGCGCGGCGACTGGGCCGAAGCCCACCGGGTGCTCGCCACCCCGGCGCTCGGCGCGCTGGGCGGCCCGATGCGCGGTCTCCGGGAAGCCCTGCGGGTGTGGGCCGCCGCACGGAGCGGCGCCACCCTGCCCAGGGCCGACACGGCCACCATCGCCGCGCCAGGGGAACTCGACGCCTTGCGGGCCGTGTGGCCCGACGCGGGCGCCTACCTCGCCGAGGCGGGCTGAAGGCTCTACTTCTGGGTCGACAGCAGCTGCTCGTACGCCGCGGCGTCGAGGAGCGCGTCGACCTCGCCGGCGCTCGCCACCTCGACCTCGACGATCCACCCCGCCTGGTACGGGTCGCGGTTCACCGCGGTCGGGTCCTTGGTCAGCTCCTGGTTCACCTTGGTCACCTTGCCGGTGACCGGGGCGTAGAGCTCGCTGACCGCCTTGGTGGACTCGATGACCCCGAACTGCTTGCCGGCGGTCATCGCGCTGCCGACCTTGGGCAGCTCCACGTAGACCACGTCACCCAGCGCTTCCTGCGCGTGGAAGGTGACGCCCACGACGACCTTGTTGCCGTCCTTGCGGGCCCACTCGTGGTCCTTGGTGTACTTGAGGTTCTTCGGGTAGTCGGCCATGGCGTGCTCCTTCAGCCTCGCTGGTAAAACGGGGTCTTCACCACCCGGGCCGCCACCGGCCGGCCACGGATGTCGATGTGGAACGTCGAGCCCTCGGCGGCGTGGCTCAGCGGCACGTAGCCGATGCCGATCGCCTTCTTCACCGAAGGGCCCATGGTGCCGCTGGTCACCTCGCCGACCTTCTGGCCGTCGACCAGGATCGGGTAGTGCGCGCGCGGCACGCCAGGCTCGGTGAGCTCGAAGCCCACCAGCTTGCGGCTGAGCCCCTTGGCCTTCTGCGCCTTGAGCGCCTCGGCGCCGATGAACTCGCCCTTGTCGAGCTTGACGATCCACCCCAGCCCCGCCTCGAGCGGCGTGTGCTGGTCGTCGATGTCGTTGCCGTAGAGCGCGTACTTCATCTCGGTGCGCAGCGAGTCGCGCGCGCCCAGGCCCGCAGGCACCGCGCCGTCGCCCTTCCCTGCTTCCAGCAGCGCGAACCACAGCGCCTCGGCCTTGGCCGGCGGGCAGTACAGCTCGAAGCCGTCCTCGCCGGTGTACCCGGTGCGCGAGATGATGCAGTCGATGCCCGCGACCTGGCCCGTGGTGAACCGGTAGGTGGCCACGCCCTGCAGGTCCTTGTTCGCCAGGCGCTGCACCAGCGCGAAGCCCTTGGGCCCCTGCACCGCGATCTGGGCGTAGTCGTCGCTGCGGTCGACCGGGACGACGCCCTTGGCGTTCGCCTTCATCCACGCGAAGTCCTTCTCGCGGTTGGCGGCGTTGACGCAGATGAAGATGTGCTCGGGCGAGAAGCGGTAGGCCACCACGTCGTCGACGAAGCCGCCGGCGGGGTTGAGCAGGCCCGCGTAGAGCGCCTGACCGTCGGTGGCCTTCGCCAGGTCGTTGGTGATGAGCCGGTTCGCCGTTTCCAGGGCGCCCGGCCCCTTGAACTCGATCTCGCCCATGTGGGACACGTCGAAGAGCCCCACGCCGGTACGCACCGCTTCGTGTTCCTGGATGACGCCGGTGTACTGGACCGGCATGTCCCAGCCGGCGAAGTCGACCATGCGCCCGCCCAGCTTGCGGTGAGCGGCGTTGAGCGGGGTGGTACGCGCCATGGGCCGCGGCTTGTAACAGCGCGGCCTCGACCTGGGAACGACCTTGAGGCACAACTGCAGGGGTGAAGATTCGAAATCTGCTCAACCCCTCGAAGCCCTGCTTCTCCTTCGAGTTCTTCCCCCCCAAGACCCCGGAAGGCGAGCAGACGCTCTGGGCCACGCTCGACGACCTGCGTCAGCTCGACCCGGGCTTCGTGTCGGTCACCTACGGCGCCGGTGGTTCCACCCGCGACCGCACCATCGCCCTGGTGTCGCAGATCAAGCAGCGCACCGGCATCGAGGCCATGGCCCACCTGACGTGCGTCGGCCACTCGAAGGAAGAGCTGGTGTCGGTGCTCCAGGCGCTGTCCAGGGCGCGGGTGGAGAACGTGCTCGCGCTGCGTGGCGACCCGCCCAAGGGCTCGAGCACCTTCCAGGCCGCGCCCAACGGGCTGCGGTACGCGAGCGAGCTGGTCGAGCTCATCAAGGCCCAGGACCTCGGGCTCTGCCTGGGGAGCGCCTGCTACCCCGAAGGCCACGTGGAGACGCCGTCGCGCGACGCGGACCTGCAGCACCTCAAGACCAAGACCGACGCCGGCCTCGACTTCCTCATCACCCAGCTGTTCTTCGACAACGCCTTCTATTTCGACTTCGTCGAGCGGGCCCGGCGGCTGGGCATCAACGTGCCCATCGTGCCCGGCATCATGCCCATCACCAGCTTCGAGCAGGTGAACCGCTTCGTGCGCCTCTGCGGCGCGACGGTGCCCATGCGGCTGCAGCTGGCGCTCGAGAAGGTGAAGGACGACCCGGAGGCGGTGGCCCAGCTCGGCGTCGCCCACGCCACCGTGCAGTGCCTCGAGCTGCTCAGCCGGGGCGTCCCCGGCATTCACTTCTACACGCTCAACCGCAGCCCGGCCTCGCGCATGATCGTCAGCGCGCTGCGGGCGCGGGGCTGACCGGGAACTGGCCGCTCGCGGCGAGCACGTCGAGGCGGGCCTGCCGCGCGGCGTTCTCCGCCAGCGCCACCTGGGTCTCCGCGTCGCGGGCCCGTCGCTCGGCGTCGACCACGTCGAGGTTGGTGATCGCCCCCGCGCGGAAGGCGTCCTGCGCGGCGGCGAGCGCGTCGCCCGCTTCCCGGGCCGCGTCGCGTGAGGCCGTGAGCGCCTGATCGGCCAGCGTCACCTGGGCGAAGGCGCCCCGCACCTCGGAGCGCGCCTGGCGCAGCACCCCTTCGGCCGCTGCCGCTGCCGCGTCGCGGGCGGCGCGACGTTCCTTCTGCTGCCCGTAGCGCAGGCCGCCGTCGTACAGGGGAATCGAGAGCACCAGCTGCGCCTGGAAGTTCCACAGCGGCACGGTGAGCGTGGGCGGGTTCTGCATGCCGCCCTGCGCGGTGGCCGACAGCAAGGGCAGGTAATCGGCGAAGTCCCAGCCCGTCGCCTTCTCGGCCGACGCCTTTCGGGCTTCCGCGGCCTGCACGTCGAGCCGGGTCGCGGCGCCTTCCAGCGCCTGCGCCTCGGCCTGGCCCGCGCCCAGCGCCGGCTCTTCGCGCCGGGTGTCGAGCGGCTGGTCCACACCCACCGCCACCCCCAGCGCTTCCTGGAGCCGCACCAGTGCCCCCAGCGCAGCGAGGCGCTGGGTCTGCGCCACCGACAGCTCCTGCGCCGCACGGTACTCCTCGAGCTTGTTGCCGACGCCGCCGGCGCGGCGATCGCGGGCGGTGGCCAGGTGGGCCTCGGCCACCTTGACCGAGCGCTCCGAGGCCTCCACCACCTGGTGCTGGCCCAGCGTGCTCAGCCAGGTGCGCGCGGCGTTGAGCGCGACCTGGCGGGTGACGTCGGCCGCGGTCGCCTCGGCGGCATCGGCGTTGAGCCCGGCCCGGCTCCACTGCGCCCAGCGGGCGGGCGCCACCAGCGGCACCGCGAGCTGCGCGTTGGCGGTGAGCTGGTTCGCCGCCGCGGCCACGTTCCCGTTGACGATGCGGTCGGCGTCGAGCCGGGTGTACGCGCCGTTGAGCGCGAGCGACGGCAGCGACGGCGCCCGGGCCTGCTCCACCAGCGCCAGCGCGCGCGCGCGGTCGGTCGCCGCCACCCGCATCGCAGGGCTCGTCTCCAGCGCCTGCCGCACCGCCTCGTCGAACCCGATGACCCGGGGCTCGGCGGCAGCCAGCAGCGCCGCCGTCACGGCGGCCGCGATCACGGCTTGGCCTCGAGCTTGGTCTCGCTCTTGGGCGGGCCCGCCGGCGCCGCGGGCGGCTTCTGTTCCTGCTTGAGCTCGGTGGCGGCGACCTTGTCGCCTTCGCCCAGGCCGGCCGGTGGGTACGTCACCACCTTGGTCTCCGGGGTCAGCTCCCCCCGGACCTCGATGTCCCGGCCCAGGTCGCGCACCATGGTGACCGGCACGTAGTGCAGCGCGCCGTCGGCGCCCACCGTGGCCACCTGGGGTGAGCCGCCCCGTACGGTGAGCGTGCTGCCCGGCAGCTGCAGCGGCACCTCGGTGCGCGGCAGCTCGAGGCGCACCCGGGCATACGCCCCCGGCGTCACCGCCAGCGGCGCGGTCGGCGCCAGGCGCACCCGCAGGATGCGCAGCGACGGGTCGAGCTCGCCCGCGGTGCGCTCCACCACCACCGGCGCCGACTTGCCTTCGCGGGTCTCCACCCGGCCGACCACGCCCACGCTCACGCCGCCGGCCGCCCACTGCGGCACCTCGATCTCCACCACCAGGTCGCTGGTGCTCGCCAGCTCGAAGAGCGCGGTGCGCTCCGCGGAGACCAGCTGACCGCTCTCGGCCATGCGCCGGGTGATGGTGCCGTCGAAGGGCGCTTCCACCGTGAGGTAGCCCACCAGCGTCGACAGCCGGACCACCTCGTCCTTCGCGGTGGCGAGCTCACCTTGCGCGCTCGACAGGCGCAGCGCCGAGGCGTCGAGGTCGGCCTGCGCCAGCGTCCCCGACTTGGACAGGGCCTCGGTGCGCACGTGCTGCTGCTGCACCAGCACCAGCGTGCGCTCGGCCTGCGCGAGCCGCGTCCTCGCCTGGGCGAGCTGCACCGCCAGCTCGGGCGCCTCGAGCTTCGCCAGCACCTGCCCCTTCTTCACCGGCTCGCCGAGGTCGGCGTTCCACTTCTGCAGGAAGCCGTTGGTGCGCGCGTACAGCGTCACCTGCTGGCGGGGCAACACGGTGCCCGGCAGCGTCACCACCACCTTCTCGGGCCCGTTCACCGGGTACACGAAGCGGACCGCCTGGGGCGCCGTCGACGGCTGCGCCCTTCGCTCGTTCTCGGCGTGGGCGGCGAAGCGCCACACCAGGCCCGCCGCCACGCCCACCACCAGCACCACCGCCACCAGCCGCTTCATGACGCCGCCTCCGCGCTCAGCTCGACCAGCTCGGGGTCCACCGCGCGCACCTTGGAGCGACGCTTGAGCACCGAGTACGTCACCGGCACCAGGAACAGCGTCGCCACCGTCGCCCCGAAGAGCCCGCCGATCACCGCCCGCGCCAGCGCCGCGTTCTGCTCGCCGCCCTCGCCCAGGCTCAGCGCCATGGGCGACATGCCGAGCACCATCGCCATCGCCGTCATCAGCACCGGGCGCAGCCGGGTCTTGCCGGCCTCCAGCGCCGCCTCCAGCGCGCCCTTCCCTGCCCGCCGCTCGTCGTTGGCGAAGGACACCATCAGGGTCGAGTTGGCGGTCGCCACGCCGATGGCCATCACCGCGCCCATCAGCGACGAGATGCTGAAGGTGGTGCCGGTCAGGAAGAGCGCCAGCACGATGCCCACGCCCGCGCCCGGCAGCGCCAGCAGCATCACGAAGGGGTCGAGCCACGACTGGAAGTTCACCACCATGAGCCCGTACACCAGCAGCACCGCCAGGAGGAGCCCCAAGCCCAGGCCGGTGAAGGCCGAGCGCATGCCGTCGAGCTGGCCCTTCACCACCACCTTGGTGCCGCCGGTGAGCGTCTTCTGCGTGTCGGCGGCGATCTTCTCCACCAGCGGCGCCACGCTGCCCAGGTCGAGCCACGCCACGTCGGCGCGCACCTCGTAGGTGGGCTGCACGTCGGTGTGGGTGGCGAACACCGGCGTCGCCCGGCGGTCGAGCCTCGCCAGGTCGCCCAGCAGCTGCTCGCCCTTG
>JAIBBQ010000209.1 GCA_019694595.1 Myxococcaceae bacterium
CCGGCGTCGGCCGCGGCAGGCGCGGCGCTCTCGCCGAACATCGCGTCTTCGCTCGGGCGCGCGGGCGCCGCCCCGGCGTCGGCCGGCGCGGCCGCGGGGGCTTCCCCGAACATCGCGTCTTCGCTGGGGCGGTCCTGCGGGGCGGCCAGCGCGAGCGCGCACAGCGCTGCGGCCAGCGTCATCGGCTCTTACTCTCGAGCCACGCCTTGGTGAACATGTTGCCGTCGAGCGGGTTCAGGTCGACGTTCTTGAACAGCACCAGCGTCTGGTTCGACTTCTCGACCTCGTCGAAGATCCGGATCTCGCCGGGGAACCAGACGTCGCCCTTCTTCGACGCCGAGTAGATCTTGTTCCACTTCGGGTAGTACGTGGTGCGCATCAGCCGGCCCGAGAGCGCGAGCTCCTGCCGCTTGAGCTCGTTGCTGTTGGTGGGGTCGATCCACAGCTTGATGACCGGGTAGGGCACGTCGACGCCCGGCTTGGCCGCCAGCGAGACGCGGATCACGTCGAACTTGCCCAGCTTCTCGTTGGCCTCGAAGGTGGGGTCGAATTCCTCGGCCAGCCGCGACTCGTCGAAGTCGCGCCGCTGGGAGTTGGTGCCGCCGATGCGCTCGCGCTCGGTGGTGCGCTCCCACTTGCCGGTGCCGGGGTCGTAGCTCCAGAGGTTCTTGTTGATGCGCAGGTAGCCCTTGCCTTCTTCGCTCTTGGGCTTGGTGAAGAGGAACATCAGCTGATCGCTCTCGTCGCGGCGGTAGACGATCACCTCGCGCACGATGTCGGCCTTCTCCTTCTCCTTCTGCTCCAGGTAGATGAGCGCCTTGTAGTCGCCGCCGTTGCGCTGCCGGTCGTCGATGGTCTTGAGCATGCCCACCAGCTCTTCCTTGGTGGGGTCGGCGGCGCGCGCCGAAGCGGCGAGCACGAGGACGGCGGCGAGCAGGGTCTTGGGGCTCATGGCGTTCATCCGATGTGCGACATCGCGGTGATGGGCTTCATGCGGGCGGCGAGGAACGACGGGACCAGCGAGACCGCGGTGATCACCCCGGTGATGAAGAGCACCGCGAAGACCGCCCAGGCCACGGTGGGCAGCATCACCAGGTGGTCGGTCATCAGGAACAGCTGCGCGGCGACCGGCACCTTGGCGTGGGCGGCGTTGAGCGCCGCCGAGAAGGCGAAGCCCAGCGCGGTGCCCGACACCGTGCCCGCGAGGCCCAGCAAGAAGCCTTCGATGACGAACATGCCCAGCACGCGCGCGCGCTGCATGCCGATGGCGCGCAGGGTGCCGATCTCGCGGGTGCGCTCGCGAATGGTGATCCACATCACGTTCATGATGCCCACGCCGATGATCACCAGCAGCACGATGGTGACCATCACCGCCAGGCCGGTGAGGCCGTCGACGGTCCACTTCACGAAGGAGATCTCGTCTTCCCACGTGGTGACGTCGATCTTCTGCCCGGTCCAGTCCTCGCGGTTGACCGACTGGAACTTCATCCAGAAGGCGCGGGGGTCGTCGTCCATCACCCCGTAGCCCTTCTCGGCGAGCACCTTGCGCAGGCGCGCCTGCACCGTCTTCACCTGGTTGATGTCCTTCAGGTACACGTGAATGGCACCCGCGGTGTCGTCGTTGAGCTGGTACAGCTCACGGAGCGACGTGCCGTTCATGAAGGTATTCCAGTTGCTCATCATGCCGATGTTCTGGCCGATGGCGACCACCGTGACGTCGATGGTGTTGCTGGTGCCGCGCGGCGTGGCGGCGGAGATGGTGAGGCGGTCGCCGACCTTCACCTCGAGCTTCTTGGCCTGTTCCTCGAAGATCACGATCGCGCCCGGCTTTGCCAGGTCGTCCAGGTTGCCGGACAGCGCGGTGACCACCTTCTTGAAGCCGGCTTCCTTGGAGATGTCGACCCCGGCCAGGCCCACCTGCATCGACCCGGTGTCGGAGATGATCTTCGCCCAGCCGCGGCCGCGCTCGGTGAGGTAGTCGATCTCCGGGACCGCGTCCTTCACCACGTCCATCAGCTTCCGGTAGTCGGTCACCACCGGCGCCGACTGGCCGGAAGTCACCTTGTAGAAGCCCGCCACGTTGAGGTGGCCGGTCGACAGCGTGGTCGCCGACACCAGCATCGTGGTGCGCATGCCGGTCGACAGGCTGGTGAGCGCGATGAGCAGCGCGCTCACCGCGGCGATGGCCGCGCCGAGCAGCAGCGTGCGCGTGCGGTGCTGCCAGAGACTGCGGGCACCCATCTGGAAGAGCTGGAGCATGTGGTCACTCGTCGGTCTGCATCGCGCGCAGGGGCGAGACGCGGGTGGCAATCACGGCAGGGATCAGGGTCGAGAGGCTCGAGACCACGAGGATGATCACCAGCGCGGCGATCAGGTTCCCCGCGGACAGCGTGGGGAGCAGCTTCGGGCCCGAGAAGAAGAAGTACATGATGTCGGTGGTGGCGTTGATGCCGTGGCTGCCCAGGTAGCTCATGAAGCCGGTGCCCAGGCCCATGCCGAGCACCCCGAACACCAGGCCCAGCACCAGCGTCTCGACCAGCACCATGGTGAGCACGAAGGACCGCTGCGCCCCGATGGCGCGCATGGTGCCGATGGTCTGGGTGCGCTGCAGCGTGGCCATCATCATCGCGTTGTTGATGATCACCATCGCCACCACGAAGATCACCCCGACGAAGAAGAAGAGCACCAGCTTCGCCACCAGGATGAACTGGCCCAGCAAGCCCGCCGCGTCCTGCCAGCTGACCGCCTTGATCGAGAGCCCGTCCTTCTCCGACAGGGCGTTGATGTCGGCGATGGTCTGCTTGAGCCGGGCAGGGTCCTTCAGCATCACCGCCGCGTTGAGCACCACGCCGTTCTCGATCTCCTCGCGCGAATAGACGCGCTTCACCAGGTCTTCCTGGTGCATCGCCTGGCCGGTGCCCGACAGCTGTGCCTTGTCGTCGATGACGCCGGCGGTGGCCTGCGCTTCCACCACGTCGCCGCCGCCGAAGAGGTCGTCTTCCGCGTGCTCGCGCGAGACTTCCTTGGCCTGCGCGCCCGCCTTGAGCGCCTTCATCTCCTCGAGCTTGTCGGTGGTGAGGTACCCGTAGAGGTCGCGGAAGCTCATCAGGTCCATCAGGCACATCGACCCGGCGAGCGGCGACTTCTCGAGGCCTTCGAACGAGAAGGTGCCGTAGACCTTCACGTTCACCGACTGCACGTAGCCCGACTTGGTGAACGCCTTGATGGTCAGCGAGTCGCCCACCTTGACCCGGTAGAGCTGCAGCTTGGGCGCGATCTCCTTGTAGAAGAAGTCGTAGCGCTCCCGGAAGTTCTGGTCGTCGGTGGTGAAGAAGCTGGTGAGCAGCTCGGCGAAGTCGGTCTGCTCGGTCTTGAGCAGCTTCTGCAGCGCGGCGATCACCTGCGCGGTCTTGATGCCGTCGAGCTGCAAGATGACGTCGCGGGTCTGCGCCTGGTTCTCCTTCACCAGCCGCTCCAGCACCGGGTCGCCCTTGATGACCCGGTTGTTGCCTTCGTCGAGCGCTTCCTTGATCTGGTCGAGCCGGCGCGCGTTCTTGAGCTTCATGTTGTTCTCGTAGAAGAACTTGGCGATCAGGAAGCCGCGGTGGCCTTCGGGCACCTTCTGCCCGTCGATGACCCGCATGCGGTCGAACGACTGCTGGAAGGTGTCGAGGTTGGTGCCCGCGTAGCGGATGAACAGCAGGTCGGAATCGGTGACCAGCGGCGCGATGCGGTTCTCGAGGTACTCCAGCGAGCCGTACGGGTCGGTGTCGAAGCCCGCCCAGAACCCGTCGTCGCTCACGCGGGCGAGCGCTTCCTCGCCTTCGCGGGTCTCCTCGGTGTCCTTCTTCAGGAGCACCTTGGCCTTGGTGTAGTCGCCCTTGAGCACGTTGACGATCTGCCGCACGTGCGCCTTCTGGGCGGCGATCTGCTCGGTGAGCGCGGGGCCCGACAGGTCCGCGAGGTCGGGGTTCACGTTCTTGCCGTCGCGCACCTTGTAGAGGTCGCGCAGGCGCGCGAGCACCAGGTCGACCGTGTTGCCCGACGTGATGAGCGCACCCGACACGCCCATGGGCACCACCGTCTTCACGTTGGGCAGGGTCTCGAGCGCGGTCTTCACCTTGGCGAAGTCGGTCATCGCCGCGAGCTCGGGGTCGCCGCCGGTCATGCCGCCGAAGAGCGCCAGCTCGTCCTTCGACTTGGTGGAATAGATCTGCACGTGCCCGGCGACCGAGCCGATCACCGAGCGGCTCATCGAGCGGTCGAGGCTGTCGAGCATGCCCCCGCCCACCACCGTGGTGCAGGTGCCCACGAGGATGATGCCGCCGATGATGAAGTTGATGAAGCTGGCGAACAGGTTGCGCAGCGCGATCTGCACCAGCACCACGAGGCGGGCGATCATGGAGCGGCCTGGGCCACCGGAGCCACCGACATGCCCTTGAGGGCTGCCGCCACCGCCGCCTCGCCCGTCTCCCGGCCCTGCAGCTTGCCGTCGGCCAGCCGCACCACCGCGTTGGCGTGCTGCATCACCTTGTAGTCGTGGGTCGAGAAGATGAAGGTGGTGCCCTTCTGCTGGTTGAGCGACTTCATCAGGTCGATGATCGCCTGGCCGGTCACCGAGTCGAGGTTGGCCGTCGGCTCGTCGGCGAGCACGATCTGCGGCTCGGTCACCAGCGCCCGCGCCACCGCCACGCGCTGCCGCTGACCACCCGACAGCTCGTTCGGCCGGTGCTTGGCGTGCGTCGCCAGGCCGACCTGCTCGAGCAGCTGCATCACCCGCGCCTTGCGCTGCGCGCCGTTGAGCTTGCGCTGCAGGAGCAGGGGGAACTCGACGTTCTGGAACACGGTGAGCACCGAGACCAGGTTGAAGCTCTGGAAGATGAACCCGATGGTGTCGAGCCGCAGCGCGGTCAGCTTGCGCTCGGTCAGCTTGCCGGTGTCCTGGCCCGCCACCTCGACCACCCCGCGGGTCGCGGTGTCCACGCAGCCGATGAGGTTCAGCATCGTGGTCTTGCCGCTGCCCGACGGGCCGGCGATGGAGATGAACTCTCCCTTCTCGACCTCGAGCGAGACGCCGCGCAGCGCGGGCACCACCACCTTGCCCAGCGAGTACTCCTTCACCACGTCACGGATCGAAACGATCGAGCCCATCTGTCCTCTCCCTGTGAGGGCAATGCCCGCGAGGGGCGCCCAGAGACCGGGGGGTAGCTACTGCAATCGCTGCGGCTTCGCAGCGAGATCTCGACGGCCGTTATATCTCTTAGTCACTCAGACATTATCAAGCAAAATGCGACATCGTTGCTTCGGTCTTGAATTTTGAAAGGTTTTTCGAAACAATGAATCGATGGCGTTTCTCGATGGCCTGACCTCGGTGCTGAGCCAGGAGCTGGTGGGCCAGCTCCAGTCCTTCCTGGAGGCGCTCGGACACCGCTGGAAGCTCGGCCTGACGGACGTTCGCTGCCTGGAGCTGCTTTTTCGCAGCGAGGGGGAAGTGACGGCCGGCGCGCTGGCCGACGGGCTGCGGCTGTCGTCGGGGGCGGTGACGCAGACGCTCGACCGGCTGGAAAAGGCAGGGTGGATCGCGCGCGCCAAGAGCGAGCAGGACCGGCGGCAGGTGCTGGTGACGCTGGCCCCCGGGCGCCGCGCCCAGCTCGCGGAGGCGCTGGAGCCGATGCAGCAGGCCTTCGGCCGGGCGGCGGCGGGCGCCACGCTGGAAGAGCTCGAGCGGCTGCGGCTGCTCGCCACCGACATGGTGACCCACCTGCGCGCCGAGGTGGAGCGGATGAAGGGGCAGGACCCGCAGGAAGACGAGCGCGAGGTGCGGCTGCGCTTCTCGGGGCGCCGCGCCATGGGCCTCGAGGTCCGCGGGGGGGCCGCGCACTTCGAGCTGGGGCCCGCCGCCGAGCCGCTGCTGGTGCGGGCGCGCGCCAAGAACCGGCCCCGGGTGAAGGAAGACGACGGCCGGCTGGTGGTCGACCACCTCGCCGGGGGCTTCCGGATCTTCGGCGGCGAGCCGGCGCGGCTCGAGCTCAGCTCCCTGGTGACGTGGGACCTCAAGCTCAAGGGCGGCGTGTCGGGCATGTCGGCCGACCTCTCTCTGGTGCCGCTGTCCGGCCTCGAGCTCAAGGGCGGCGTGAGCGACGTCAAGGTCGCGCTCCCCGCGCCCAAGGGCACCGTGCCGCTCAGGCTGTCGGGCGGGGCGGCGAACATCCGCTTCACCCGGCCCGCGGGTACGCCGGTGCGCCTGCACCTGCGCGGGGGCGCCAACGGGCTCACGCTCGACCTGCTGGAGATGGGCTCGGTCGGCGGCGAGCTCAAGTGGCAGACCCCCGACTTCGCCGCCGCGGTCGATCGCTACGACGTCGAGCTGTCGGGCGGTGCGCACCACCTCGCGCTGCTGTCGTGATTTGTCGAAAAGCGCGCGCGCTCGTGAGAAGGTAACCGCATGGCCAAGAAGCCCGCTGCTGCCACCCAGGAAGCGCCCGCGCCGGCGCCGCTGCCCGAGACCAACTACCCCACCATCGAAGGGCTGATCGAGACCGCCTCCCCCGAGGAGCTCGCCGGCGTCTTCACCCCGGTGAAGGAAGCCCTGGCCGGCCTCAAGGGGCCCAAGGCCGACGCCGCGAAGAAGGTCGCCAAGGGCATCGAGCGGGCCGAGGAGCTGCTGTCCTACCTGCTCCAAGTGCGCGAAAAGCTTGAGACGGAACGTGCCGGTGGCGGAAGTAAGGGTCGCTAGCGATTCTCGAAGTTCGAGACCCGACGCAACCCCCGGGGGCGGTTGGCGATAACATCTGCAAGGCACCTCGGGGAAAAGTCCTCGAGTGGGTGGCCCAAGCAGTGAACGTCAATCTTTGGAGGCTCACCATGTCGTCCGGCCCTGTTCGTCTCGACCCCACTCCTGCCCGCATCTCCACCAACCTCTCCATCGAGCGCCAGACCCCGAAGCGTGACTTCGGCGACCGCGTGAAGGTGGGCCTCGACAACGTCGGCGGCGCGATCTCCAGCGGCGCCTCGGTGGTCGCGGGCGCGCTGCCGGGCGGGGCGATCGTCTCCGCCGCGGTGTCCTCGGTCAGCCACCTGTCGAACCAGTCGTCGGGCGGCGCGGTCACCTCGTCGTACGCGATGCAGGCGCTCTCGCCGGTGAACAACCCGGTCATCAACACCACCGTGCCCACCGGCGGCACCGCCCCGAACCTGGGCGGCTCGGTCGGCTCGGCGCCCAACGCGCTCGGCACCGCGGGCAGCGGCAACACCTTGGGCCAGATGAACTCCGACCTCGTGCAGGCGCAGGCGGACAACGCCAAGCTGATGCAGGTGCAGATCGCGATGCAGCGTGAGAACCAGGTCTTCACCTCGGTCTCCAACGTGCTCAAGACCCGGCACGACACCGTGAAGAACTCGATCAGCAACATCCGCTAAGCGCTCGGGCAGTTTCCAAGCGTGCGCAGCTCACGAGGGGCGGCCGGAAACGGCTGCCCCTTCGTGCGTGCGGGCCACGCTTCTCGCGCTATCGCTCCCGGCGCCCGCCGGGTACGCTCCAGGACATGTCCGAGCCCGTTTCCGACATCGCGCACAGCCTCGTTCCCACCACCCGCCAGCAGGCGATGCTCCTGCTGGAAGCCGGCTACCTGTGGATGGACATGGCGAAGTTCGACCTGGCGAAGGAAGTGCTGACCGGCGCCGCGGCCCTGATGCCCAAGAGCGAGGTGCCGCAGCTCGCGCTGGGCACGCTGGAGTTCGTCCAGGGCAAGCACGACAAGGCGCTGCAGGCCTTCCGCGTCGCGCAGCGGCTGGCGCCCAAGTCGGGCCTGCCGCGGGCGCACTGCGGCGAGGCGCTGCTGTTCATGGGCAAGGTGCAGGAAGCTTCCAAGGAGCTCAAGGCGGCCATCGACCTCGACCCCGAGGGCGACGGCGCCAAGCTCGCCCAGGCGCTGCTCGACGCGCGCGACTCGGGCGCGCCGCCGCCGCCGAAGGCCGAGAAGGCGAAGTGAGCGCGCAGGCGAAAGGCTGGAGCTGACCGATGGCCGTGGGCAAGGTTCGCGGTGGCAAGGCCGGCGGCGCCGGCGGAGTGAAGGGCGGCGGCGGCGTCGCCAAGGCGGGCGGTGCGGGCTTCGCCGGCCGCGTCGACCGCGCCGAGTCCCTGGTGGGGCCTTCGGGCGCCGCCGCGGGCGGCAACGTCATCGCCGCCGATCCGGTGAGCGCCAACGCGCGCGACATCGCCCGTCAGCTCAAGAGCGGCCAGCTCAAGTCGCGCGAGGAGGCCACCAAGAAGCTGGTCGCCGACATCCTCAAGGAAAAGGTGCGCATGCAGTCCAAGGCGCTCACCCAGTACATCACCGAGCACCTGGAAGAAGACCCCCTGAGCAAGCAGATCCTCGAGCAGATCTGGAACAAGGGCGCTTCCGACAAGGAACAGGACTAGCCGTGCCCCTGGGCGAGGAGCGAAAGGTCATCCTGGAGAAGTACGGGCCCTACGTGCGGAGCCTGGCGGCCCAGGTGCGCAAGCAGTTCAGCTCCGCGGTCGAGATGGACGAGCTCGTCTCCTACGGCCAGGTCGGCCTGCTGGAGGCCTCGGAGCGGTTCGATCCCAAGGTTGGAGCAAATTTTCTTACATTTGCCCACTACCGCATCAAGGGCGCGATCTTCGACGGTTTGCGGAAGATGGGCGTGCTGAAAGGCCCGGAATCTCGTGCGGTTGCGAGCGCCGAACGGGCCAATGCCTACCTCGGGAACCTGGCCGACCGGAGCCAGGGAGGCAACCGAAGCTCCAGTCTCGACGATGATGTGAGAGACATTTCGAGTGCGGTGGCGGGGCTGGCGATGGTGTTCGCGACCAGCCTCGAAGGGACAGATGGGCTGCAGGTGTCGGACATGCAGTTGCCGGCCGACGAGCGGATGCAGCTGGAGCAGATGAAGGCGCGGGTGCGACGGGCGATCGACAAGTTGCCGGACAAGGAAAGGAAGCTGCTGCAGGGCTACTACTTCCAGACGAAGACTCTGGAAGAAGCCGGAGCGGAGATCGGGCAGTCGAAGAGCTGGGCCTCACGACTGCATGCACGGGCGGTAGAGCGCCTCAAAGAATTGCTGGAAGACGAAGAAGAACTGACGGACCACGGAACTCCTCGGAGGCAGCACCATGGCGGGACCACTGGCAGGACTCACGGCAACCCAGATCGCGCAGAACGGCCCCCAGCAGGGCGCTCAGGAGCTGGCCAAGCAGAACCCGAGCAAGTTCGACCAGGCGATGAAGTCGCAGGGCACCCACGGCGCTGAGCACGCGCACCAGGCCCACGGCGTCGCGCAGGCGCAGAAGGTCGACGTCGCCCGGCAGATCGAGCAGGTCGGCAAGACCGAGAAGGCGCACCTCAACAAGGTGAACGGCGCCACCGACAACAAGCTCACCGACCAGGGCGCGGACCCGGTCGCCCAGAAGGCCGAGGTCGGCAAGGGCTCCGACATGCTGATGGGCATGATGTCCAGCATGGAGCGCGGCCAGACCTCGCTCGACAAGCTCATCGCCGGCGGCGTCAGCGGCAAGAGCTTCTCGAACTCCGAGCTGCTCGCGCTGCAGGCCGGCATGTACAAGTACACCCAGGAGCTCGAGCTCACCGGCAAGGTGGTGGAGAAGGCCACCAGCGGTCTCAAGGACACGCTCAAGACCCAGGTCTGAAGCGTCGCCGCCGTCGCGCGGTGCCTCGATTTTCCGGGCGGTCACTTCGCGAGAGGTGGCCGCCCGATTCGTTTTCGCGGGGGGCCAAGACGCGTAGTAGCGTCGCCGCACCATGAAGCGCGCCTTGGTGCTCCTCTCGATGCTCGTTCTCCCCGCGTGCGCGGTGGATCTGCAGCACGATCTCACCGAGGACGACGCCAACGACATCTACGTGCTGCTGCAGCGGCACGGCATCGACACCAAGAAGATCAAGGAAGAGGGCGGCAACGAGCCCCGCTACATCATCAGCGTCGCCAAGCAGGACGTGGCCGACGCCGCGCAGCTGCTGCGCGACTACGCGCTGCCGCGCCCGCACGCCGACGGCCTGGCGGTCTTCAAGAAGATGAAGGGCATGATCCCCACCCAGACCGAGGAACGGGCGATGCTGCTCGAGGCGCTCGGCGGCGAGGTGTCGAACGCGCTCAACCGCGTGCCCAACGTGCTCGAGGCGCTCACCATCGTGAACATTCCCGAGGTGAACGATCTCACCCAGCCCGAGAAGAAGCCGATGCCCACCGCGTCGGTCTTCATCAAGTACCGCATGGGCCCGGAGCGGCAGAAGCCGATCTCCGAGGAAGAGGTGAAGGCCTTCGTCGCCAAGGGCGTGCCCGAGCTCACCGCGGCCAACGTGCAGGTGCTGATGACCGCCGCCGCGCCGCCCGAGGCCGAAGGCGACGCCGCCCGCAACCAGACGGTGTTCGGCCTGCAGATGACCAAGCAGAGCGCCGAGCAGTTCAAGGCGATGGTCGCGGTCACCGCGGTGGTGCTGATGCTGATGGCCGGTCTCACCGCCTTCGCCTTCGTGCGTCGGCCGTCGAGCAACGGCAAGCGCCGCGCGTCGGCCTCGGAGTGAGCCGTTCCTCGGTAGACTGAAGGGCGCTCCGTGGAACAGTACTTCGCGTCACTCTCCAAGCGGCAGACGATGCTGCTCCTGACCGCCGTCACCTTCGGCGGCGCCGACGCGGTGGAGGCCTTCGGCTTCCTTCCCGACGAGGAAGGGGAGCTGCTCACCCACCGCGCCAACGGGCTGATGCAGATTCCGCGGGAGAAGCGCATTCCGCTGCTGGTGCAGGAGATCAAGCGCCTGGTCACCGTGCGCCGCCGGCAGCTCGCCTCGGCCGACCCCGCCCGCCTGGCGGAGGTGCTGGGCAAGGAGCGCGGCGCCACGGTCGAGGTGGTGCTGCGCGCGCTGCCGGCGCAGATCGCCGACGCGGTGCGCATCGAGCTGCCCGAGCGGTCGGTCAAGCTGCGGCGCGAGGTGAAGCCCGACGTGCTGTCGATCGTGCGCTGGCGGCTGGAAGAGGCGCTCAAGCGCTCGGTGCCCAAGGTCGGGGCCTTCCGCTTCGCCGACGTGCTCACGCTCCAGGCGCGCGAGGTGCTCACCATCTGCGACCGCATGGGCGCGCGCGCGCTGGCGATCGCCATCGCCGGTCTACCCGACGAGGACCGCGAGAAGTTCCTCTCGGCGCTGCCGCCGGACCAGAAGAGCCTCGCGCAGCGGGCGAGCGACGCCGGCAAGTCGCGCGCGCTCGCGGCCGACGACGCGCGCACCGTGCTCGAGATGCACGGCGCGCTCAACGATCCATCGGTCGGCATGCGCAGCGCCGGGGCGCAGCGGCTGGTGCGGGCCGCGCTCGCGCACTCGCCCGACTTCGCCGCCCGCCTGGTCGAACGGCACCAGGGCGAGCTGGGCAAGCTGCTCGGCCGCTGGCTCAAGGACGAGAAGAAGCGCGAGGTGCGCGGCGACGGTGGCCGGGCGGACATCGTGGAACAGATGGAGCGGCTCGCGCAGCGCGGGGTGCTCGACCGGCCGATGCGCCTGCCGCCCCCGCCGCTCAAGTTGCCGGCGCCGGTCCCCCCGGGGCCGTTGCCCGGCGGGAAGCTGCAGCTGCCGCCGCCGCGCCTGAGCAGCGCCCCG
>JAIBBQ010000210.1 GCA_019694595.1 Myxococcaceae bacterium
CGGAGGCGGCAGCGGCGCCACCGGCGGTGGCAGCGGCAGCAGCGGCGGCGGCCAGGCCGGGGGCGGGCAGGCCGGCGGCGCGGGCGGCGGCATGGCGCTCACCTGTGCGCGCTGCACCACCTGGGGGCCGGCGAACCCGGGGCTGCCGATCCAAGACGCCGAGCTCGTCGAGCTCTCGGGCCTCGCCGCGAGCCGGGCACACCCCGGCGTGCTGTGGGCGCACAACGACTCGGGCGACACGGCCCGCTTCTTCGCGGTGTCGGACACCGGCAAGGCCCTGGGCCGCTTCGAGCTGCCGGGCGCCACGGCGATCGACTGGGAGGACATCGCCCTGGGGCCCTGTCCCGCGGGCACGTGCGTGTACCTGGCGGACATCGGCGACAACGCGCTCAAGCGCGGCGTCTACACGGTGTACCGGGTGACCGAGCCCAACGTGGCGGTCGACGCGGTCTTCACCGTGCAGAACGTGCAGTGGGATGCGTTCAGTTTCCAGTACCCGGGCGGCGAGAAGAACAACGCCGAGACGTTGATGGTGCACCCGACGGAGGGCGACCTCTACGTGGTGAGCAAGGAGAACGCGGGCGTGCCGTCGCGCGTCTTCCGCTTCCCGCGGCCGCTCGATTCCAGCACCACGGTGACGCTGGTCCCCGTGGCCACGCTCACCGTGCCCGGGCCCACCGACAGCCCGATGACCGGCGGCGACATCAACCCCTGCGGCAACGCCATCTTGCTGCGCATGTACAACCGGCTGGTCGAGCTGCGGCTCGCGCCGGGGGCGGCCTTCGAGACCATCTTCACCGCGATGCCGCGCGAGGTGCCGGTGGCGCCGGAGGTGCAGGGCGAGGCGGTCACCTGGGCGCCCGACGGACGCGGCTACGCGACGTCGAGCGAGAAGGTGGCGAACTCGGTGCCGTCGATCGACCTGGTGGGCTGCCAGGACTGACGAAGCGCGAACGCCCGGGCTCCGACTGGGAGCACCGGGCGTCCTCACGTCACTGACCGTCGCTTCAGCGGCCGGTCAGAAGATGTTCCAGAGGTACTGGTTGGTGACCTCGTGGTGGAACTGCACCTCGGCGGGCTTGATCAGCGAGCCGAGCTGCTTGGGGCAGCGCTCCGCCTGCGCGAGCTTGAGCTCGGCGAACTTGGTCTGCACGTGCTCGCCGAGCAGGTTGGTGACGAACGAGCTCGACTTGAACTTGTTGATGGCGTCGAACACGTTGTCGGGGAGGAAGCGGGTGCGGGTCTTCTTGGCCTCCGCGTCCTCACCCGACTGCGGGCCTTCGAGGCCGGTGCGCAGCAGGGTGTAGAAGACGAGGTAGGGGTTGGAGTCCGGCGCCACCGAGCGCACCTCGATGCGGGCCGAGCGCTCGTTGCCCAGGGGGATGCGCACCATCGCGCCGCGGTTGATGGCGCTGGCCTTGATCTGGTTCGGCGCCTCGTAGTGCGGGTCGAGCCGGCGGTACGCGTTCACGCTGGAGTTCAGCGTGAGGCAGATGTCGTTGGCCGAGGTGAGGATGCGGTCGATGAAGTCCCAGCCCGGCGCCGACAGCCCGTCCTGGCCGCCCTTGTCCCAGAACAGGTTCTTGTTGCCGCGGTTGAGCGACATGTTGGTGTGCATGCCGTTGCCGTTCACGCCCGTCACCGGCTTGGGCAGGAAGCTGGCGGTCAGGCCCTGCTGCGCGGCGACCTGGCGGCACAGCAGCTTGTAGAGCTGCACCTGGTCGGCGGCGATCAGCGCCTCGGCGTAGCTGAAGTTCATCTCGAACTGGCTGGGCGCCACCTCGGGGTGATCCTTCTCGTTGTTGAAGCCCATCGCCCGCTGCGCCTCGGCGGAGTGGTCGATGAAGGCGCGCAGCGCGTCGCCCGGGAGCGAGTGGTAGTAGCCGCCGGTCGAGATGAACTCGAACTTGCCGGTCTCGTGGTAGTGGCGCTCGGCGTCGCGGCCCTTGAACAGGAAGCCTTCGATCTCCGTGGCGCAGTGGCAGATGGTCTTGTCCTTCGCGTACAGCGCCTCGCCGTACTTCTTCAGCTGGCCGCGCATGTCCGCCGGGTAGTCGCTGCCGTCGCGGTCCTGCACCGAGGCGAACACCAGCACCTTGCCCGGGCCGAAGATGTCCGACGGCAGCCAGTAGAAGGCCGGCCAGTCGATGTTGAGGCGCAGGTCGGATTCCTGCTGCGCGCTGAAGCCGCGGATCGACGAGCCGTCGAAGGTGAGGTTGTCGGCCGACTTGAGGAGGAACTTCTTGTCGTAGTCGAGCATGTGCAGGCGACCTTCGAGGTCGCTGAAGCACACGGTGACCGCCTTGATGCGCTTCTCGTCGGTCAGGTACTTCACCTGCTGCTCACGGACCTTGTCGGGGGAGACCTTGTTGATGCGGTCTTCCTTCACCTTCAGGTTCATCTCCTCGAGCTTGTCGTAGGGAATCTCGAGAAAGTCCCGCAGTGCCGTTTCCATGAAGCCTCCAGACGATGGAAATAAAGCTTGCTGACGCGTTTCGAGCGCCTAAGTACGCCCAAATTTCCCTTGTTTCAACGGCAATAACGAAAAGCCGCAGCCCGCTAGCTGCCGCCGTCGAGCGTGCAGAGGTGGTTCCTGGCGCAGGCGCCGGGCGTGGGCACGCCGTTCACCAGGAGCGAGCAGGTGATGCCGATGGGGCAGTTGCCGCCGCCGTCGGGGAGCGAATCGACGCAGTCGGTGACGCCGTCGCCGTCGTTGTCGATGCGATCGGCGCAGTTGAGCTCGTTCTTGATGCCCATGCCGCAGAGGCAGTCGAGGCCGCCGTCGCTGGCGCAGGAACGCATGTCGCAGCTGAACTCCTCGCAGTCGACCTTGCCGTTGCAGTCGTCGTCGAGGTTGTTGCTGCAGCGGGCGTTGTTGTTCTCGGGCAGGGAGCCGCCGTCGTTGCAGGTGCAGCTCGCGCCCTTGCAGCGCAGGGCCGCGGGCGCCGCGCTGCACACCTGGCCGCCGCAGTCGCTGTCGTCGCAGTCCGAGAGCGTGTCGCCGTCGTTGTCGCGGCCGTCGTTGCAGCCGATCTCACGGCGGGTGCCCATGCCGCACACGCAGCCGCCATCGCCGCAGCCCGCGCCACCGCAGTCGGGGTCGGCGCAGTCGGCGAGCATGTCGCCGTCGTCGTCCTTGCCGTTGTCGCAGTTGCCTTCGGCCTTCTTGCCCGCGCGGCACTGGCACCCGGGGCCGCACAGCTCGAGGTTGCAGGCGCTGTCGGCGCAGTCGGTGAGCCCGTTCTCGTCGTTGTCCACGCCGTCGGTGCAGCTCGGCTCGCCGTTCACCTTGCACACGCCCTTCACGCACAGCTTGTCCGACGGGCACTGGGTGCCGCAGGTCCCGCAGTTGAAGCGGTCGCTCTGCAGCGCGAAGTCCTCGTCGACCTGGCCGTCGCAGTCGTCGTCGAGGCCGTTGCAGCGCTCGGGCGGGAAGCCGTCGTCGACCTTGCCGTTGCAGTCGTCGTCGACGCCGTTGCACTGCTCGTCGCCGGTCTTCTTGCAGCAGTAGCCGGCGCCGCCGTCGGGGGCAGTGCAGGTGAAGCCTTCGCCGGCGCAGTCGGCGCCCGACGTGCAGGAGTAGATGAGCCGGTCGTCGAGGTTGACCTTGCACGCCGCCGCGACGCCCGCGCAGACCCCGGCCGCCGCCCAGAGGGCGAGGAACCGCCGAGACATCTAGAAGGAGCCCCCGACTCCGACCGTCCAGCCGCCGCCGCTGCCTTCGGTGGTTCCGGTGCCCGTCGCGGGCGCGCCGTCTTCCTTCTTCACGGGGGCGGGCGCCTTGTTCGGGGTGAGGAAGAACCAGACCGTGCCGCCGGCCACCGCCGCGGCGCCGGTGCCCACCAGCACGTTGGCCATCAGGGCCTTGGACTTGGCGCTCTGCGCCTCGGCGCGGGTGACCTCGACGATGCCGTCGCCGTTCTTGTCCACCGCGCGCCCTTCGACGCCGCGGGCGCTCAGGCCCAGGCCCACGCCCACCGCGCAGGCCACCACGCCGGCGGCGATCACGTAGACGCTCGGGCGGGCGTAGATCGGCCGCACCCCGTCGTCAGCCTCGACCACGGCGACCGGCGCGCGCTCGATGGGCTTGGCCACCAGCACCACGTGCACCGAGGCGGTCTTCTGTTCCTCGACGGTGACGCGGGTCTCGAAGGGCTTGTACCCCGGCGCGGTCACCTTCACCTCGTAGCTGCCGCGCGGCAGGACCTTCTCGAAGCTGCCCACGCCGCCTTCCTCGTTGTTCAGGGTGGCGATGGAGGTGCTCTCGGCGGAGTCGATCTGCAGCTTGCCGTTGGGCGTCTGCAGGAGCTTCAGCGTCTCGAAGAAGACCGGCTGCGCCTTCTTGAGGAACTCCTTGTCCTTGGTCGCCTGGCTTTTGCCCTGCAGGCCCGCGAAGCCGCCGAGCTGCTGCTTCTCCTGGCGCTCGTTGCTCTCGACCTCCGCCTTGACCAGCTCGGGGAGCGCACCGTCGAAGCCGTGCAGGGTGAGCATCGAGGCCGGGCCCGACTTGGTGATGACCCCGACGATGAGCCGGTTGACGCCCAGCTTCTTGGCCACGGCCTGGAAGCACGCGTAGTCGGTGCACGCCTTGGCGGCGGTGGCGCCTTCGCCGAGCACGGTGGCCGCGGCGGCGGGGTCGACGACCTTGGAGAACGCCTCCGCGGTCTGCGCGGCCTTGAGCAGCTCGGGCTGGAGCTGGGTGGCGCGTGAGGTGAGGACCGGGTCCGACTCCGCGGGAACGACGCCCAGCACGGCGATGCTGGGCATGAACTCGGGGGCCACCGACGGCTCCGAGAAGTCCATGCCGTCTTGCGCCAGGGCAGCCGCGGGGACGAGCAGGAGAAGGGCGAGAGCGCGCATGAGCGGGTGGAGGTTATGGCCCAGGGGCGCCCGACTCCAAGCACGGAAGTGTGGGCACGGAACCCCGCGTACCGGCGTGGCGTCGGTGCGGCGATGATGCACATCGCGTTGCTGCTCACCGCGGCCTGGTCTGCGCCTCTGCCCGAGGACTGCGCTCCCGGCGCCGGCGTGGTGCTGCAGGCGCCCTCGGTGGTGCTGCGCTGCGCGGATGGAGCCGAGGCCTGCGCCGGGGAGCTGGTGGTGACCGTGCGCAACTGCGAGGCCTCGGCGCAGTCGATCGCCGCGCTCGACCTCGTCCAGGCCTCCGGGGCGAGCGTCCGGCTCGAGTTTTCCCCGGCAGTGGCCTTGCCCGCCGGAACGCGCCGCGCGCTGCGCTGGGGGCTCGGGCGCGATGGCGCGGTGACCCTGACCCTCACCCTCGGCGACGGTCGCCGGGTGAGCGGCCCGGAGGTCGCGGTCTCGAACCCGGCGCTCGACGAACTCCGGCGCAGCTGCTTCCGCTGCCGGGGCGTGCTCGGCCGCTTCGGAATGGCCGGTGTGCTGGCGTGTGACTGCCCGGCGGCGGACCGCGGCAAGCGCTGCTTCGATGGGGGCGAGTGCGAGGGCGCCTGTCTGGTGGAGACGTACGAGGTGGTCACCCCCGCCGCTCCGCGGCGCTGCCGGGGTGGGGTCTGCAGTGCCCGACTGGCGACCGGTCGCCCGGTGGGCCGTTGCTCCGAACGCACGCTGGTGTTCGGCTGCAAGCCGTACCTCGACGGCGCACACCCCGACGACCCTCCGGTGACGTTGCCCGCGCACGTCGCGCACAGCTGCCGCGACTGACGATCCGTCAGACGAGCGGCCGGAGCCAGGCGTCGAGCTGGGCGACCACGTCCTTCAAGGGCCGCTCCCCGGGCACCAGGAGCTTCTCCTTCTCGGTGAGGTAGCGCTGCTCGGTCAGCAAGGGCACCGCGTTCTCCAGCGTCACCCGGGCCAGCGCCTCGGCGCAGGCGATGCGGCCGGCGAGGAACTCCACCCGGCCGACCTCCAGCGCGCGCTTGACCAGCTCCTTCTTGTCCACCCCGGCGGCGTCGAGCTCGGCCGCGGCCAGCGCGGCCACCCGGTACGACTCCAGGGTGTCGGTGAGCAGCTCGGCGAGGAACACCAGGCCCGGGCGCGCGAAGGCCTCGGGGGCGATCGACAGCTGCTGCCCGTCGAGCACCACCAGCCCCAGCTTCACCAGGTGGGCGACGGTCTCCTCGAAGATCTGATCGAAGGTCTTGCCCACCGGGAAGGTGAGCTCGAACTTGAGCAACCGGGAGATCGCCTTGGCCCGCTCGCTGGTGGCGCCGAGCGGCGCCGAGCCGCCCTGGCTGGTGAGCGCCGCGGCGACGATCGCCCGCCCGCTCACCAGGTTCATCAGGGTGTTCTTGGCGAAGCTCAGCTCGACGCGCTTCTCGTCTTCCAGCGTGTAGATGGTCTCGCCCCGCGCCTGGTGCCACTTCACCGCGCCCTGGGCCGAGAACATGCGCAGGGCGTCGGCGATCGGCCCCAGCACCGTGGGGTCGCTCGGCGCGTCGACGAGGTGCCGGGAGAAGGGCGCGCCCAGGTCCTGCGAGATGCGACGCAGCAGCACGATGCGGTCGGTCACCTCGCGGGCGGTGAGGCCGCGGCGCCGGTGCGCCAGCAGCGCGCTCGCCAGGAGCGCGTGCGGCGTGACGGTGGACACCCGGCTGATGCCGTACATCACCCGGTGGCCGAGCGCGCGGACCAGCACCTTCTTCTGCTGCTCGCTGGTGGTGGCGGGCGAGAGCCCTCGTTCCTTCATCAGCGCCACCAGCGACACCGGCTCGTCGAAGCGCAGGTGGATGCGGCCGTAGTTCTCGGCGAGCACCTTGGGTGCCGACAGCAGCGCCTTCACGTCTTCCGGCTTCTTGTCGCCGCCCTTGAGCTCGGCCGAGTAGCTCGCGCCTTCGACGACCTTCTCGTAGTCGATGGCCACCGGCACGAAGATGAGATCGTCGCGGGCGCCTTCGAGCACCGCGTCCACCAGCCAGGTGAAGAGCCCCAGCTTGGGCTGCAGGAGCTTGCCGGAGCGGCTGCGGCCGCCTTCGGGGAAGAACTCGTGGTGGATGCCGTCGTGCACCAGCTTCTTGAGGTAGCCCTTGAAGGCCGCGGTGTAGACGGCGTCGCCCTTGAAGCTGCGCCGCAGGAAGAAGGCCCCGCCGCTGCGCAGGAACGGCCCCAGCGGGAAGAACGAGAGGTTGGCGCCGGCGGCGACCAGCGGCGGCGAGTACCCGCGCTGCCAGAGCACGTACGACATCACCAGGTAGTCGATGTGGCTCTTGTGGCTGGGGGTGAGCACCAGCGGCGCCTGGGCGCCGAGCTTCATCGCCCGCTCGAGCCCGGCCTCGTCGACCTCGATGCCGTCGTAGATGCGGTTGAACACCCAGTTGAGCACCGGGGCCGCCACCGCCACCGACGACGGGCTGTAGCGCGCCGCGATGACGTCGAGGTTCCGGCGCGCCTCGCGGGTGATGGCCTCGAGGTTCTTGCCGCTGCGCTTGGCTTCCGCCTCCAGCGACTCGCGCAGCACCCGGTCGCGCATCGCCTCGTCGAGCAGGCGGTCGGTGTCCTTGGCCGGCGGCCCGAAGACCGCGCGGGTCTCCTTGGCGAGGTGGTGGTGCAGCGAGCTGCGCACCTTGCGGGCCAGGGTGGGGGTCAACTCACCCGGGTGCTCGCGCACGAAGGCGGTCAGGTTGATCGCCTCGCCGACGCGGAACTGGGCGCGGTGGTAGTTGCGCAGGAAGGCGCCCAGGGAGTGCAGGAAGCCGGGCGACTCCGGGCTGCCGAAGATGCGATCGAAGAGGCTCGGCTTGAGCTTCTGGTTCCACTTCTCCCAGACGAACAGCTCGGGCACGAGGAAGATGGGCACGTCCCACTGGCGGGCGAGCTCCACCAGGGCGGGGAACGGGTCCTGCAGCGTGTCCTGGCCCTTGGCGCTGCCGATGGCCGACTGCTTGAGGAAGATCAGCGCCGAGCCGGCCTTCTGCTTGGCGTAGGTGAAGCGCACGTCGAAATCGCCGCGCTGCGCGGTGCGGTTCCACGGGCGGGTGAACCAGCGCCGCAGGTTCACCACCGCGCGCACCGGCGGCAGCCCGCGGCGGATGAGCGCCCAGGTGAGGAACAGGTAGTTGACCCACGAGGTGCTGCGCATCACGTGGACCACGAAGCCCTGGGCGTGCAGCCGGGTCAGCTCGGCCTCGGCGTCGGCCGCGAAGCGCACCTGCTCGAAGTACCGCTGGCCCATCGCCCGCCCGAAGGGACCGAACTCGGCGCGGAGCGCGGGCAGGGTCGTCTCGAACGGCTTGGGCGCGAGGGCTGCTTCGTCGGCCACGGTGGGCGGACCTTAGGCACCCGGACCTCGACTGTCGCGGCTTGCGTTGCTGCCGCCTGCCGCGTCGCGTAAGGCGTTGCCGCCCGTGGGGACGATCGCACTCCTGGCGTTGCTCGCGCTGCCGGCCGATGCCCCGGTCGAGCCTCCGCTCACGCCCGCACCGCTGAGCGCGCCTGCTCCGGCGCCGCCGCCCCTCGCCGCCGGCGTCACCGCCTTCGAGCGCTCCCAGTTCCCCCGGATTCCCGCGCTCCAGTTCTTCAAGGGCATGGGGCTCACCGCGGCCCGGCCCTTCAACCCCCAGCCGGAAGACCTCTTCGTCATCGCGCCGGCGATGCTGGCGACGGTCATCACCTACAACACCGACATCGAGACCCACCGGGCCATCAAGGGCCTGCCCGACCCGCAGCTCGGCGATCGGCGCCTCTCGTACTACGCGAGCGAGCTGGGCGAAGGCTGGGTGGACCTCGCCGTCTTCCTCGGGCTCGGGTTGCTCGGCGGGAGGGACGGGCAGCGCGCGTGCCTCGCCGGCGTGCAGGCGCTGGTCGCCACTGCGCTGTTCTCACGGGTCGGCAAGGCCATCGTCCGCCTCGAGCGGCCCAGCTTCGACCCCGACGCGCACCACATCGGCAGTCGCTTCCCTCAGGCCGACGCGATGCCGTCGGGGCACACCATGTCGGCGTTCGCCACCGCGGCGGTGCTGGCGAGCGAGTACCGCACCCTCGCGCCGCTCTGGTACGCGCTCGCGGCCTGGGTGGGCGTGGCGCGCGTCCAGCAGAGCACCCACTGGCTGTCCGACGTGGTGGTCGGCGCCGCGCTGGGCACGCTCTTCGGCTGGGAAGCCTACCGGGTCACCCGGCTCATGGAGCTCGAGGTGCAGCCGTGGGCGAACACCACCGGCGGGGGCCTCACCGTCGCGCGCAGCTTCTGAAACGTCTCGCGCGCTGCGGTCAGGCGGCGCGGCGGCGTGGAGCCGGCCGGGCGGCGGAGGCGAGCGCGCAGACGCCGCTGACCGCGTCTCCGAGCGGATCGTGGAACCAGGCGGTGACCCGGGACCTCGGAATCCGGCCCGCTTCCCACGCCACCGAGAGCTGCTCGCCGATGAGGTAGCCGACGGCGTGGCTCACCGCGTGGAACTGCGCGAGGCCCCCGGTGGGCACGAGCGCGCGGAGCGCCGACGGGCCCTCGGGGAGGCTCGCCGACAGCGCCAGCACGAAGGCCGCGGTGTCGCGCTCGCGGCCGCGCCGGGAATGGAACCGCTCGCTCCACTCCGCGAGCGAAGGGCAGGGCCGGGTGGGGTTGAGCAGGCGGGAGCCGAAGAAGCCCAGCGCCTCCTCGTAGATGCGGGCGAAGAAGGCCTCGCTGCGCAGCCGCGGCCGCACCATCGCTTCCCCGCAGGCGAGGTGGCGCACCACGTGGGTGGCCTCTTCCGCCGCGTGGGACAGCGAGCGGCTGGCGAGCCACACCAGGTTGGCCCTGGGGATCCACGCGCTCTCGCGCGAGCCGACGTGCGCCAGCAGCTGGCGCGCTTCCGCCTTGCTGAAGCGGCCGCGGCCCACCGTCTTCTCGAAGCGGTCGACCGTCTCCGGGGTGAGCACCGCGAGCGCGTCGAGGGCGGCGGTGGGTTTCACGCCGAGGATGCGCGCCAGGCCCTGCGCCAGCGCGCGGAAGCGGGCTTCCAGGTTGTCGGCCTGCAGCTGCACGTCGCCGGCCTCGGCCTCGAGGTAGTCGAGGAAGCTCTGCTGGCACGCCACCGGCGAGGCGTTGAAGAGGCAGAGCTGGGCGTCGTTCCAGGCGATGGCCTCGGTCGAGGCCTGGCCCTGCGCGGCCAGCCGCCAGTACGGCCCTTCGGCGTTCTGCATCACCGTGAGCACCCGGCCGCCCGGGCCCAGCGCGCGCCGGGTTTCCCGGGGGAGGTGCGCCGGCGCGAGGTGGAACTGCCCCATCAGCGCCAGCACCAGCGGGCGCTCGTCGGCGCGCGCCGCCCTGGCGATCAGCTCGCCGGCGAGGCGATCGCGCTGCACCAGCGACGGCCCCTTCACCGGGTGGCTGTCGATGCCGATGACCTTGAGCTTGCGCGCCCGGGCGAGCTCCAGGATGGGGCGGAACGACGGCCACAACCCGCGCTCGCCCGACCACGGCGGGCCCAGGTTTCCGAGCAGCCCGGCGTCACTCACCCGGCCCGCGAGCCAGCCGTCGAGCGCGCGCTGGCGGCCCGCCTCGCAGAGCTCGAGCGCCAGCACCACCGGGCGCGGCTGCGAGGAAGCGAAGTCGGCCAGCGCGAGGAACTCGGCCTGGGCCTGGGGGAGCGTGTGGTAGTCGCCGACCAGCACCACGTCGTGCGCCAGCGCCCGCTCGAAGACCTCGGCGCGGGTGAGGCGCTCTCCCGAGCCCGCGGTGGCGCGCCGGTAGCGGGCCTCGTAGCGCCGGAAGGCGGCCGACGCGCCGGAGAGCAGCCCCTGCAGATCGCGCCGCTGTTGCCGGTAGAGCGCGCGCTGGAGGCCGAGCGAGGAAGCCATGGGAGATCTGAAGCATGTTCGTTCGAGCGCGGCGAGTTTTCGACGGGGGTGTAGGCTCGGGAGCTTCTCGTGCTCCGCCTGGCGCTCTTGCCGTTGGTGCTGCTCGCCCTGCCGGGGGCCGCTGCGGCGCGCCTCGAGTTCTCGTACGGCGCCCCCGACCGCGCCCCCAAGGGCGAGGCGCTCAAGGTCGACGGCGCGCTCTCGGGCGACGTGCAGCTGCTCGAGCGCGTGGTCCTGCGCTACCGCGCCCCCGGCGAGGAGTGGAGCGAGGTCCGCATGGAGCTGCAGTACGGCGACCTCTACCGGGGCGTCGTGCCCGCCTCCCGCATGGTCCCGCCGGCCATCGAGCTCTACGTGGAGGCCGTGCTGCAGGGCGGCGAGCGGCTCCCGGCCCTGGGAACGTCGAAGAAGCCGCTGCGCATCGGCGTGGGCGCCGAAGGGGAAGGCGAGCCCGAGGCCAAGGGGCCGGGCAAGAAGGGCAAGAAGAAGAAGGGCAAGAAGGGCGAGGTCGAGCCGGAGCCTGAGCCGCGGGAGCCGGAGGTGAAGGCCTTCGACGACCCGCCGGTGGAAGAGCCGGCGAAGAAGGACCCGGAGCCTGCGAAGGGCGAGACCAAGGTGGCGCGCGTCGAGCCCAGGGTCGAGCCGCGCGCCGAGCCCGCGCGGACCGAGCCTGCCCGGAGCGAGCCTGCGCGGACCGAGCCGCCCCGGCGCCGCTCCGAGCTCGAGGAAGAGCTCGCCATCTACGCCGCCGAGGACACCTCGGGGGTGGTGATGCGCATCTCGGAGTCTTCCAAGAAGAGCCTCCCGCTCACCACGCTCA
>JAIBBQ010000211.1 GCA_019694595.1 Myxococcaceae bacterium
CGTGCTGCGCACCGCGCTGGAGAAGGACCGCGAGCGCCGCTACGCCGACGCGGCGGCGATGAAGGCGGCGCTGCTCGCGGCGAGCGCCGCGCCGCCGCGGGACGAGCAGCGGCTCGAGCGCTGGGTGGAGCTCGAGCGCGCACAGGCGCCGGCGGCCGGGCCGAACGGCGGCCCGCAGGCCACGGCCACCCTCGACCCGCCGCGGCCGGCTTCCCCGGCCGGCCCACCCGAGACCACCACCGACCGCGAGCAGCCCGCTCCGGCGCGGCGCCGGCTGGTGCTGCTGGCCGCGGGCGCGCTGCCGGTACTCCTCGCGATGGCTGGGCTCCTGGCGTGGAACCGCGACGGGGCTCCACCGGTGACGCCCGCGGTGGCCGAGCGCGTCCCTACCGCTGGAACGCTCGAGCGACCCGACGCGTCGACGGCCCAGGCGGCGCTCGAGGTCCCCGATGCCGGGCCGGGAGAGGCACGCAGCGGTCCGGACGCGGGCGTGACGCCGACGCCCACCCCGGCCCTGCCCACCCCGCGGCCCCGCCCGAAGCCGGTGGTGGTGGCGCCCAAGGCCCGCGCCAGCGGGTGGCTGACGCTCGACTGCCGGCCGGGCTGGGCCGAGGTGTTCCTCAAGGGAGAGCGCCTGGGCATCACGCCGCTGGTGCAGACGTCGCTGCCGCAGGGCACGCACGAGGTAGAGCTGGTGCGCAAGGACGGCGCGCGGAAGAAGGTGAAGGTGGTGGTGCGCGCGGACCAGACCACCAAGGTGGTGGTGCCGTGGACGGCGGAGTGACGGTGCGCCTGGTGTAGCGTGGCGCGCCCGTGCGCCGTCTCTGCCTGCTCGCGCTGTCGTGCCTCGCCGCCTGCCTGCCGGCGGCACAGCCGTCGGTGCAGGGCTTCCGGTGCGCGCAGGACGCGGAGTGCGAAGGGCTGCGGTGTGCGCGCGGCATCTGCGGGGGCGTCGAGCCGGTGCGCGGCGCCGACGCCGGCCGGCCCGAGCTCTCGAGCACCGGACCCGCGGCCAACACGTCGCTGGTCCGCTCGAATGCGATGACGGTGGCCACGACGCAGACGGTGTCGGGGCTCGACGTCGCCGGTGTGCTGACCATCGCCGCCGACGACGTCACGGTGCAGGACAGCCGGGTGCGCGGCGGGGTGGTGGTGCGGCCCGGTGTCACCGGCGTGCGCCTGCAGCGGGTGTGGATCGGCCCCACCGCCGGCATCGCGGTGCAGGGCAGCCCGGCCGCGGTGGTGGACTGCCGGCTGGAGGCCGACCAGGGCGTTGTGGGCGCGGTCGACACCCAGCTCGAGGGCAACGCCTTCACCCCGCCCTCGCCCGGAACGGGCAGCTTCGTCGACGTGCAGGGCGGCACCCGCGGGCTCATCGCCTACAACACCTGCGTGGCCGCCGGAGGCAGCTGCATCACCGGGGCGCCGGTGACGAGCGCGCTGCGCGACGTGCTCATCCTCGGCAACTGGCTGGAAGGCAGCGGCCCCTTCGCGGTGGACCTCGCGCGCGCGACGGGCACCGAGCTGGCCAACCCGCGGGTGCTGGGCAACCACGTCGGGCGGAGCTTCACCGGCACCGGTGGGCCGCTGCGGATCCAGGGCGCGGCGGTCCTCGACGGCAACCAGTACTGGCCCGACGGCGCGCCGCTCCCGTAGCCCGCGCGGCGTCATCCCGCAGCTGACGTCGCTGGACTGAGTCGGCGCGGGGCACCGGCAACCGGCCGACAGCGCTCGGGTTTCCACGGCACGACTCCTGAACTGCGGACGGGCATGTCGACCCGTTCGCTGCTGCTTCTGGCCCTCGTCGCGCTCGGCGGCTGCGATGGGGAAATCATCGCCACCCGGCGCACCACCCGCCCCGAGGTGCTCGACCCGGGCGTACCCACGCCGTGGAATTCGGGCGGCGGCGGCAGCGGCGCGGTGGGCGGCGGCGCGGCGGAGGTCCGGCCCGTGGTGGTCACCGCGGTGCGGAGACTCAGCCGCGCCGAGGCGGAGGCCACCTTGAGCGCGCTGCTCGGCGTGCCGGTGGGCGCCGCGGCGCAGCGGCTGCCCGAGGACCGGGTGACGGTGGAGAACCCCTTCGACAACGATCGCACCGGCCAGGCGGCCAGCGAGAGCGCGCTGGCGGAAGCGCACGAGGGCCTGGTGCGCGACCTCGTCACCCCGCTCTTCGCGGCGGGAGCGAGCACCGGCGTGGTGGCGCGGCTCGGCGGCTGCACTCCGGCAGGAGCGGAGGACCCGGTCTGCCTGGAGAAGCTCATCCGCACCTTCGGGCGCCGGGCGCTGAGGCGGCCGGTGACCGACGCCGAGGTCGCGGCGCTCCTCCCGGTGGGCGCGCTGGGCAAGGACGCCGGCCGCTTCGAGCTCGCGGCGCAAGCGGTGGTGAGCGCGCTGCTCACCCACCCCGAGTTCCTGCTGCGCGTGGAGGCCGGCGACCCGGCGACCGGAACGCTGACGCCACTCGAGGTGGCGTCCAAGCTCGCCTTCGTAGTCACCGGCGCGGGCCCCGACGACTGGCTGCTCGACCTCGCGCTCGCCGGAGCCTTGCGGACCCGCGTTGAGCGCCGCGCGGCGGTGGACCGGCTGCTCGCCGACCCTCGCGCAGCGAAGCAACTGCGGCGCTTCCACGCCCAGTGGCTCGGCTACGCGGGGCTGGGCACGGCCGCGCAGCCGTTCCTCGACGAGAGCAACGCGCTGGTCGACGACGTGGTGGGCCAGCGCAAGGACCACCTGTCGCTCCTCACCTCGAGCCGCACCTTCGTCAGTGCTGCGCTGGCCAAGCACTACGGCCTGCCGGCGCCGGCGGCGGCCGACGGCGGCTGGGTGGACTACCCGGCGGGCCAGCGGGCCGGCATCCTCTCCCACGGCACGTTCCTCTCGGTGCAGCCGTCGGGCGGCGAGGCGAGCCCCACCCACCGCGGCCGCTGGGTGATGACACGCTTCCTCTGCCGGGGCATCGGCGCGGCGCCGGGCAACGTGAAGATCACCCCGCCGCCCGCAGGCACCTGCCGCCGCGCGTACCTGACCGAGCTGCACGCCAGCGGTGGCTGCCAGTCGTGCCACGCGCAGATGGACCCCATCGGCTTCGGGCTGGAGCGCTTCGCGCTCGACGGCACCGAGCACGGCGCGGAGGCCAGCGCGCCGGCGTGCGGCCTCACCGGGGCCGGCGAGCTCCCCGGCATCGGCAGCTTCACCGGTCCCAGGGGGCTGGGGGCGCTGCTCGCGAGCACGCCCGACGTCGAGCGCTGCGTCGCGCGCCACGCGCTGCGCGCCGCCGAGGGCCGGCTGGAAGACGTGGCCGCCGACGCGCCTGCGCTCGACGCGGCGCTGGCGGCGTATCGCGCGAGTCACCGCGACCTGAAGGCGCTGCTCACCGAGCTGTGGACGCAGGACGACTTCGTTGCCCGAAAGGAAGCGCCATGAGCCCCTTCCGTCTCCACCGCCGCGCGCTGCTCCGGGGGGCCTTCGGCGCCGCGCTGGGCTTGCCGCTCCTCGAGGCGATGCTCGATGCGAGTCCCGCGCTCGCGCAGACCACCGCTGCGGCGCGCCGCTTCGTGGTGCTCTTCGGCGGCTTCTCGCTCGGCGCCGACGGCGACCCGATGCACAACGACCTCGTCCCCACCACCACGGGGAAGAACTACGCGCTGCGCACCGCGACCCAGCCCTTCGCCGCGTACGGCGCACAGAGCCTCATCAGCATCGTGTCCGGGCTGCGCATGCCGGAGACCGGCGCGGGCGCGGTGCGCTTCAACTGGCACGGCGGACAGCAAAGCCCGCTGCTCTCGGGGGTCTCGTCGACCAGCCAGAGCGACGCGCAGAACGCGCGCATCGGCGGCCCCACGAGCGACCAGCTGGTGGCCGACGCCTTCGTGGCCCAGGGGGTCAAGACGCCGTTCGCCTCGCTGCAGCTCAAGGTGCAGGCCAAGATGTACAGCCCCGGTCCCTCGCAGGGAGACATCATCTCCCAGCGCGCGGGCGCGAACGGCGCGCTGCAGCCGCTCTCGCCGATCGTCAGCCCCCGGCAGGTCTTCGACAAGCTGTTCTTCGGCGCCACCGCGCCCAGCGCCCAGACGGTGGCCGCCCAGGCCGCGCTGCGCCGCGAGCGGGCGGCCCGCCGCAGCGTGCTCGACTTCTGCGCCGTCGACCGCGCCAACCTCCTGGGGCGCGTGGGCCAGGCCGACGCGCAGCGGCTCGGGGCGTACTTCGAGCAGTGCCGCGCGCTGGAGAAGCAGCTCGACGCGCTCGACGCCATGAGCGCCGCGGCGCCGACCTGCACCACGCCGGCCCAGCCCGCGGCCGACCCGCCGCTGGGCGCCGACTCCAACGTGAGCCTCAACAACGGCGCCACCTACTCCGACGACTCGGGTTCCTCGAACGAGGACCTGCGCGCGAAGGTGATGGTCGACCTGCTGGTGGCGGCCTTCCAGTGCGACCTCACCCGGGTGGCCTCGGTCACCGTCACCCAGAACCAGAGCTTCCTGAACATGTTCAAGCTCACCGGCCAGCGCTCCGACGTGCACGCGCTCAGCCACTACATCTCGGGGCCGCCGTCGACGACCGCGATGGCCAAGGCGCAGGGCTGGCACTACGGCCACTTCGCGCGGCTGGTCTCGCTGTTGCGCGACGCGAAGGACGCCACCGGCGCCTCGCTGCTCGCCTCGTCGGCGCTGGCCTTCGTGAACGAAGGGGGCCACGGCCCGGCGGACTTCGGCGGAGCGGCGGGTGGCGCGCACAGCTCCGAGAACATGGTGGCGCTCATCGCCGGCGGCGCTGGAGGGCTGCGCCAGGGCGAGCACGTACCCGCGCCCGGCAAGCACCCCGCCCAGGTGCTGCTCACCCTGATGCAGGCGGTGGGCGTCTCGCGGCCGGGCCTCGGCGAGCTCACCGGCGCACTCCCTGGACTCTTCACCTGAAGGAGCGCCCATGTCCGAACGCTCGCGGCTGTTGTCCTTCTTGCTCCTCCTCGCCGCGTGCGACGGCGAGATCTCCTCACTCGGGCCGTACTCGCCACCACCCGACGCCCCGGCACCGGTGACGCCGTCGGGGCCCGGCGGCGGGGCGAGCGCTCCTGGCGGAGGCACCGCCTCGGGTGGTGGCGGCGAGACGCCGGTGCTTCCTCCGCCCGCGCTCCAGAGCGCGCGGGTTCGGCGGCTGAGCAACGCGGAGCTCGACCTCACCTTCGCCGACCTGCTGGGCGACACCACCCACCCCGGCCGCACGCTGGAGGCGCAGAACCAGGTGCTGGGCTTCGACAACCAGGTCCAGTCGGTGGTGGTGAACGCCAACGTGCTCGAGCGCCTCACCCTGGCCACGGAAGGCGTGGCGCAGCGGGCGACCGCGAACCTGCCCGTGCTCCTCGGCTGCGACGCGGCCGCACAAGGGGAGCCGTGCGTGCGCAGCTTCCTGGTGCGCTTCGGGCGCCGGGCCTTCCGCCGCCCGCTGAGCACCGAGGAGCTGGACGGCTACCTCGCCTTCTTCCGCGCGCAGCGGCAGCAGTACGCGCTCGACCTGTCGGTGGAGTCGCTGCTCACCGCGGTGCTGCTCTCGCCCGACTTCCTCTTCCGCATCGACGCGCCCACGGCGGCCGCGGCGGCGAGCGGCGACGGCGTGTTCGACCCGTACGTGTACGCCGCGCGGCTGTCGTTCCTGCTCTGGGGCACCGGCCCCGACGACGCGCTCCTCGACGACGCGGCCAGGGGCACCCTCGCCACGCCCGCGGGCAGCAGCGCCGCGTTCCGCCGGCTCCTCGCCGACGACCGGGCCAAGGCGGGGCTCGACAACTTCCACCGCCAGTGGCTCCAGCTCGCGCCCAGCGCACCGGCGAAGGACCCGCTGCTCACGCCGCGCTTCGCGGAGCTGTGGCCCGCGATGCGCGAGGAGACCGCGACCTTCGCGCACCAGGTGCTCGCTCGCGGCGACGGCACGCTGGGCACGCTGCTCGCGGCCGACTTCACCTACGTCGCGAGCCCGCTCGACGCCTTCTACGGGCTGCCCGCGCAGGGGAGCACCCTCACCAAGGCGAGCTGGCCGGCAGGGGCTCCGCGCAGCGGCATCCTCACCCAGGCCGCGGTGCTGGCGTCGAACTCGGGCACCGCGCAGACCAACATTCCCCGACGGGGCCGCTTCGTGCTCGAGCAGCTGCTGTGCAGCACGCTGGGCCCGCCGCCCAACGACGTGCCGCCCTTGCCGCCTTCGAGCGGCACCGCCGCGCCGCAGACCTACCGCCAGCGGCTGGTGGCGCACACCACGGCGCCGCAGTGCTCCGGCTGTCACCGGGTGCTCAACCCGCTCGCCTTCGCCTTCGAAGGGCTAGGGCCCACGGGTGCCGCGCGGACCGAGGACCAGGGGCTGCCGGTGGACACCTCGGGCAGCGTGACGCTCGGCGGTCGCACGGTGACGTACGCGGGGCCCAAGGACTTCACCGTCGCGCTCGCCGCGGCGCCCGAGGTGCGGCGCTGCGTGGGCACCCAGTGGTTCCGCTACGCCCTGGGCCGTGACGTGGCGAGCGGCGACCTCGCCTGGCTCGACCCGCTGCAGTCGGACCTCGCGTCGCGGGGCGACCTGCGCGGCTTCCTCGAGGCCTTCACCGCGGCACCGTTCTTCCGCGCCGTCCCGAAAGGTCAGCCATGAGCCACCCCTTGAGCCGCCGTGCGTTGCTGCGGGGCGCTTCCGGACTCGCGGTGTCGCTGCCGCTGCTGCGCGCGATGAGCGCCAGCGCCGCCACGGCTCCACCGAAGCGCGTGATCTTCCTCTACACGCCGAACGGCCAGTACCTGAGCGCCTTCAAGCCCACCGGCAGCGGCGCCGCCTTCCAGCTGAGCAGCCTGCTGCAGCCGCTCGCGCCCCACCGCAGCGACCTGTTGCTCTTCTCGAACCTGGACAACCTCGCGGCCAACGCGAACCCGGGCAACACCAACGGCCACAACGCGGGCATCACGTCGATCCTCACCGGCACCACGCTGCAGCCGCAATCGGGCCTCAACAACGTGGTGAACAACGAGCTGCGCGGCTACGCGACCGGGCCGTCCATCGACCAGGTGCTGGCCAACGAGCACCCGGAGGCGAAGCAGCTCAAGTACCACCCGCTCATCGTGGGCGCGGGCACGCGCACCTACGAGTTCGGCCAGCGCGACCCGTACTCCTACGTCTCGTACCGGACCGGCGGTGCCGCGGGGGCCGAGGGCGCACAGGAGAACCCGGCCCAGGTCTTCCAGAGCCTCTTCAGCCAGGGCACGCCGACGAGCGCGGCGGTCGACCCGCTCGCGCGGCGGCGGTCGATCCTCGACTTCGTGGCCACCCGCTACGCGCCGCAGAACACCTCGCTGATGGCGCGCCTGGGCGCCGAGGACCGCGCGACGATGGACCGGCACCTCACGGCCATCCGCGAGCTCGAGCAGCGCATCCAGGCGCCGGCGGCCTCCTCGTGCGTGGCGCCCCCGCTGGGGACCGGCAACGACTTCCGCACCCCGGCGCTGGCCATCGAACAGCGCTACGGGCTCACGCCCGCCCTGGGCGCCTTCCAGGACGGCAACGACTGGTCGCTGGGCAACCACCCGCAGACCATGCGCGCGATGCAGGACCTGGTGGTGATGGCGCTGGCGTGCGACCTCACCCGGGTGGCGGTGCTGCAGTTCGCCTGCGCGCAGTCCGGGCCGGCCCCGAGCTGGGCCGCGAACACCTCGGAGGACCAGCACGGCATCACCCACGCGCTCGACCAGCCCTCGATGCAGGACGCGCAGCGGAAGATCTCCACCTGGTACGCCGCGCAGCTCGCCGCGCTCATCGCCGCGCTCAAGAAAGTGCCCGAGGGCAGCGGCACGCTCTTCGACAGCACCGCCATCGTCTGGTTCACCGAGATGGCCGACGCCGCGGGCCACACCATGGAAGACCTGCCCATCGTGATGGCAGGCGCGATGGGCGGCGCGCTCAGGACGGGCCAGCTGGTGAACGCGAACCACCGCAGCCAGGCCGACCTCTGGCTCGCGCTCGCGCAGGGCTTCGGCTTGAGCCGCCAGAGCTTCGGCGACGCGCGCTTCTGCAAGGGCGCGCTGCCGGGCGTGCTGGTCTGACGAGACCGCTGCGCGCTACCCGAAGATCTGCGGGCGGAAGAGGTTGAGGCCCAACAGCCCCGCCTGCGCGAGCAGCCCGATGAGGAACTGCTGCTGGTAGAGCTGGGTGACGAAGGGCGACATGCCGGAGAGCGCCCCGCCCGGCTCGAGCTGCCCGGCTTCGCGCAGCTCCTGCTGGAAGCGCGCGAGCTCCTGATCGTACGGGTCCACCTGACCGAGCGTGCCGCCCACCTTCACGTTGCCGTTGACGGACACCTTGCCGGCCTGGACCCCGAGGTTCTTGCCGTCGACCTGCACGCCGACGCCGACGATGCCGGTGAGGCCCTTGTCGCTCGAGAAGTCGACGCCGCGCAGCTCGGCGCTCACCGTGGTGCCCTGGCCGGCCGAGGCGCCCACCGAGCCCACCACCGGCGCCTTGCCCTTGACGCTCGCGCCGTTGAGCTCGGCGTCGACGTCGAGGTTGCCGTTGCGCAGCGAGAAGGGGCCGCCGGAGTCGTAGCTCAGCGCCCCGGCGCCGCGGAGCTGGGCGCTCTTCACGTCGACCGCGCCCACGCCCTTGCCCGCCTGGAAGTCCTTCACCGTGGCCTGGCCGTCGATGGTGCCGCGCAGCGACAGCTCGCCCGGCGTCACCTCGAGGTGGCCGTTCAGGTGCGAGCGGCCGAGCACCACGGTGGCGGTGTCCTTGGCGTCCTTGAAGGTGAGCTGACCGCCGTTCACCGTGCCGTCGAAGGACTGGATGGTGAGCGAGTCGAGGTGGTGCTTCACCCCGGTGACCTTCATGCCGTCGCCGAAGGCGACCGACTCGGTGAGCTTCACGCTGCCGTCGCGCAGGTGGCCGTCGCCGAGCTCGACGTAGTCGCCGTTCGCGCGGCGGGTCACCGCGTACTGGGTGTCGAGGTTCAGGTGCGAGAGGTCGGCGCTGACGGTGCCGCTGCTGCCGTTGCCCGGGCGGGTGTAGTGCAGGTCGAGGTCGCCGCTGCCCGCGCTGCCGCGCAGGGTGACGCCCTGGGAGTCGATGGCCACCTGGTTCAGGTTGGCGTGGCCGGTCATGCGCAGGTCGGTGAGCCCGCCGTGGATGTCGAAGCGCGAGCCCGCGCCGAGGTTCACCGTGCCCGCGGGGCCGATGCTCAACGGGCCAGGCGAGAGCTCGACGCCGCGCAAGTCGACCTTGAGCCCCGCCAGCACTGCCGGGTTGCCGTCGACCTTGGGGCCGTTGACGTCGTGGGTGAAGAGCTTGTCCGCGCCGAGCGCCGCCACGCCCACCGCGCCGGCCGCGCCCGCGGCGAGCCAGCCGCCGATGCCGCTCGGCTTGAAGTGCGCGCCCTGCTTGTCGACCTGGGCCACCTTCATGCCGAAGAACGACACGTCGCCCGACGGGTTCTTCGCCAGGCCCTGCATGGTGGAGACGAGGTCGGAGAACTTCTCGGGGAGCTTGGGGCCGATCGACGGGTCGGGGAAGCCGCGCACGTCGAGCGTGAGCCGGCCGTCCTTCACCTTGGCGCCGCGCACGTCGGCCCACGCCGGCCCGTCGAGGTCGGGCTTGAAGTCGGCCTTCACGCTGCCCATGTCGAGCTTCCCGTCCTTCACGGTGGCGTGGAAGGTGACGACGGTGCCGTCCTTCACCTTGACCGGCCCCAGCTTGCCGGGCTCGAGCGGGAGGCTGAAGGTGACGTCGCCGTTCTGCACCCGCTTGAGCACTTCCATCGGGTCGACCGACGAGGCGCTCGCGGTCTGGGAAGCGACGCCCTGCACGCCGGGCGCGAAGCTGCTCGCGGCGGGCTTGGCCTGGGTGGGCGTCACGGTGGTGGCCTTCGCCGCCGTCGTCGTGGTCGCTGCGGCAACCGTGGAGGGTCTCGCCGAGGTGATGACCGTCATGACGCACGTCCTTTCCGCTTCCCCTACACACATTGTCGTACTGGTCCTCACCAGGTTGTTTCCGCCAGGGAGACTGACGAAGTGCGGTGGAAACCCCAGCTGTCACCGGCAGATAACCAATCGACAAGGGGCTTCTTGACGCAGCGCAGGAGTCGCGCTGAAGACGGTGAAGCGATGAGCAAGGTACGAATCCGAGACCACCGCGCCGAGCCGCGCACCCCGCGGGAGCTGGCCGATCACGCCAAGGGCGAACTCAAGCGCGTCGGGCGTCACGCGAAGGAAGCCATCAAGGGCGCTTCTCTCGACGTCACCCACGCGGTGTCCGAGGTGGTGGCCGAGGGCGCGGGCGAGCACGTCGAGACCGCCGCCGAGATCGCCGCCGCCGCCAGCCGCGACACCATGATGACCGTCGCCGCGCACACCGTCGGCACGGTGCTGACCCCGGTGCTGTGGGGCCTCAGCGCCAAGGCGACCGTCGAGGGCGCGCGAGAGCTCGGCAAGGCCACCCGGGACCTCAAGCTCGGCTTCGAGGTGCACGACCCGCGGGAGATCCGCGCGCAGTCGATGGAGGTCGGCGTGCAGGCGCTGCGCACCGCGCTCTCGGCGCTCGGCTTCTTCGTGCCCGGAGCGTCGCCGGCCGCGGAGTTCGGCGCCGCCATCTGGAGCGCGCGCCGAGAGCGCCGCGCCGAGAAGGCCTTCGCCCACGTGCCGCAGGAGCGGGCCCAGCTCGCCGCGCACCTGGAGACGCTGCGCAGCGCCGGCGCGTCCATCGAGTCGGCGCAGACCGCGCTGCTCGGCGGCCGCGCGCCCGAGGCGCTCGACCCCGAGACGCACGCGCTGTGGCTCGAGCTGCAGACCGCCAAGGCCGAGGTTTCGCTGCAGACCGGCGAGTACCTCGACTACCTCGGCGGCCACGACGAGCAGCGCCCGCCCAAGGCGCTCGGGCTGTGGGTCGGCCGCGAGCCCTGGCTCGACGGCCAGCTGGAGACGACCCGCTCCGACATCGCCAAGGCCCGGGCGGAGCGCACCTGGGAAGCGCCGCTGCCCCACGAGAAGCTGGAGCTCGGCCGCCGCATCGCCCGCCTCGAGCTGCGCACCACGGTGCTCGAGCAGACGAAGGCGGCGCTCGCCCCGCTCCCCAAGGACGTGCGCAAGGCGCTGGGCCAGGTCGACGAAGCGGGCTTGCAGGACACGCTGCAGCGCGCCGCCGACCACGCCGCGCGCGAGGACTGACGCCCACGTTCACCCACCGCGGCCGACACCCGCGGGCGGTGCTTCCAGAATTGGCGCAGCCTTTGGGGTGGCCGTAGCGTCTCCACCGGTCGAAGGCGTTCTTCGCCCACGGCCGGTTCGCGTCACCGCTGCACCCAAAGGGGTCTCACACATGCGCTCGCCGCTCCGTCTCACTGCCCTGCTGGGCGGGTTGTGTCTCGCGCTGGGCTGCAGCAGCCCGGCGCCCGCGGGCTCCAGCGGCGGCGGCGCGGGCGACAGCGGCGGCGGCAGTGGCACGTCGGGTGGAGGTGCGGCCTCGGGCGGTGGCTCGGGCAGCGTCGGCGGCGGCAGGGA
>JAIBBQ010000212.1 GCA_019694595.1 Myxococcaceae bacterium
CCGCGCCACCGCCCGACGCCGCGCCACCGCCCGACGCCGCGCCGCCGCCCGACGCTTCGCTGCCGCCGCCCGACGCTTCGCTGCCGCCGCCCACCCCGCCCGTCGTCGTCCCACCTCCTGCAGCTCCGTCGCCGCCGCCGGAAGAGAACGAAGGACCGCCACCGCAGCCAGCCAGCACGCCGAAGAGAATCACCGCCCACGCCTTCATGCCCAGAGCATGGTCCCGAAGTCGGAGCGATCGCGAGCCGAGCCCCGCGTGCACGACACCTCCGGATGACGGCCCGTCTGGCCCGCACGGCTCGCCCCCGAAGCTGAGTGCCGCGCACCCGCCATGGCGCTCAACGCCCGATTCTCCAATGGCGTCGGTGCCTTGGCGGGAGGCGCTCAGAGCGCCCAGTCGTCGAGACTGCGGACCGCGAGCTCCGCGCCCTGGGGACAGCGCGCCGCGAGGGGCGGCAGCGCGCGCCACCAGGTGCTGCCCTGGTCCACCTCGGGCTCCACGGGCTCTCCCAGCATCGGAGTCACCAGCGCGACGCCGCGCGGCTTGGCCTCCGTCACCAGCGTCTCGGGCGGCTCCGACCAGGCATGCAGGCCCAGCTCGAACGTCGCCCAGTGAATCGGCAAGAGCCGCCGCGCGGTGAGCGCCTGCGAGGTCTCGAGCGCCCCCACCGGCCCCAGGTGAATCTTTCCCCACGCGGGGTGGTACTGGCCGATCTCCAGCATCGCGACGTCGAACGGGCCGAGGCGCTTGCCGATCTCCGCGTGCAGCGCCGTCTTGCCGGTGTCGCCGCTGAAGAAGAGCCGGTGCTGCGGTCCGACGAGCGCCCACGACGTCCACTGGGTGGTGTTGTTCCGGGTCGGCAACCGGCCCGAGAAGTGGCGCGCCGGCACGGAGATGAGCCGCACCCCGCCAGGCAACGTCACCTCGTCCCACCACGCGTGCTCGACGATCTGCGCCGCGGGCACGCCCCAGGCCTCGAGGTGCGCGCCCACCCCGAGCCCCACGTGGAAGACGACGCCCGTCTTGGCCAGCGCCTCGACGGTCGCCATGTCGAGGTGGTCGTAGTGGTCGTGGGACACGATGACCGCGTCGAGCTTGCCCACCTGCGCGAGCGGGAGCGGCGGCGGGTGGAAGCGCTTGGGCCCCGCCACGGTGAAGGGCGAGGCGCGCTCGCTCCACATCGGGTCGCTCAGCACCCGCACGCCGTCGAGCTCGATGAGCGACGTCGAGTGCCCGAGCCAGGTCACCCGCAGCCCCGACGCCGGCGCGCTCGCCAGCCGCTCGGCGGTGCCCTTGAACAGCGGCAGCGCACAGCTGGGCACGCGCATCGCCCCGTTGCCGAAGAGGAACTCGGACAGCACCTTGGTGCCGACGTCGCCCATCATGGTGGTCGACTCTTCGTTGAAGAAGACCCCGTCCTTGTACTGGGGCGAACGCTCGAGCCGGGCGAGGCGCTCCCCCGACGGTACGCCGCCGAAGCTCGCGCACCCCGAGCTGGAGACGACTGCGCCCACCGCCAGCACCACCAGCACGCCGAGCGTCGCCGTGCCGAGCCGCCGCCACCGCTTCGAGCCACCAGGTCGCTTCACGCGCGGCAGCTTCGCCGCCCTCCCGCCCGTGACGCGACGCAATTCAGCCGCGTGGCGCGCGCCTCAGCCGATGGCCGGGCGCCCGCCCATCCACTTGTCGCCGTGCACCACCGAGGTGACCTCGTACTCGCAGAGCACGTCGCCGTTGCGGAAGCAGCGCTTCTGCGACACCAGCGCGGGGATCTCCACCGTCCACAGCGCCTCGAGAATGATGCCTTCTTCCATGGCGCAGTGGTGCGGCGTCGTCTTCTCCAGCCGGGCGCGGCCGGACTTGAACTCCAGCACCGACCAGCCACCGATGGCAGTCCCCCGGTTGGCCCGCCGGTAGAGCGTGTCGAAGTTGAGGAGGATGTCGGCGGCAGACTTGGCGATCTTCTTCACCTCGGCGGCGTGGGACATCTGGAAGAGGCTGCGGCCCATCTGCTTGAGCCCCGGCCGGCCGATCGCCTTCTCGAGCTTCTCCATCACGTCCAGGAGGTCGCCGATGGGGTACCAGCCGTCGGCCTTCACCGCCTGCAGCTGCTTGGTCATCTCCGGCCCCAGGACCCGGTCGGGAAAGGGCAGCACCTTGAGCACCGACAGCAGGTCGGAGCCGATCGTCTCGTGGTTGGTGCCCTGGTACCCCTGCGGACGGCGCGCCATCGAATCCCCCAACGCTCGAAGAGCGCGCAGGCTATCGCCTGGCGGCACCGTTGTGCAGGTCAGAGCGTCTTCAGGTACTCGAGCAACGCTGCCTTCTCGGCGGGGCTCAGGGCGTCCCCGTAGGTGTGTCCGTGGTTACCGTAGCCGGGCCGCGTGGTGTCGTAGATGGCCCGGCGCTTCGACGCGTCGCTCTCGTCGGACTTGCCGTGCCCCACGTCGGTGAAGCGGAAGCCGAGGCGGTCGCGGTCGAAGTCGTAGGTGGTGAAGTCGCGCGTCCAGAACGCGGGGCGGTGGGTGGAGTCGAGCACGTCGGCCACCGTGGGCACCGATCCGTTGTGGAAGTACGGCGCGGTGGCCCACAGCCCGTCGAGTGGCGGCGCCACGTACCCCACGGTGGTCACCAGCCGCGCGCGCTCGCCGTAGAACGAGCCGTTGAACCAGTCGTTGAAGCGGCGGGTGGGGCTCGCCGCGCTGGTGGCCAGCGCCAGCGTCGGGTCGGTGCCCACCTCCTCGGTCACCACCACCAGGTTGGGGTAGCTGCCGCCTTCGCCGTACGTGCCGTGGCAGCGCGCACAGGTCTGGTCGAACACCTGGTGCCCGGTCGCCACCAGCGCGGCGTCCAGCGGGTACGGGTAGGCCGGCGGCTTCAGCGACAGCAGGTACGCGCGCACGTCGGGGAAGCTCTGGTCGATGGCTTTCGCCTGCGCGAGCTCGTCGGTGCACAGCAGCGCCGCGCTCATCATGATGCGCGACTGGTCGCCCCGGCCCAGCGCGGTGTGGAACATCGAGTTCTTCTTCTTCAGGTTCCACCACGGCGGCACGTCGACCGGCACCACCTGGGTCGGCGGCGGGTCGAGCAGCGGGCGCGCCGACCAGGACAGCGTCTTCTGGTCGCGGTGCGAGAAGAGGATGGGCGCCAGGTTGTCGGCGACGTTCACCCCCATCGTGTCCGCGAGGATGTACGGCTGCACCGTCACCACCCGGTCCGCCCAGCGCCGCCATTCCGCCTTCTCCGCCGGGTCGCTCACCAGCTGCCCCGCGGCCTCGGCGAAGGGCGCGAGGTCGGTGGTGTAGTCGCTCTGCGACTCGCCCAGGCCCACCACCACCTTCCCGTCGCGCACCGCCGCGTGACAGGTGAGGCAGTTGACGCTCACCAGCTTGGCCCCGTTCGCCGCGGTGATGGCGGTGTAGTCGTAGCGCAGCTTCTCGTTGCGCCCGGTGCGCCCGGGCAGCCGCAGGTTCTCCGGCGCTTCGCCGATGGTCTTCGCGAACAGCGACTCGGGAATGCCGCAGGTGACGTACTCGCCGTTCACCAGCGCGTCGTAGCCCTTGGCCGCGTCGCCTTCGCGCTGCGCCTCGGCCGCGACGGCGAGCGTGGTGGCGGTGCCCGACGGCGCCGGGGCGCAGCCGAGCAGCGCGCCCACCGTGAGGAAGAAGAGGACCTGCGCCCGCCGTGCGTGCATGCGCAGGGCACCTAGTCCGCCAGGCGCGGCGGAGGGAAGGGGCCTTCAGCCGTTCGTCAGGTGGAGCCGGCCGTCGAGGTTCACCGCGCGGTGCTGCAGCGCGTGACCCACTTCCCGCCGCGAGAGCACCAGCGCGCGGTCGCACTCGCTCGCCAGCAGCGCACCCAGCACCTCGTGGTTCGGCGGGTCCTTCACCTCGAGCCGCAGCGCCCCGACGGTGAAGACGAGCTTCCCCGACGGCAGCCGCACCGCGCCTTCGAGGAACGCCGCGACGTCCTTGGCCAGGGCGCCGTCGACCGTCACCTGCGAGGTGACACCGCACAGCACCGCGAAGCCGTCGGAGTGGAAGCGCACCACCTTGGCGAGCGGGAAGCGGGTGCTCAGCGCGGTGGTGATGGACCGCAGCGCCTCGTCGCCGGCCGCGAAGCCGTGCTCCATGTTCACGCGGATGAGCTCGATGGGGTCGACCACCAGCACGCCCATCACCCAGCGCTCGTGGTGCCCGTGGGTCGACAGGTCGTACTCGTCGCGCAGGAGCGCGCCCGACAGCAGCCCCAGCCGGTGGTACGCGCCGCTCACGGGGTCCTTGCCACCGCGGCGGCCGCGCTCCGCGTCCACCAGCGCCCGCACGCCGAAGGCCACCGGCGCGTCGTCGTACTGCGAGGCGGGGAAGAGCTCCTTGAGCTCCGCCTCGAGTTCCGCGGGGAGGCTCACTCCACCGTGACCGACTTGGCGAGGTTGCGCGGCTGGTCGACGTCGTTCCCGCGCAGCTCGGCCACGTGGTACGCGAGCAACTGCAGCGGCACCGTGGCCACCATGGGCGCGATGAGCTTCGACGAGGCCGGCACCTCGAGCACGTGGTCGGCGAGCTCGCGCAGGTGGTGGTCGCCCTGCTCCACCACTGCGATCACCTTGCCGCCGCGCGCGCGCACTTCCTCGATGTTGCCGACGATCTTCTCGTAAGCCACCTGCGGCTCCCTGGGCGCCAGCACCACCACCGGCAGCTTCTCGTCGATGAGCGCGATGGGGCCGTGCTTCATCTCGCCGCCCGCGTACCCTTCGGCGTGGATGTAGGAGATCTCCTTGAGCTTGAGCGCGCCCTCGAGCGCCACCGGGTGCATCGGCCCGCGGCCCAGGTAGAGGAAGTCGTGGGCGGTGTGGAAGGCCTTGGCCACCGCCTTCACCTGCGGCTCGTTCTCCAGCGCCAGCTCGAGCAGCTTGGGCACGTGCAGGAGCTGCTCGAAGTGCGTGCGCGCCCCTTCGGCGGTGAGGTGCCCGCGCAGCCGCCCGAGCTTGATGGCCAGCAGGTACAGGCTCACCAGCTGGGTGGTGAAGGCCTTGGTCGACGCCACGCCGATCTCCGGGCCGGCGTTGGTCATCATGGTCATGTCCGCCTCGCGGGTCATCGCCGAGCCGACCACGTTGCAGACCGCGAGCGTCTTCGCCCCGCGCTTCTTCGCCTCGCGCAGCGCGAAGAGCGTGTCCGCCGTCTCACCCGACTGGCTGATGGCCACCGCGAGGTGGGTGCTCTCCACGATGGGATCGCGGTAGCGGAACTCGTGCGCCAGCTCGACTTCCACCGGCAGCTTGGCGAGCGACTCCACCATCCACTTGCCGGCGAGGCCCGAGTGGTAGCTGGTGCCGCAGGCGAGCAGCGTCAGCTTGGTCAGCTTGCGCGCCTCGTCGGCGCTGATGTTCCAGCCTTCGAGGTGAACGTCGCCTTCGGACAGGAGCACCCGGCCGCGCAGCGTGTCCGCCACCGCGCGGGGCTGCTCGTGGATCTCCTTGTGCATGAAGTGCTTGTGGCCGCCCTTCTCGGCCATCGTCGACGTCCAGTCGATGCGGCGCGGCGGGCGATCGACCTTCTTGCCGGCGCGGTCGGTGAGCAGGATGCCGGTGCGCGAGAGCACCGCGAGCTCGCCGTCTTCCATGAACACCACGTCGCGGGTGTGCTCGAGCAGCGCGGGCACGTCGCTCGCCACGAAGCTCTCGCCCTGCGCGAGCCCCAGCACCATCGGCTGCGACTCCCGGGTGGCGACCACGCAGTCGGGGTCCTGCTCCGCCACCACCACCAGCGCGTAGGTGCCCTTGACCTGCGCCACCGCGGCACGCACCGCGTCGGGCAGCGGACGGCCGCCCTGGAGCGCCTCCGCCACCAGGTGGGCGAAGACCTCGGAATCCGTCTCCGACGAGAAGGCATGGCCCTTGGCGCGCAGCTGCGCCTTGAGCGCCAGGTGGTTCTCGATGATGCCGTTGTGCACCACCGCCACCCCGCCGTAGCGGTGCGGGTGGGCGTTGTCGTCGGACGGGCGGCCGTGGGTCGCCCAGCGGGTGTGCCCGATGCCCACCGTGCCGCGCGGGGGCTCCGCCTCGACCTTCACCGCCAGCGCCTTCAGCTTGCCGGTGGCGCGCACCACGGTGAGCGTGCCGCCTTCGAGCACCGCGAGGCCGGCCGAGTCATAGCCGCGGTATTCCAGCCGCCGCAGGCCGTCGATGAGCAGGGGGGCGACTGGCTTGTCTCCGACGTACCCGACGATTCCGCACATGGTGGGCTTCTCCTCAAAAGGCGCGCGCCAGCGCATACCGGCGTGGGGCGATCAACGCAATCGACGCCCCTTCGTTCCCGGAAATTCGCCGGAAGTTCAGCGCTTGGGCCGACGGCGCCCCCAAAAGCCCCCTGCGGAGCCGCTACTCGGGTGTTGGTGATCATGGCGAAGGCGTTGGGCGGGTCCCAGGCGAGGCACCTCGTCCCGGAACAGGCGCCGCTTGACGCAGCTGGGTGCCCAGCCGGGCAGCCGCCGCAGGTACGCCGAGAGCACGCCCTCCGGCCGCTGGTCCTGGAGGTCCTGGACCGAGAAGCCGGACAGGGCAACGGCCTCATTGGGGGCTCCGAAGAATCGGGTTGCCCTCCTGACGGCGCGGGGCCCCGACCGCGCGTGGCCGGCGCGTCACCTCGCGGGCTCGGGCGCGCCGAAGGCCGCCGGGAAAGGTTCCCCCGACTTCACCGCGTCGAGCAGCGCGAGCAGCCCCTGCTTGCCGTGGTGGGCGACGCCCCAGGCCTCGGCCCGCGCGCGCGCCGCGCAGTACGTCGCCACGCCCTGCCCCGGCTCGTTCGTCCGGTCCCACCACGCGCGCGGCGTGCGCAGCGACTCCACCAGCGGGTCGTCGACGAGCGCCGCGGGACAGGGCGGCTCGTCGGACAAGCTCGCCGCCACGCCTTCGTGAAACCACGCCGGGATGCGCGCCGCGGCCTCCGGACCCAATCGCGAGAGCAGCTCGACGTGCACCAGCTCGTGCGCCAGGTGGTTGAGCGCCCGCTCCCCAGCGTCGACCAGCACCACGGTGAGCTGCCCACGGGTGTCGTGCTCGCCGGGCATGCGGTCCCCGGGCGCGATGAGCATCGAGCGCATGCGCGGCCCGGCGAAGAAGCGCCGGCAGTCGTCCGTCGCGCACACGATGACCCGCACCGGGTACCCCCGCAGCCGCCCGAAGGTGCCCTGGAGGTGCGCCTTCGCTTCGCCGAGCAGCGCGACGAGCCGCTCGCGATCGGCCCTCGGAGCCGCGGGGTCGAGGTGCACGTCGTCGACGAGGTGGAGCAGCGCCCCGTCGTGGAAGGCGACGCGCGGCAGCGGTGCGCACGCCGAGAGCGAGAGCGAGAGCGCGGCGACGACGAGGCGGGCCGACCGGTCCATGCGCACGACGCGATACGGGGCGACCGTGCGGTGATTGCCCCGCGCGCTACTTCTTCCGCGACGTCCAGCCTTCCTTGTTCACCTGCGGAACACGGGAGATGGCGAGCGCGTTGGCGGGCACGTCCTTGGTCACCGTGCTGCCTGCGGCCACGAAGGCCCCGTCGCCCACCGTGACCGGCGCCACCAGCTGGGTGTCGCTGCCGATGAAGACGCCGTCGCCCAGGGTGGTGGTGTGCTTGTGCACGCCGTCGTAGTTGCAGGTGATGGTGCCCGCGCCCACGTTGGTGCCGGCGCCGATGATCGCGTCGCCCAGGTAGGCCAGGTGGTTCGCCTTGCTGCCTTTGCCGATGCGCGCCTTCTTGGTCTCCACGAAGTTGCCCAGGTGCACGCCTTCGGAAAGCTCGGTGCCGGGGCGCAGCCGCGCGAACGGCCCCAGCACGCAGCGCGGGCCCACCACCGCGTCTTCCAGCACCGAGTACGGCTTCACCTCGGTGCCGTCGCCCACGGTGGAACCCGACAGCACGCTGCCCTGCCCCACGCGCACTCCCGCGCCCAGCACCGTGCCGGCGCGCAAGGACACCTGCGGGTCGAGCACGCAGTCGTTGCCCAGGCTCACGCCTTCCTCGATGAGCGTGGACCCGGGGTCCACCATCGTCACGCCTTCGCGCATCCACCGCTCGTTGATGCGCGCGCGCAGCACCGCGCCGCGGGCGGCGAGCTCGGCGCGGTCGTTGACGCCTTCGACTTCCTGCGCCGGGGCGTCGACCACCGCCACCTCGCCGAGCTCGGCGGCCTGCGCCACGATGTCGGTGAGGTACAGCTCGCCCTGGGCATTGCGCGGCGACAGCTTCGCGAGCGCGCCCCAGAGGAACTTGGCGTCGGCCACGTAGAGCCCGGCGTTGATTTCCCCGATGGCCTGCTCGGCCTCGGTGGCGTCCTTGTGCTCGACGATGCGCTGCACCTTGCCGCCCTGCCGCACCACCCGGCCGTAGCCGGTGGGATCGGCCGGCTTGCAGCTCACCAGCGACAGCACGCCCTTGCCCGCGGGGAACGCCGCGACCAGGCGCTTCACCGTCTCCGCGGTCAGCAGCGGCACGTCGCCGTAGAGAATGAGCACCGCGCCGGAGAACCCCTCGAGCGCCGCGCGCGCCGCGTTCACCGCGTCGCCGGTGCCGCGCTGTTCCTTCTGGAGCGCGAAGGACAGCGTCCCCGCGCCGAAGACCGCGGTGAGCGCCTGCTCCACCGCCTGCGCCTGGTGACCGACCACGCAGGTCACCCGCTGGGCGCCGGCCTCGCGGGCGCGGGCCACCGGAAACGCAGCCATCGGGCGACCGAGCAACGGGTGCAGCACCTTGGCCTGGGCGGACTTCATCCGCGTGCCCTTGCCGGCGCACAGCACCACTGCAGCGAGAGGAAGGTGAGCGCTCATCGAGCGCGACGCAATGGCACGACCACTTCAGAGCGTCAACGAACCCAGGGCCGCGGCCTGGAAGGGCACGGTCCGCGGGTCGGGCCGCGGCTTGTCGAGGCCGACCTGCACCTCGAAGCCCTGCGCGAGCGCCACCAGGGTGAAGCGCGGCGGCTGGAAGCAGATGGGAGGAAGTTCGTGCATCACGCAGGCTCCGGAAGGGCCCGCGCCGCGACGTACGCGCGAATGGTCTCGCGGTCCTTCGGCTGCAGGTCGAGGAAACGCACGCCCATGCCGGGCGCCGCGAGCAGGCCGCCCTTCACGGTGCGCACCACCTTGGTGAGCACGGTGAACGCGCGCTGCATGCCGGGGAGCGCCACGCGCACCGTCAGCATCGAGCCTTCGGGGAGCGCCTGGGCCGTCTTGAGGAACATGCCGCCACCGGAGATCTCGGTGGCCACCGCGGCGCGCGGCTGGTTCCACTCGAAGAACTTCACCTCTCCGGACATCGGCGCTCGCTTGAACTCGCGGTGATCCATGCGGCCGAGCACAGCAAGGGAAGGGCCAACCCGGGACAACGGCGTCCCCGGAGCTCGATTGCAGTCATTTCGGCCCCTTGCGCACCTGGCGTCGCCGCTGACCCGGCCTGCCGCCCTGCCACCCGCGCCATAGCTGGCGGCGCCAGGGTGGCAGCGAGGCTCCACCTGTCCCCTCCTGGAGGCACCCGCTCGCTCCCCCGATGACAGGGGCACCGAAGCGGGGTACCACCGCCTTCGAACGTGAGTGCCCCGCGTCCGCCCTTCCGCTTCCTCGTCGCGCTCGCCGCGCTCGCGCTCTCGCTCGGCTGCCAGAACACCGGAGTGGTGGTGGTCTCGGTGGTCTTCTCGCCGGCCACCGCGAGCCAGTGCACCCGGCTGGAGCTGGTGACCGCGAAGTCGGCCATCGTGCTCACCGAGGCGGTGAAGCGGCCGACGGACGACGACACGGTTCGCTTCGGCATCGCCCCGGGCAAGACGCTCGAACCCGGGCAGCTCTACGTCACCGCGCTCGGCTACCGCAGCCCGACCTGCGACGGCCCCACCGAGGAGCGCAGCGAGCGGGTCGCCGTCTCGCTGGGTGACCCCGGAGCGCAGCGCTTCACGGTGACCCTCCGCGGCAAGCCGGGCGTCGACGGGGGCGTCGACGCCGACCACGACGGCGTGCCCGCACCGCTCGACTGCGACGACACCGACCCCGACGTGAAGCCGGGTGGCGTGGAGACCCGCTGCGGCAACCAGAAGGACGACGACTGCGACGGGAAGAAGGACTGCGCGGACGGCGACTGCGAAGGCCTCGCCTGCCCGGATCAGGACCTCTGCACCTCGGGCGAGGTCTGCACCGCCGGTGTCTGCCAGACGCAGGTGCTCGCCTGCGAGGACGCCGGCGTCTGCGGCGTCGCGCCCGGCGGCTGCGACGCCGGCGTGTGCGTCTACCCGGTGGCCATCGGCCGGCCGTGCGACGCCGACGGCGGCCTCTGCCGCAGCAACGGCGCGTGTGCCACCGGCGAGGCCTTCTGCGGCGACGGCCTCGACGACGACCACGACGGGCTCACCGACTGCGAGGACCCCGACTGCTTCGCGCAGACCTGCGACGCCGGGGCCGCCTGCGTCATCGACCAGGCCTGCCAGACCGACCACACCTGCCGCGGCGCGATGCGCGTGTGCCCGACCTCGGGCTGCTTCGCGACCGCCGCCTGCAGCGAGCCAGCAGGGTGCCAGGGGCTCACTCCCAAGGACGCAGGCGCCGCGTGCGGCGACGGAGGCACCTGCCAGGGCGACGGCGGCTGCTCGCTGGTGGAGCTCAACTGCGGCAACGGCATCGACGACGACGGCGACGGCCCCAAGGACTGCCTCGACCCCGACTGCGCGGGGGCCCAGTGCAACGACGCCAACGCCTGCTCCGTGGGAGAGGTGTGCAGCGCGGGCGTCTGCGGCGGCGGCACCGCGGTCACCTGCTCCACCCCCACCAACCCCTGCCTCACCGCGCTGGCCTGCGACCCCACCGCGGGCTGCCAGACCACCGTCGCCACCTTCGCCGCCTGCGCCACCGGGTACTGCCTGCCCGACGCCGGGTGCGGCAATCCGTTCCGCTATGCGCCCACCGGCTTCGACCCGCAGGCGGTGCCCCAGCCCGCGGGCCGCTGGCTGGTCGACTGCCAGACGGACATCGACACCACGCCGGGCGCCACCAACACCTTCTGCCACGACGGCGGCGTCACCCTCTCGACCCTGAGCCTCGACGGCGGCGACGCGCTGCTCATCACCACCCAGGAGCTGGCGGTGACCGACGGGGGCCTGGGCTTCCACGGCACCCGGCCGGTGGTCATCGCGGTGTACGGCCACGCCTTCATCAACGGCTTCGTGAACGCGATTCACAGCGGCGCCAACGCCATGCAGCCCGCGGGGGGCGACCTGCCCACCGGGCCGCTGTCGCCCGGGTGCGCCCAGGGCGACGGCCGCGGCGCCGACGGCACCACCACCGGCGGCGGCTCGCCCGGCTCCGGCGGCGGCAGCGGCGGGGCCTTCGGTGCGCCCGGAGGCCTCGGCGGCGCAGGCAACAGCGGC
>JAIBBQ010000213.1 GCA_019694595.1 Myxococcaceae bacterium
CCGGGCCTCGTCGAGCTGCTGGGCCGCCGCCCGCGCCTCGGCGAGCGACGCCTCGGCCTGCGCGCGCGCGCTGCGCTCGGCGCCGATGGCGGTGGTCAGATCGCCTTCCAGGCGGCGCACCCGGGCGCGCTCTTCCTCGCCCGCGACCTCCAGGGTCGCGACCTGACCTTCGAGCGACTCGACCTGCGCGCGAGCGCCGGCGAGCTGTTCCTCGAGGCTGGCGGCGGCGTCCTTCCAGCGGCGCTCCTCGGCGGCGCGGGCGTCTCGCTCCTTGCCCAGCTCCTCGGCGGTGTTCCGCGAAGCCGCCAGCTCGGTCCCCAGCGCCTGTTCCTGGCGGCGCAGCGACTCGAGCTCGCGCTGCAGCTCCTGGCTCAGACCCCGCTCGGTCTCCAGCAGCTCCAGCGTCCGGCGGCGGCTGTCGGCTTCCAGCTCGGCGGAGCGCACCGCGGCGAGGCGCTCACCTTCGAGCCGTTCCAGCACCGACTTCCCTTGCGCCTCCCGGGCCTGCACCTCGGCGAGCTGGCGGGCGAGCCCTTCCTGGGCGGCGAGCGCCTCGCTGCGACCTTCGGCCTGCTTGACCTCGCGCTCGCGCGCCTCGACCAGCTCCCGCTCGCGCGACGACAGTGCGTCGGCCACGCGGTCCGCGGCGAGGCGGGCGCGCTCGAGCTCCACCCGGGCCTGGGCGAGCTCGTCCTGCAGCTTGCCCACGTCCTCGTACGCGGTGGTGAGACGGGTCCGGGCGTCTTCCAGCTGGCCCAGCACCTCTTCGCGGCGCGCGCGCTCGAGCCGGGCATTCTCCTGCGCCCCGAGCGCCTCGCTCGCCGCTTCCCGCGCCTGGCGCTGGAAGGCGTCGACCTCCAGCTTGGCCGAGCTGACCCGGCTCTCGGCGTCGGACGCGCGCTCGCTCGCCACGTCGAGCTCGGCCTGCAGCCGCCGCACCCGCGACGCGAGCTCGTCGCGCTCCTTGTCGAGGTTGGGCCGCCGCGCGTAGCTCTCGAGCTGCGCGGTGAGCCTGGACACCGCCTCCCGCGCCTCGTCGAGCTGCCCGCGCGAGCCGGCGAGCTCCGCTTCCTTGCGCTGGAGGTCGCCCTTCGACTTCTCGAGCGCCTCCTTGAACGTGTGGCTGCGCTCCTGCCATTCCTTGGTGCGCCGGGCCGCTTCCTCGAGGCGTCCGTGGCTGAAGGCGAGCGGCGCCGGGGGCAGCTGCACCCAGGTGGGGTCGACGGAGCGCACCGCTTCCTTGCCCGCCACCACCACGAAATAGGCCGCTTCGGTGCTCTCGGCGAGCGAGCCGTCGACCTGCAGGCCTTCGCCCTTCTCGAGCGCGAGCTGGTAGCCGAGCACCGGGCTCTGGGTCGCCACCTCCACCGACGGGAAGTGCTGGCTCAGCAGATCGAGCAGCTGCCCGTAGGTCGGGGGCGCGTCCTGATCTTCGGGCTCGATGAGGTGGGCGAGCGCGAGGCCCGCCGGGTTCCGCAGCCCGCCCACCAGGTGGCCGCCGCGCGCGAGCAGGCGCACCAGATCCCGCAACAGCTCCGGCGCCGCCACGTAGGGCGCCAGGTCCGCCACGAAGATGGTGTCGAAACTGCCCCCCTCCAGGTCATCGAAGACCGCGGCGCGGTACCGGAGGTTGGGCAACGACACCTGCACGCGGGACTCTTCGACCGCCCGCACGTCGTTGTCCGCCGCCAGCACCAGGCGCGCACCGCGCGAGACGAGGAAGCGCGCCGAGGCGCCCTTCGTCGATGCAACCGCCCCAACTTCGAGGACTCTCCGGCGTGCAATCAACCCTTCCGCGAACACGTACCGCGGGAGCAGCTCGCTCAGACCGAGTCGCTGAAAGGTCGTCCCCACCGAGCGCACTCTACGGCCGCGAAAGAGCCCGCCCAAAGAAAGAGTATGGTGTGACGAATGGCTACCTCATCGGACATGCCGTCGCCGGGGTTGCTGCGGCGGCTGTGGCGGGCCTTCGTGCGGCTGGTGGTGGCGACGGTGGTGCTGAGCCTCGCCGCGCTGGCGGTGGTGCTGCTCAGCCAGCTCAACGCGCGCACGTTCTCCCTGCGGGTGGACGACGGCAAGCTGGTGGTGCTCAAGGGCAAGCTGATGCCCACCGGCGCGGAGCCCTGGCGGCCCACCGACGCCGCGCTGGCCGACGCCTACGCGCCCATCGACCTCAAGGGCACCCAGGTCCCCGGGCTCCTGGGCGGCAAGTTCGACGACCGCGACTCGCTCGACCGCGCGCTCTTCACCGCCCTGGAACAGCTGGCGCGCCCCCGCGTGGCCACCGACGACCCGCGTGCGCTGGAAGAAGGCGCCGCGTGCCTTCGCCGGGCCCGGCTCCTCAAGGGCCTCACCGACGAGCAGCTCGCCACGCTGCGCAAGCTGGAGACCGACGTCGCGTACTACCTGGCGCGCACCCAGCTGGAAGAGTCGCTCGCGCGCGTCGAGGAAGCGCTGGCGCAGCTCAAGCTGGCGACCCAGACCGACAGCCGCCACCAGCGGGAAGCGAGCCAGATGCTGCTCACGGTGGAGCCGCCGGCCAAGGCGCTCTCGAGCTCGCTTCGCACCGCGGTGCACCAGCTCTCGGCGCCTCCCGAGCAGGCCCCTGCCCCCGTCGCCTCGCCGGACGCGGGCACGCCCTGACCGCGGTCAGGTGCCCTTCATCACGCCGATGTACGGCAGGTTGCGGTACTTCTCGTCGAAGTCGAGCCCGTAGCCGACGACGAACTTGTCCTCGATCACGAAGCCCTTGTAGTCGATGGGCACCTTCACCCGCGCCCGCGCCGGCTTCTCGAGCAGCGCGCAGACCTTCACCGAAGCCGGGTGCCGCGCCGCGAAGTTCTCCAGCAAGAACTTCATGGTGAGGCCGGTGTCGATGATGTCCTCGACGATGACGATGTGCTTGTCGGCCATCGGCTTGGTGAGGTCGGAGGTGATCCGCACTTCGCCCGTGGTCTCGGTGCCGCCCTGGTAGCTCGACACCCCGAGCAGCTCGACCGTGAGCGGCAGATCGACGGCCCGCGCCAGGTCGGTGAGGAAGAACACCGAGCCCTTCATGATGCCCACCAGGGTCAGCGCCTTGCCCTGGTAGTCCTTGGTGAGCTGCGCCCCCAGCTCGGCGACGCGCGCCGCGATCGCCTGCCGGTCGATGAAGGTCGAGACGTCTGCCGCTTCGAAGCCCATGTCGTTCACACCCACGCGTTGTTCATCACTTCGCCCATGCCACCCCCGCCGGGAACGATGTACTGCCGCTCGTCGAGGCCCCGCTCCTGCTCCCACTTGAGCCCCGGCTCGGTCCCGAAGACCTCGGGCGGCGACATGCCGCGATCGAGCCGCAGCGCGTACACCTGCACGTCGGGGTGATCCTTCTGGATGCGGCGCAGGTATTCCGGCGTCACGATCAGGTGCGCGCAGACCACCTTGCGCATCTTCCCCGGCACCTTGTGCTTGTAGAGGCTGATCGCGGTGGACAGCGAGCCACCCGTCGCCCCCATCGGGTCGGGAAAGAGCACCAGCGCGTCGTCGACGTCGCCGCCGATCTTGCTGCCGCCGATGGTCGAGCCGACCACCTGGTCGGCGTTGTCCAGCATGCGGCTCATGATGATGTGGTCCTGCCGCACCAGCCGCGGGTTGAGCAGCGTGTTGAGCAGGTCGTACGTCACCTGCGACGGCAGCGTGCCGGCCCGCGCGATGTTCACGCTGATCGCGCGCACGTCGGGGTCGATCACCTCGCCCTGGTAGATGCCCTTGGGGGTGTGCTCGATCATCCGCGTCGGCACCGCCACCGAGGTGCGCGGGAATTCCTGGTTCACCACCATGGTGATGAGGTCGGTGTAGAGCGTCGCCACCAGCCGGTTCACCTGCGGCTGCAGGGTGTCCTTCGCGCAGAGCGTGGACAAGAGCGACAGCAGGTACGGCGTGCCCACCAGGTGCACGTTGGGGCCGTAGTGGTGCTTCAGCTCCGGCAGCCGGTACGGGATCTTGTCGTAGAGCGCGTCGCGCATGGGTGAGCGTCCCTTCAGCGGGGAAAGAGGTCCAGGTTCTGCGCCGGGGTCGCCTCGGCGGGCGCGGGCACGTGGCACTTGCGGCAGCGCGCCTCGTAGGAGCCCGTGGCCCCCACCACCACCCGCTCCTCGCGGGCGATGAGGCGCTGGCTGCGGTTCGCCGGGTTGCCGCACACCACGCAGATCGCGAGCTCCTTGGTGATGTACTCGGCGATCGCCAGCAGCTGCGGCATCGGCTCGAACGGCCGGCCCTGGTAGTCCTGATCGAGCCCCGCGCAGATCACGCGCTTGCCCTGGCCGGCGAGCTGCTCCACCACCTGCACGATCTCCGGCCCCAGGAACTGCACCTCGTCGATGCCCACCACCTCGGTCTCGGGGCGCACGTGCATCAGGATCTCGGCGGCCCGCACCACGGGCACCGACGGCACCTTGATCAGCGAGTGGCTCACCACCGCCGACTCGTCGTAGCGATCGTCGAGCCGGGGCTTGAAGACCTGCACCTTCTGCTTGCCGTAGAGCGCCCGCTTGAGGCGGCGGATCAGCTCCTCCGTCTTGCCCGAGAACATCGAGCCGCAGATCACCTCGACCCAGCCGATCTCCTTCGGTGCCTGATGCATCAGTCGTCGAGCTCCAGGAGCTTCGACAGCGTGCGGGCGTCGGCCGCGGGGAACTCGTACTCCGACATCTCGCCCAGCGTGACCCAGCGGTGGTCGTTCACCTTGTCGTGGTGCGGCTCGGACCTGGGGTCCTTCAGCGCGCACTGGAAGACGCGGAAGTCGACGTCGTACTCCGAGTACTCGTGCGTGGTGGCCATGGCCTGCTCGCCCACCACCACCTCGAGCCCGAGCCGCTCCTTGAGCTCGCGGCGCAGCGCCGCTTCGAGGCCCTCGCCCGGCTGCACCCGCCCGCCGGGGAACTCCCACAGGAGCGCGAGCGACGCCTTCGGCCCCCGCTGGGTGATGAGGTAACGGCCAGGGCCCTTCTCGAGCATCGCTCCCACGACCTGGATCGACCGGCGCGCCATGCCAGTGCGCCTAGCACGAGCGTCCGGTCAGCGGTACAGGCCCCGCGCATCGATCAGCGCCAGCACCGCGCGCGGAACCAACAGCTCGGGCCGGTCCCGGCGGGCGAGCCGCTCGCGCAGCTCGGTGGACGACACCTGCGCCAGTGCAGGGCCCACCGCCCGCGCCTCGGGGAACCCCGCACGCTGCAGCACCACCACGTCGACCAGCTGCTCGATGCGGTCGAACGCCTTCCAGCTCGGGAGGTCGCGCACGATGTCGGAACCGATGACCAGCGAGAAGCGCGTGCCGGCATTGCGTGGCAGCAGGTACTCGAGCAGCTCGATGGTGCGCCCTTCCCCGCCCACGTCGCGCTCCGCCTCGCACACCTTGAGCCACGGCCCCACGTCGGCGGTCATCGCCCCGCACAGCGCCACCCGGTCGGCGAACGGCGCCAGCGGCTTGTGGAACGGGTGGTGGAAGCTGGGCACCAGCCACACCTCGTCGAAACCCAGCGCGGTACGAGCGTAGAGCGCGGCCATCAGGTGCCCCACGTGGGGCGGGTTGAAGCTGCCGCCCAGCAGGGCCACCTTCATCCCTTCACCGAGAGCTTCTTCTTCTGCACCACCTGCAGCACCTGGGGCTCCACCAGCGCCTTGCCGTCGAGCGCGTACGCGCTGTAGCGCATCGACTTGTCCTCGGTCGCCAGCTCGAGCAGCCCGACCGCCGCGGGCGTGCCCTTGGCCACGCTCCCCGGGGTGAGGAAGTAGCGGGGCCCGATCTGCACCACCTTGGGCACGCTCTCCCGCCCGTGCACCAGCAGCACGGCGTTCAGCATGTCTTCCTTGTCGAGGTCGTTCTTGTCGTGCACCAGGCAGCAGAGCGTCTCGCCCAGCATGTCGACGGCCTTCTTGGGAATCTTGGGGTCCTGGTAGGCGAGCGAGCCCTTCTCGGGCGTGCGGATCACCCGGTCGGCCAGGCGCGCGGTCTCCTCCGCGCCGCGCATCAGCTCGTACGCGGTGCCGAACGCGAGCGGCCGTTCCAGCGGCTCGCGCTCCGCGAGGTGGTTCTCCACGTCGGCGAGGAAATCGAGGTCGGTGTAGTCCGACTGGGCCTTCGCCAGGTCGCGCTTCCACTGCACCCAGTCGTCGAGGTCCTGGAAGCGACCGCCCGCGAAGAGGAAGCGGCGCGCGCCCTTCTCCGCGAGCACCTTGAGCGCGGCGTCGAACGCCTCGAGGTCACCACCGGTATCCGAGAAGATGCCGATCGCCGCCATCGCCGGTCACTCGTACAGCAGCACTCTGGCACGGCGGGGCAGGAACTGCGGCAGCTCAGCGTCGAGTGCCGCGGCGATCGCCGTCGCGGCCTCGCCGGCTTCCAGCCGCTCGCGGGGCATCGCCGCGCCACACAGCAGGTCGAAGGCCGGCACCTGGTCGACGAACTCGTACGCGTCGCGCCGCCAGCGGAACTCCGCTCCGCCCAGCCGCCGGCCGACTTCCACCACCGCGAGCCCGGTGAGCAGCGGGCGGAACGCGCGCGCGTCGGTGACGTGCATGAAGGCGCCCTCGCACGAGACGCCGCGGTGCTTGTCGAAGGTGGGCGTGAAGGACACCGGCCGGAAGCGCACCCCCGGCAGCCGCAGCGCTTCCAGCGCGTCGGCGGTGGCGCGCGCCTCGAGGTACGGGGCCCCGAACTGCTCGAACGGCCGGCAGGTGCCCCGCCCTTCCGAGAGGTTGGTGCCTTCGAGCAGGCACATGCCCGGGTACACCAGCGCCGTGTCCGGCGTGGGCATGTTGGGCGACGGCGGAATGAACGGCAGCCCGGTGTCCGGCCAGCGCTGGGTGCGCCGCCAGCCCTCGCAGGGCACCACCACCAGTTCGGCGCCGATGTCCGCGTTCACCAGCCGGGCGATCTCTCCCGCGGTCATGCCGTGGCGGTTGGGCACCGGGTAGAGCCCCACGAAGGACCGGAAGCCTTCGCCCACCAGGTTCCCTTCGACCTCCGCGCCCCCGATGGGGTTCGGCCGGTCGAGCACCACCACCTTGAGCTTCTGGCGCGCGGCCACCTTCATCGCCAGCGCCAGCGTCCACACGTAGGTGTAGTAGCGGCTGCCCACGTCCTGGATGTCGAAGACCAGCGCGTCGAGCCCGTGGAGCCATTCTTCGCGCGGCGAGAGCGACGCCTCGGTGGACCCGTAGAGGCTGTGCACCGGCACGCCGGTGTGCCGGTCGCGCGCCACCTCGCCCACCGCTTCCATGTACTGGGCCTCGCCGCGCACGCCGTGCTCGGGGCCGAAGAGCGCGCCGAGCTTCACCCCGGGCGCGGCCGCCAGCAGGTCCGCCAGGTGGCGCAGCTGCGAGTCGACCGACGTGGGGTTGACGATCGCCCCCACCCGGCACCCCTTGAGCGCCGCGAAGCCGTCGGCCGCCGCGACGTCGATGCCCAGCCGGGTCGTCACTTGCCCTTCTTGCCCTTGAGCTCGAACTCGAACACCGGCTCGCGCTTCTGCTTGGGGTACTGCGCTTCCTGCAGCGCGACGAACACGTGCGCGGCCAGCACCGGGTCCTTCACCGAATCCTCGACCAGCTCGACCAGCTGCACGTCGCCTTCCTTGCCGACCTTGACCCGCACCTTGATGGACCCGCCCGGGCTCTTGCGCGCCAGGAAGAGCGCGTTGAGAGAGCTGGCCACCGTGCCGTAGATGGCGTCGACGCTGCCCTTGGCCTTCTTGGCCGGCAGCTGGAGCAGCTTCTCCACCCGGGCCACCTCGCCCTTGGCCTCTTCCACGCCGTCGCCGGTGAGCCCCGCGGCCTTGCGGTAGTTCGGGTACGCCTCGTAGAGCACCCCGCGCGCTTCCTGCGCCTTGCCGAGCGCGAGCCAGGCGGCCGCGTTCGACGGGCCCCGGTTCGCGGCTTCCTTGAGCTGCTCTTCCGCGAGGTCCGCCTTGCCGCGCGCCAAGAGGAGCTCGGCGAGCCGGGCGCACGGGGCCGGGTTGTCCTTCTCCAGCGCGGCGAGGGACTTGAGCGTGCGCTCCTCGGCGTCCGCGTTCTTCTGGTCCCGGTAGAGCCCCGCGAGGCGGGTGAGCACCGGCGCTTCGGGGTTCCCCAGCCGCACGAGCTCTTCGTACGCCTGCACCGCCTTGGCCTGGTCGCCGCCCGCGAAGTACAGCTCGGCGAGCGTCTGGCGCGCCTCGCGGTTGCGGGGGCTCAGCTCGACGATCAGGGCCGCCACCTGGGCCGCCTTGGGGTCGCCCGCGTCCTTGAGGAGCTTGAAGAGCGCCTGCTGCGCGGCGGGCTGGTCGGGCCACGCCGCGAGCGCCTGCTCCAGCGCCGCACGGCCTTCGGCCTGCTTGCCCTGCGCGAGGAGCGCGAGCCCCAGCCCCGACCGGGCGCGCGGGTCGTCGCCCAGGCTGAGCGAGGCGGTGAAGAGCTTGGCGGCTTCCGCTGCGTCGCCCTTCTGGAGCGCCAGCTCGGCCTGGCCGGTGATCGCCGGGTAGAAGCCGGGGTCCTTGAGCAACAGCCCGCCGAGCTCGGTCTTCGCCTGGTCGCCCATGCCCTTCCAGCGGGCGTAGACGCGCGCCATGCCCAGGTGAATCCACGGGTTCTCGGGGTCCATCGGAGAGATGGCCTTGAGCTGGTTCCAGGCGTCGTCGCCCGGCATCGAGCACCACGCCGAGTACACGCGCGACATGACGTCGTTGACCTGCTCCTTGGCCTTGGCGTCGTACTGCATGCGCAGCTCCTCGCCGTGGCCGCGGTAGCCCGCGCTCTCGATCTTCCGCAGCTCCTTCAGCACGTCGGCGATCGCCGGGCGCTGCTGCGCCGCGAGCGCGTTCCACGCCACCAACACCACGCCACAGGTCACGAGCCAGGGAGCCTTCACGGCGCGGAATCTACCCCCCCGCCAGGCGCGCCGCGCGCCGATTCAGCGTCGCGACGGGAGCAGCGGGCGCAGCTTTCGCTCCGGCGCGCCCAGGGAAGCCCTGAGCTTCTGCGCCTTCGCTTCCCGGCCGGTGCGGGCGTAGAGGTCGGCCAGCTTGGCGGTCCCCACCTGGCGGGTGGCGCTCGCCTGGGCCAGCAGCGACAGCTCGTGCTCCGCCTCGGCGACGTGGCCCGAGCGCTCCAGCGCCAGCGCCAGCTGCAGGCGGCTGCCGGTCGCCTCGGGGTGACGCTTCAGCGCTCGCCGGTACGCCACCACCGCGCCGGCGGCGTCGCCCTGGGAGAGCAGCAGCGCCCCCAGCCGGAAGCTCGCTTCGTCGAACTCGGGGCGGAGCACCAGGGCGACACCGAGCGCGGCGATCGCCTGAGCGGGGCGGTGCTCCTCCTCGAGCCAGAGCGCCCACAGGTAGTGGGCGCGAGGGTTCTCGGGCGCCAGCGAGCGCGCCGCCTCGAGGTGGGCCTGCGCCAGCTCCAGCCGCTCCCCCCGCTTGAGCAGCAGGCGGGCCGATTCCATTCTCGGCAGCTCCCAGGTGGGGGCGCGGTGCACCAGGCCATCGAGCTCGCGCAGCGCGCCCGGCTCGTCGCCCGCGGCTTCCTGCGCCAGGGCGTGCTGCAGCGCGAGGGTCAGCTCCGAGGGGGACGCAGCGCCCAGGGCGAGCGCGAGCAACGACCAGACCGGCATCGTCGCCAGCAGACACCAGTCCGCAGCGGCTTCCCAGTTTCAGGCGGCCGCGCACCGCTGGGACAGGCGCCGGCCTCGCTGCTACACCGCGACGTCGCATGCTCGCCTCTGCCCCCACCCTGCTCGCCTTGCGCTTCGAAGCGGTCCGCCAGGCCATCGTCGAGCGCGCCCGCACCGAGTCCGGCAAGGTGCGCGCCGCGGCCCGCCCGTTCCTCGAGACGCGCGAGGCCGTCGAGGCGGCGCTGGCGCTGGTCGAGGAAGCGAGAACCCTGCACGCCGAGCCGCTGATGTTGCCGCTCGCCGGGCTGCCCGACGTGCGCCCGCTCGCCGCCCGCGCCGCCCGCGGAGGCATGCTCGACCCCCAGGAGCTGCTCCAGGTCACCGCGGCGCTCTTCGCCTTCGATCACACCGCCGCCGCGCTGGAGGCCCGCGCCGAGCGGCTCCCGCGCCTGGCGGAGATCGCCCGCGCCATCCCCGACACCGGCAAGCTCCCGTCGCGCCTCGAGCGCAGCATCGAGCCGTCGGGGGCGATCTCGGACTCGGCGAGCCCCGGGCTCAAGGCCGCCCGCGATCGCACCCGGGGCCTGCACCGGACCATCAAGGCCCGCCTCGACGATCTGCTCCACGACGAGGCCTTCAAGGCGAACCTGCAGGAGCAGTACTACTCGGTGCGCCACGAGCGGTACGTGGTCCCCGTGCTCTCCCAGCACCAGCGGCTGGTGCCGGGCATCGTCCACAACGCGAGCCAGACCGGGCAGACGCTCTTCGTCGAGCCCGAAGCGCTCATCGGCCTCGGCAACGAGCTCGCCATCGCCCAGTCGGTGGTGCTCGAGGAAGAGCGGCAGGTGCTGCTCGAGCTCTCGGAGCTCGTCGGGGACCAGGCCGAAGGCATCGAGCGGGGCATCGCGGCCTGCGCCGAGCTCGACGAGGCCGAGGCCGCCGCCGCGCTGTCCGACGCGCTCAAGGCGCGCAGGCCGGAGCTCGAGCCCGAAGACGGCCAGCTCGCGCTGATCCGGCTGCGCCACCCGCTGCTGGCGCTGGGCGGCGCCGACGTGGTGCCCAACGACGTCGAGCTCCGCGGGCCGGCGCGCTCGCTGGTGATCTCCGGCCCCAACGCGGGCGGCAAGACGATCACCTTGACCGCGGTCGGCCTGGTCGCGCTCATGGTGCGCGCCGGGCTGCCGGTGCCGGTGGGCGACGGCTCGCGGCTCCCGCTGTTCAAGACCGTGGACTCGGCGGTGGGCGACTCGCAGGACCTCTCGCGAGGCCTGTCGACCTTCAGTGCGCACGTCACCCAGCTCCGGGACATCTGCGCTTCCGCGGGCTCGGGCGCGCTGGTGCTGATCGACGAGATCGCGGCCGACACCGACCCCAAGGAAGGCGCCGCCATCGCCACCGCGGTGCTGGAGACGCTGCTCTCGCAGGGCGCGGTGGCGCTGGTCACCACCCACCTCGAGGAGCTCAAGGCGCTCGCCCACCTCGACCCGCGCTTCGTCAACGCCCGGGTGGGCTTCGACGCCGCGCGCATGGCGCCCACCTACCGGCTGCAGCTCGGCGCGGCGGGCTCGTCGTCGGCCATCGACGTCGCGCGGCGGGTGGGCCTGCCGGAAGCGATCTGCGTGCGCGCCACCGAGCTGGCGAAGAACGCCGGGGGCGCGCTCGCCCAGGCGCTGGTCGCCGCCAAC
>JAIBBQ010000214.1 GCA_019694595.1 Myxococcaceae bacterium
CCGGGCGCAGGCGTCCACGTCTGGGCGCTGGCGCTGGCGACCACCAGCGACGGCTCGGCCGGCGGGGCGGGGGCTGCCGGCGCCTGGCCCACCGGCGTGCGGGACGCGGTGCCCTGGCCGAGCGCCAGCTCCGCGGCGTGGAGCGCGTCGAGCTCCTCGTGGAACATCTGCCGCACGAAGGCGCCCACGCTGGTGTCTTCCGCGCTGCGCGCCGCGCGCAGCACGAAGTTGGCGAGCGAGCGCTCGAACTCCAGCGCGCTCTGGTACCGCCGGGCGGGGTCGCGCTCCAGCGCCCGCAGCACCACGTCGCACAGCTCCTCGCTCACCTCGGGGTTGAGCGCGTTCGGCCGGCGAATCGGCGCTTCCTGCACCGCGCGCAGCACCGCCACGTCGCTGTCGCCTTCGAACAGGCGCTGGCCGGTGAGCAGCTCCCACAGCACCACCCCGAGCGCGAAGACGTCGGTGCGCGCGTCGACCGCTTCCCCGCGCGCCTGCTCGGGCGACATGTACGCGAACTTGCCCTTGAGCATGCCGGGCGCGGTGGCGCTGGTGCCCGCCTTGGCGATGCCGAAGTCGGTCAGCTTCACCGCCCCCTCGAAGGACAGCAGCACGTTGTGCGGCGTCACGTCGCGGTGCACCAGGTTGAGCGGCTTGCCGCGTTCGGTGAGCGAGTGGGCGGAGTGCAGCCCGCGGGCGACCTGGGCGCAGAGCTCGGCCGCGACGATGGGCGGGAAGGCCACCTGGTGCTCCCGGCAGCGCTTGCGCAGGTCCCAGAGCGAGGCGCCCTGCACGTACTCCATCGCCAGGTAGTAGGTGTCCTCGTGGCGCGCGAAGTCGAAGATCTGCACGATGTTCGCGTGGTTGAGGCGAGACGCGAGCCGCGCCTCGGCCTTGAACATCTCGATGAAGCCTTCATCGGACGCCAGGAAGGTGCGGATCTGCTTGATGACCACGTCCTTCGCGAAGCCGTCGGGGCCGGTGGCCTTGGCGAGGTAGAGCTCGGCCATGCCGCCTTCGGCGAGCTTGCGCGTCACCACGTAGCGGCCGATGGGGGTCCCGGGGGCGAGCATCGAAGGGCACTGACGAAGCGCGGCGGGTCAGTCTAATAGGCCCCACTCTCCCGTGGAGAAAGTGAACGTGCGCTTCCTCGCCTTGCTCGCCCTCGCGCCGTGGTCGGCCTTCGCCGGGGGCACGCTCGGGCTCGCCGTGGGCGACTGCCGCGACCCCGAGCTCGCCACCGCGTCGACCGCCTTCCAGCGGGCGCTGGTGGCCCGGCTGGGCGACGGCGCCTTTCCCCCCGAGGAAGTCCTCGAGCGGCTGCGCCCGCTCCCCACCGCCAGCGCCGAGGAGCTCGGCCGGCAGCTCGACGCCTCGCAGGCCCGGTTCTACGCCGGCGACCTCCAGGGCGCGGCCGACGGCGCCCAGTCGGCGCTGCAGGGGCTCGCGCGGCTGGGCCCCAGGTCCGACGCGTGGGCGCTCGAGGTGCGCGCCTGGCTGCTCCAGGGCCTGGCGCTGCGCAGCCTGGGGAAGAAGGCGGAGGCGGCCGAGGCCTTCAAGCGGCCGCTGCGCGTCGACCCGCGCTTCGCCCCGGACCCCGACTACTACTCGCCGTCGACCATCCAGCTGCTCGAAGGCATTCGCAAGGACGTGGCCAAGGCGAAGAAGGTGCGCTTCCAGGTCACCAGCGCGCCGCCGGGCGCCACCGTGCTGCTCGACGGCTTCCCCGCGGGGAAGACGCCCTTCGAGGCCGACCTGATGCCCGGCTCCTACCGCCTGCAGCTCACGCTCGGCGAGCTGACTTCCTTCGTCCACCAGGTGGCGGTGGCGCAGGGCGAGCGACAGAGCGTCGACCTCGCCTTCGAGGGCGCGCTGTCGGAGCGCGTGCCGCTGTGCGTGCAGGGGCAGGGGACCGACGTCGCGCTCAAGCTCGCCGCCATCTCCGGAGCCGAGAGCCTGGTGGTCTTCCGCACCGACGCCCGCCGCGCGGAGCCCGGCATGGTGACCGCCACCCTCATCGAGGTGAACCGCGGCGCGCCGCTGCGCTCGGGCAGCGTCCGCACCAAGGGCGGCCAGGAAGCCCAGGGGCTCGCGGACCTCGCCGAGTTCGTGCTCACCGGCCGCGCGGCACCGGCCGTCACGCCGGGGCCCGTGGCGGCGACGGTGGCGGCGGCACCGGGCGAGGCGCTGCGCCCACCCACGCTGCGCGACGAGGCGCCGGTCGCCGCCGTGGAAGAGCCGATGGGGCGAGGCCGTGGCCCACGCGTGGCGAGCTACGTGCTGCTGGGCTCCGCGGCGGTCGCGCTCGGGGCAGGGCTCGGCGTGTACCTCGGGGGCGCCGGCGATCGCGCGGCGCTCGGGGCACTGCTCGACGGTCAGGGCAAGCTCAAGGACCCGGCGACCGCCGCGCAGGCCGCCGCGCTCACCCCGCCGGTGGATGCCAACGGCTCGCTCGCCATCGGGCTCTGGGCGGCGTCGGCGGCGCTGCTGGCGACGGGGGTGGGGCTCTTCCTGGCGCTCCCGCCCGACAGCCCGGTGGACCTCGCGCTCGGGCCGGCCGGCGCCGTGATGCACGGGCGGTTCTGAGGTCGGTGGCGCCTCAGCGCCCGAAGAACTTCCGCACCAGGCCGAAGACGCCCTTGTCCTTGGGCGCTTCCTCGTACTCTTCCTTGGTGCTCACCCCCGGCTCGAGCGCGGTGAGCTCGACCTTCTGCTTCTGCCGGCGCACCGGGGCCAGCGACATCATGCTGAACTCGTCGTCGCCTTCGTAGGCCACCTGGGCGCGCAGCTTGCCGCCCGGCTCCGAGGCCGCGTGACCTGCGGGAGGCTTGGCCGCTGCCGCGGGAACCGCAGGCGCCGCCGGGGCCGCCGGGGCCGCCGCGGCAGGCGCGCTGGCCGGCTTCTTGGTGACCGGCTTCTTGGGCGCGGGCTTCTTCTGGTCCTTGCTCCCCATTGCGGCATCCAAGCTACCCAACGCCGGGCCCCGAGGAAAAGGCCGTCGCCTCGAAATTGACCATGGGGGACGTGCATGGGAGCGTGCACCCGCGATGCTGCGCCCGTTCCTCGCCGCCGTGGCCGTGCTCACCCTGGGCGCCTGTGGCCCCATGCAGTCGACCAGCTACCTGCTCGACGCCCAGGTCTCGCTGGAGGCCGCCAAGGTCGCCCAGGCCGACAAGCTCGCCCCGTACGAGTGGACCGCCGCCAACCTCTACATTCACAAGGCGCGCGAGGAAGTCGGCTACTCGGACTACGAGCAGGCGATCCAGTACGCGCAGACCGCCGCCAAGTTCGCTGCCCAGGCCCGCGAGCACGCCATCAAGGCCGCCCGCCGCGAGGAGCCGCTGTCGGCCCCATGATTCGCCGCGTCTCGACCCTGATGCTCGCGGTGGTGGCCGCCGGCTGCGTCAGCGGCGCGCAGATCCGCGCCAAGGGCGAGGTCATCAAGATCGACATCGACCGCGCCAAGCGCAACAACGCCATGCGCTGCGCGCCGCGCGAGCTCGCCACCGCCGAGGCCAACCTCGAGTTCGCGCTGGGCGAGCTCGACGAAGGGTCCAGCTTCCGCGCCCAGGAGCACATCCGCGACGCGGAGGACGCCGCCAAGCGCGCCGTCTTCATGTCCAAGGACTGCGGGCCCAAGCAGGTGCTGGTCCGCGAGCAGCCGCAGCTGGTGGTGAAGATCGAGGAGACCGACAAGGACGGCGACGGCGTCCTCGACAAGGACGACCAGTGCCCCTCGCTGCCCGGCCCGGCGGAGAACCGCGGCTGCCCGGTGGAAGCCCCCAAGGACCGCGACGCCGACGGCATCCCCGACTCGGTCGACCGCTGCATCGACCAGCCCGAGGACAAGGACGGCTTCCAGGACGAAGACGGCTGCCCCGACCCCGACAACGACGGCGACGGCCTGCTCGACGCCGCCGACAAGTGCCCCAACGAGGCGGGCCCGCCGCAGAACCTCGGCTGCCCGGTGCTCGACACCGACGGCGACGGCCTCAACGACGACGTCGACAAGTGCCCCCACGAGGCCGAGGACAAGGACGGCTTCCAGGACGAGGACGGCTGCCCGGACCTCGACAACGACTCCGACGGCGTCCCCGACCCGCAGGACAAGTGCCCCAACGAGGCCGGCCCGCCGGAGAACAACGGCTGCCCGAAGCAGTACTCCCTGGTGGTCGTCACCAAGGAGAAGATCGAGATCAAGAAGCAGATCAAGTTCGCCTCGGGCAGCGCGAAGATCGTCGGCGCCGAGAGCGAGAAGATCCTCTCCGAGGTGGCGCAGGCGCTGAAGGACACCGCCAGCATCAAGCACGTGCGCATCGAAGGGCACACCGACTCCGACGGCCCCGACGAGATGAACCTCAAGCTGTCGCAGAACCGCGCCGACGCGGTGATGTCCGCCCTCATCAAGCGCGGCATCGACCCCGCCCGCCTGGAAGCCGTCGGCTACGGCGAGACCAAGCCCATCGCCACCAACGCCACCAAGGCGGGCAAGGCCGAGAACCGCCGCACCGAGTTCAACATCGTCGACCAGTGACGGTGGACGGCGCCCGCCCAGAGCTCCCCGGTCCCTTCGCCGGGCTGATTCCCCTGTCCATCGCGGGCACCCGGCCGGGCCCCCGCGAAGGCTTCGTCTTCGACCCCCACCGGCTCGCGCTCCCCGCCTGGGCGCTGCTGCTCGAGCCCGCCCAGCGGCCCGCGCTGCTGGTGACGCTCGACCGCCACCTCGACCTGGTGCCGCCCCGCGACTGCCCACCGCCCGGCCTCGACGCGCTCGCGCTCGACGAGTGGGCCCGCCGCCGGCTCGACCCCCGCAACTTCGACCACGTGCTCGCCGCCATGGCCGCCGGTCTGGTCGGCGACGCGGTGGTCATCGCCCGCACCCGGCTGCCCGGCGTGGTGACCGCCCCCGAGTGGGTCGACCCATCGGGCGTGCGTCACCGCCTCGCCGTGGTGCCCACCGTCGCCGCGCTCTCCGACGACTTCGGCACCCCGCGCCAGAGCCCCCAGGCGCAGGCCGTCGCCCGCTGGCTCGCCGAGGCCCCTGCCACGCTCCTCGACGTGGACCTCGACTGCTTCACCAGCCCCAACGACGCCGAGCCCACCGAGGCGGTGCGCTGGCCGCCCGAGGCCATCACCGAGCACCTGCTGCCCCACGGCAGCCGGCCCTTCTGGGACGCGGTGCTCGAGCGCTGCGCCGGGCTCACGCTCGCCAGGGAACCCGGCCACTGCGGCGGGCTCCTGTCCGCCGGGCGGCTCTTCGAAGACGTCGCCCGAGCGCTCTTCGTCGAGCTGCTGGGCGCCGGGCTGCCCTGAAGCCGCGAGCCTCGTCGACTTCGCTTGCTCGGCAGGCGCGCCTGGTCGATACTGAACCACATGGCTCAGTATCAAGCCGCGGCCCTCGACGCCTCCTTCGCCGCCCTCTCGGACCCCACGCGGCGTGGCGTGCTGGTGCGCCTCGGTCGAGGTGACGCGTCGATCACCGACCTCGCCACCCGGTTCGAGATGACGCTCACCGGCATGAAGAAGCACGTCGGGGTGCTGGAGGACGCGGGGCTGGTGACGACCGAGAAGGTCGGCCGGGTGCGCACCTGCAAGCTCGGGCCTCGGCGGCTGGACACCGAGCTGGCCTGGCTCGAGCGCTACCGCCAGCTGTGGGACGAGCGCTTCGACGCGCTCGACGGCCTCGTGCAGGACCTCAAACGCAAGGAGCAGCACTCTTGAAGACCCAGGCGGTGGTGGAGCGGAAGTCGGATCGTGAGCTCGTGGTGTCGCGGACCATCAACGGGCCGGCGCGGCTGGTGTTCGACGCCTGGACCAGGTCGGAGCTGTTCACCCGGTGGTGGGTGCCCAAGTCCTTCCCCATCACGCTGCGCTCCCACGAGGCCGACGTGCGCGTGGGAGGCAAGTACCGGCTGGTCTTCTCGGCGGGCGGCCAGACGATGGAGTTCTTCGGCACCTACCTCGAGGTGACGCCGCCTACCCGCCTGGTGTGGACCAACGACGAGGGCGGCGAAGGCACCACCGTGGTCACCACGGTGACCTTCGAGGAGAAGGCCGGCAAGACGCTGCTCACCATGCACGACCTCCACCCTTCGAAGCAGGCGCTCGACGAGGCCATCGCCTCGGGCTCCACCAGCGGGCCGCCGGAATCGTTCGCGCAGCTCGACGAGCTCATCACCAGCCTGCCGCAGTGACCGAAGGGGGCGGTCAGGGCGCGGGCGAGACGGGCACCGACGGCGACGGGCCGCGCATCAGGCCCACGCTCACCTCGCCGGACTCCGCCGCGCGCGCCGTCACCTGCAGCACCTCGTCGCGCAGCGCGAAGCGGCCCGGGCCTTCCCTGGTGAAGCCCACCCGGGGCAGTGCCTCGTCGTAGAACGACGTCACCTCCGCGAGGCTCGCCTTCACCCGGTAGCTGGCCACCTTGAGGCCTTCGGTGCCCGACAGGAGCACCGCGTGCGCGCCGGGCATCACCGGGGCGAAGGTCACCGCCGGTTCCGCCCTGGGCGGCTCCGCCAGCGACGCCTCGGTGAAGAGCGCGGTGGTGGTGCGATCCTTGTTCTTCTGCAGGAACACCGTGTACGCGGTCTTGGTGTCGGGGTCGAAGCCGGTGAGCTGCGGCGCGGTGCTCAGCTGGGGCACGTCGCGCGCGGGCGGCAGGTAGAGGCCGGCGGCGAGGAACTGGCGGCGCAGGTCGGCCAGCACCACGTCCCACCGGGCGCGGGAGCGCAGCGCGTGCATCGCCACCGGAACGCCGGCCGCCTGCACCCGGTCGGTCACCTCCACCTCGCCGATGGGCTGCGGCACCGTCCACGCGCGCATCGGTGCCTGCGCCCGGGCGCCCGTCGCCAGCGCGAGGGTGAGGGCGATCAGGGCGCGCCGAAGAGTGACTTGTCGCATTCGGTTCCCAGGAAGCACTGGCCCCGCTTGCCGTACGCGTCCTTGTACGGCTTCGACCAGGGCGACGTCGCCCACGCGTAGTCGATGGGCACGTTGGGCGTGCCGTTGTTCTTGAACGGCGGCTCGCGGGTCTTGGAGTGGAACGGCTCCATGCCCGGGGTCCCCGTGGGCGGGTCCTCGCCGATGAATACGAAGCGGAAGTCGCGCTCGTCCACCGGCACCGGGCTCACCCCGGTGATCTCCATCACGAACTGGTCGATGGACTGGAAGGTCGTCGTGTAGTCCGCGCGGTACACCTGGTACAGCCGCTCCACCGAACGGCGGTACGCCTGGTTGCCGCTGGTCTTGAGGTCGTTGCAGGTGCGGTCGCAGCTCGCCGACTCGCGGCCCGGCCCGGTGCTCCCCGCGAAGCCCCAGTCGTCGAGCGCGAGCGCCACCCGGCCCGCGCAGACGCCGTTCCAACGCCGCCCGTAGCCGCAGACGCGGATCTTCGGCTTCACCACGTGCAGCGCCCCGAAGAAGCCGCCCGACGCACCTTCCACGAACGTGTCGGGAATGCGGAACGGCTCCACGTCTGCCGACGCCGTGCAGCCCATGCCGTCGACGGCCGTCCCTCCGGCGGTGGGAAACGAGAACACCGTCGCCAGCCGGGTGCGGCCCTGGGCGGCATCGCCCACCGGAGGAGGCGGCGGCGTGGCCACGGCCTGGTCGCGACAGGTGACCTGCAGGTTCGACGCCCGGGTGAGCGCCAGCCTGAGCCCGGTCCCCGTGGCGTCGGTCGGCTCGAAGTCCGCGTAGCGCTTGGTCGCCGAGCTGTCGGTGTTCTTCGAGGTTCCGAGCTCGTACACCGCCGGCCCGGCGCTCTCGCGGTTGCGGTGGAGGCGCTTCGCGGTGGCGTCCCACAGCGCGTTGCTCGCCGCCCGCTGCACCGACAGCTTCACCACCGCGATCTCCGCGAAGTGGATGCCGAAGAGCAGCACGGTGACGAAGACCAGCGAGCCGAGCGCCAGCTCCACCGTCGCCTGGCCCCGGGCGGGCGTCATGGCATCGCCTCGTAGCCGTTGGCCCGCAGCTGCTTCAGCGTGCTGGCGGCGTCGACGTCGCCGCGCGAGGTGAGCGTGCTCAGCACCGACTTGCCCCGCGAGGTCGCGCCTTCGTCGACGTCGGACGACACCAGCGTGGCGCGCCAGAAGGGGTTCAAGAAGTTCGGCGGTTCCTGCGCGTGGTCGTCGGCGCCCACCGCCGGCCGCCCGCGGTGGTAGTACGCCAGGCCCGCGGCGATGGCCGAGGCCCGCCGCAGCCCGGGGCGGAAGGTGCGCAGATCGAGCTCCGAGCCGGTCCCGGTGCGCGCGAACCGGAAGCGCAGGTCGAGCTCCCAGGGGTCCTTGCTCCCGCTGCGCTTGAGGTAGTTGCGGTCGATCGCCACCAGCGTCTTCGGCTGACCCTGGAGGTTGGCCCGGTCGTTCGCGCTGCCCGAGACGTTGCCGCTCTCGTAGTCCACGAAGACCGGCCACAGGTCGGCCGTGCCGGGCCGCGCGTCCTTGGTGAAGTGGTGCCGTTCCCACGGGCGATCGGCGTCGTCCACCCAGACGCCGGTGCACTGGGGGCCGCCCGACGGGCCGCACCGCTCGAGGTAGTCGAACGTCTGGCCGCGCCGCCACATGTGATTGGTGCGCTTGTCGTTGGAGTTGGTCGTCACCAGGTAGCCGAAGGAATCGTCGACCGGCGTCGGCACCGCGCAGCCCGGCGGCGGGTTCATGCGGTAGGTGCCACGGTCCTGCGCCCAGGCGCCGAACGGTCTGAAGGTCGACTCCACCGAGGTCTTCGCCGCGTCGTGCCAGTGCGTCCAGGCGGCCTTGTTGAGCAGGTCGCCGTCGAGGCCGGTGGTCTCGCCGGCCCCCGAGAAGAGCTGCGGCCCGTCGATGCCCAGGTACGCGGTGCCCACGTCGGTCACCGTCGCGGTGAGCCCGTCGCCAGCCATCAACATGTTGAGGCGGTTCTGCACGTACTTCGCCGCGCTGATGTCGCCGGTGCGCGCGTTGCCTTCGCGCGAGGAGATGAACGGGTCGACCCCGCGGGTCGCCATCATCGCGCGCACCTGGTCGATGGGCCGCTGCTGCTGCAGGTCCACCGCCGCGGTCAGCTCGGCGTCGGTGGTGTCCTGGGTGGTGTCCGCCGAGAGGTCGTCCCACGGGCTCCCCTGCTGTGCCGCCGTCACCACCCGGTTGCCCACCGCGGTCACGCCCTTGGTGAGGTTCAGGTACACCGCCCGCTGCTCGCGCGCGACGTCGAGCACCGTCATGTACAGGTCCTTGCGGATGTAGTTGGCCGCCTGGTCGTCGCGCGCCAGGATTCCGGTGTACGGCCCCGGCTTCTCCCAGACGTTGATCAGCCGCAGGTCCTCGGCCTCGATGGCCGCCTTGGCGTTGAGGATCCGCCCCGCGCAGGGGCCGGTGGCCATCGCCGCCAGGGTGTCGCGGGCCTGGTTCAAGGTGCCGTGGTAGAAGCCCACCCAGCTGAGCATCGCCTGCGCCGCCGCGAGCGACGCCATGTCGGCCACGATCACCCGGTTCTGCACCGCCACCACGTTGAAGGCCCGCGCCTCCGCCACCGCTTCGCTGTAGGCCGCCGCGTCGGCGACCGTCTGCTGCTCCTCGCGCTCGTGAATGCGCATGCCGATGCCCAGCGTCATCAGCACCATCAGCGTGAGCAGCAGCAGGCTCAGCGCGAACAGCACCAGTGTCTGGCCGCGGCGCGCGCTCACTGGCACCTGCCGTCGGCCTTGCCGAGGTGGGTCGCGCTGAACCGGGGCGCGGTCATCATGCGCCGCTCCGCCGCGGCGTGAATCGGGAACACGTAGGTGCCCGCCGGGTTGCCCGCGCGCGCCTTGAACGTCGAGCGCACGTCGGCCCCCGCCGCCGCCGGGGCGCCGTTGACGTCGACCGTCCACGACGCCTTCGTCGCGGGCTCCAGCGGGTTGACGCCGACGTACGGCTGCAGGCCCCACGCAGCGAGCACCGAGCGCGCGATGACCCAGTTGGCGAACGGGATGCGCAGCGGGCACCAGAAGGTGAGCCGCACCACCAGCCGCAGCACCTGGGCCCGGTCGGGGTCGTCGAAGGACAGGTCCTCCGGCTTGGAGCGGTCGGGGTTGCCCTGGAGCTGGGTGTCCAGCCAGACGATGTCGCCCTGGGCGCGGTCGGCCGCCACGAAGGCGTTGCCCTTGCGCAGGTCGAAGGCCGCGGCCACCCGCTCCGGGGAGTCGGCCCGCGCGAAGGCCGGCAGCAGGGTGAGGATCGCCGCATGCTTCATGCGCACGCAGCTGCCCTGCGAGAGGCTCCCGGTGCGCGCCGCGTTGAAGGCGGCGTGCTCGGCGAGCAGCCGGGCCTGCAGCATCAGGAAGAGCTGCAGGGTGCCGAGCACCATGAACACGGTCAGCGGCAACGTGAGCGCCGCTTCGACCGCCGCCTGGCCTCGGTTGGTGCGCGAACCGAACCCCACGGTGGAAAGCCTAGGGCGCCCAGGGCACGAGCGGGCATCGGTTCACTTGCCCCGGCGTCAAACCTCAATACTTGCGTGGTCTTTTGTGGGCAATCGCCGCACCTTCGAGCGTCTGGAGCTCGATCTCCAGGCGGATCCGCTCCCCCCCGCCGAGGTTGGTGTCCACCTCGTTGACGGGCAGGCCCTTGTACTGGAGCCGCAGGGCGTACTCGCCCGCGGGCACCTTGAGGATCTCCGGGGTCAGGCCCTGGTACACGCCGTCGACCTCGAGCATCGCCTCCACCGGCTTCCCGTTGAAGACGGCGACGATCTCCGCCTCGGCGAGGTTCAAGGGCAGGGGCGCGCGCACCACGAGCAGCCGCTGGGTGGACATCTTCGACGGGGCGACCCCGGGGCCGCGCCGCAAGCTCGGCGCGCGCACCGGCTCGGTCACCTTCGCCGGGCTCACCACCTCGCGCCGCTGCTGGAGATCGTCGGCCAGCCGGGCGGGCAAAGGCAGCGCCGTCTCCACGGGCGCGGGGGGCGCCGCCAGGCGGATCACGTCGTGCGGCAGCTGCTCCGGCAGCGGCGGCGCCGCCGCGGGCGACGGCCACAGGCTCGCCAGGCACAGCACCAGGAGCATCGCCCCACCCACCACCAGCACCCACCGCACTGCCTTCGACTGCCCCGCTTCCACGCCCGGCGGCACGCTCGGCGCGGTGGGGTGCTCCCGCTCCGCCGCACGCACCTCGGTCGCCGGGGCGTCGTCGAGCGGCACCGGCGTGGGGAGCCGGCCCCGCGCCTGCACCGGCAGCGGGCGCTCGCCAGGCGCGGCGGTGGCTGCTGCGGCCGTCTCCGGGCTGGAGCCGCCGGGGAGGGGAGGCACCGGGGCCCGGGTCGATGCTTCCT
>JAIBBQ010000215.1 GCA_019694595.1 Myxococcaceae bacterium
GCTCTTCTGTGCAGGTTCATCCGTGGGGTCTCCGGGGCTTCGGGGTCGTCTCGCAACGCCACGAATCCACGAAGCTCCACGGGTGAACAACTCCCAAAGAGCGTGAATGACCTATTGAGACTTCACACCTAGCGCACGCGAGGGGACGGGTGGGAGCGGCTTGCGCCACGCGTGTCAGGCGGAGGTTGCGGCGCGCGTCGGGGCCGGTGCTCTCTCGCCCAGGTAGCTCAGCCGGTAGAGCAGGAGTCTGAAGAGCTCCGTGTCGCTGGTTCGACTCCAGCCCTGGGCACTCGACGCGCCGCTCACCGCTTCGCCGGCGCCACCACGCGCAGCGCGCTCCAGACGTCGTCGACGGCGACGATGGCGACCGATCGGAGCCCCGCCTTGGCGGCCACGGCGCGCACCACGTCGCGGTCGAGGTCGGTGCCCAGCGCCCGGGCCTTGGGGTAGCAGAGCCAGAGAATCCCCCCGGGCGCGAGCGCTCGGCGGAGTCGCCCGACGGCGCGGCCCAGGTGCGCGCGCCGGGTGAAGAAGGCCTGGACCAGCTCGAGGTTGGCCACGAGCCGCGACGCCCGGGCCAGCTCCGCTCCCGAGAGCTCGGCCTCGAAGCCCGCCGGTGCCCCGAGCACCGCGACGCGCAGGCCCGGCCGGTAGCGGAGCTTCTTCAGCAGCGGCGAGCTCACGAGTCACCGAGGACGAAGGTGTTGCCGTCGGGGTCCTTGAAGATGGCCGACGCGCCCCACGGCTCCTTCTTCGGCGGCTGGGTGAACTCGACGCCGCGCTCGCGGAGCGTCTCGTAGGTCGCCTCGACGTCGTCGACGGTGAACGACAGCCCCTGGAACGTGCCCACGCGGGCCTCGTGCCCGGGCGGCGTGAAGAGCGCGAGCCCGGTCTGCCCACCGGGGATGCGCAGCTCGATCCACCGCTGCCCTCCACCCATCGGCCGGTCCGTCGCCACCTGGAACCCGACCTGCTTGGTCCAGAAGGCGAGCGCCTTGTCCTGGTCACGCACGGGGACACTCACGAACTTGATGCGCTTCAACATGGTCGTCTTCTCCGGAGTCGCTCGCGTGATTGCGATTCGACGCCGTCCCAGTCTCACGCGCGCCGCGCCGCGGGAAGACTCCCCCCGGCGATGGCGCGCCACCCTGACTCCAGCCGCAACGCCTATAGTCATCAAGACCACAGCGAGCGAGGATGACGCCCCATGACGATGCTCTCCATCGACCCTCACGTCGTCGACGTGCTGCTGCCGGACCTCATCGGCCACGACAAGCGGCCGTCGTCCTTCGTGCTCTACCTGTGGCTGTACGCGATGACCAAGGGCGTGGGCCGCAAGAGCGCGCACTTCAGCTACCAGATGCTCACCGACCGGACCGGGCTGTCCAAGCGCGCGGTGCAGCGCGCCGTCGACCACCTCAAGGAGCGCGAGCTGGTGCGCGTGCAGCGGAAGTCGGCGACCGCGGTGCCCGAGTACGCCGTCACCACGCCGTGGATCCGCTGAGGCTCCCCGCGCCCTGCCGTCACCACGGCTTGCTGGCCTGGTCCTTCACCACCTGCCCGGCGGGCTTCAAGTTCCAGCTCGCGTCGTAGAGCCCGAAGGTGGTCTCCACCGCGTTGGTGGCCGACTGCCCGTCTTGCACGGTGTGCCAGAAGATGACGTCGACCGGCACGCCAGCGGCGCGGAAGTTGGCCACGCCGGTGAGGTAGTCCTTGAACAGCTGGGCCTGCGTCGCGGTCGTGTAGGCCTGGCCGCCCCAGAAGGTGCCCTTGCCCGACGGGCCGCCGAGCTCGGTGAACCAGATGGGGCGGTCGAAGCCGCGGGCCTTGGCGGCGAGGTAGACCTCCTTGGTCTGGAGGAAGGCGTTCCACTCGGGGTGCGTCGCGTAGTCGCAGCGCAGCGGCGAGTCGCACGAGTACGCGTACGGGTGGTTGGCGATGTGCGTGCCCTGCTGGCGGAACGCGGTCGAGTGGTCGAGCAGCTTGGCCATCGCCTCGGTCGGGGTGTTGGGCGAGCTCTCCGGCGACCAGCCCGAGTTGAGGATGGGGATGGTGGCCGACCTGGCGCGGATCGCCGTGGTGACCGCGTCGTGGAAGCGCGCCTGGCTCGCGTAGGTCGAGTCCGGCCCACCGCCGTTCCACTTGTAGAAGGCCTCGTGGTTCCACTCGTTGCCGATCTCGATGGCGTCCACGCCGAGGTCGACCGCGCCCGCGCAGTAGCTGGCGTACGGCTGCACCTCGAAGTCGGCGTAGCTGTGGCCGTCGCGGGAGTTCTGGCAGGCCCAGAGCACCTTGAGGCCCAGGCTGTGCGCGTACGGAATCAGGCTGGTGTCGAAGCCGCTGCCCCACCCCATCTCCCAGCCGAAGCGCACCCAGCGCAGGCCGAGTGCCTTCGCCTTGTCGAAGTTGGCGCGGCTGCCCGAGATGCTCACCCCCATGTGGTCGCCCCAGGTCTCCGCGGCGGCGTTCTTCACCGAGAACGAGACCTGGGCCGAGGTGGTCACCGCGCTCGAGGTGGTGAGCCTCGCAGCCACGGTGTGCGCGCCGTCGGCGAGCGCGCGGGTGTCGAGCTCCAGGTTCCACCCCAGCCCCAGGCTCGCCGGCCCGCGCACCGCGCCGTCGACCACGAAGTCCACCCGCCCGTCGGTCGCGCTGGCCTGGCCGTCGACCAGCGCCGCGAGCACCACCTTCCCGCTCAGCACCGCGCCCGCGGTGGGCTGCGCCACCGACACCGTCGGAGCGGCGACGACGAGGTTCAGCGTGGGCCGGTTGGACGCGGCCTCGCGTGAGCTGCAGGTGAGACCGTCGGCATCGAGGGTGGTGAAGACGAAGGTGGTGGCCGCGCCGGGCCGCACGGCGGCGAGCACGTCGAGGTCGACGAAGGTGCCGCTCTTCACCGACGGCACGTTGAAGAGCGAGGTGGTCGGCGGCGGCCGGTTGGCGAAGGTGAGGCCAGTCTCGCTCCACGCGCCGGTCGCAGTGGAGACGTTGAAGGGCCGCGGCGAGCCGTTGGCGCAGTACAGGCGCAGCACCGCCTTGGAGAGCTTCCCGTTCACCGGAGGCACGGCGACCCGCAGGTAGGTGACGAGCAGGCCCGCCGAGCCGTTGTTGTCGATGCGCAGCCCGGCGTTCTTCCCGAAGTTGGTGTTCGGGTACGCGGAGTGGACGTGCGCGTCGGCGTCGGGCCCGACGACCAGCGAGGCACCGAGCGGCTGCTCCTCGGCGGAGGTGGCGTCGACCTCGAGCTCGTCGAGATCGCTCGCCTCGAGCGGCTCGCACGCGGCGCACAGCACGACGACAGCCAGGCAGGGCAGGCGCATGCCCACCCACACTTCAACCGCCATGCCGCACCATCTCGAGTCGGGATCGGCGCGGTTTCGCGGGCTTCCGGGCGGCAGTCGGGGCCTCCAGGCGCGCGGCCGCGCCCGGGTGTCCAGGCAGCCTGACACCGTAGGTGCGGCGAGAAGATGGGCCGTGTGCCACGGGATTCATGAGATCCTCGGCGGCTCATGGCGCGCTCTCTTCGCTGGCTGACCCTCTCCGTGGCAGTTCTCGCTGCCTTCCAAGCTTCCGCGCAGACCACCAAGCAGCGCATGTCGCTGCTGCTCGACACCTCGGGCTCGATGCTCTCGACGCTGGAGCGGGTCTCATTCCCCGAGACCTGCGTGGCGCAGAACTGGAACGGCTGCACCGGCTCCGGCAACCCCACCACCGCGCAGGAGCAGTGCAACGCCTGCATGGCGTGGACGATCCGGGTGAGTTCGGCCTGCGCGACGAACTTCGCCAGCGCGTGCCGGACCACCTATGGAAACTGCTGGCGCTTCTTCAACGGCGGCGTGAGCCCCGCGTGCGGGCAGAGCTTGAACCTCGCCGACAGCGTGACCACCCGCGGCGACGGCACCGAGCTCGCGCCCGGCTGCGACGTCAGCGGCGACGGGCTGGCGAACGACAGCAAGGTCTCGGTGGTGAAAGGCGCAGTGCAGCAGCTCGTCTCCAACTTCCCCGACCTGGAGTACTCGCTGTGGCGCTTCGCGCAGATCCAGGGCGGACAGACCTGCACGATGGACGCCGACTGCCCGGCGACGCCGGCCGGGCAGCACATCCTGAGCTGCCAGTCGGTGAGCGGCACCCTCCGCTGCATGCTCAACGCGTCGGTCCTGGGCACGCAGGCCGGGCAGTGCACGCCGTACACCTGGAACGGCGCGGACAGCACCTTCACCTGTGCGTCGTGCTCGGACACGGCCGGGGAGCGCCTGTCGTGCGAGGCCTACGCGCTCGACCGCATCCGCACCTCCGGCACGAGCCCGCTCAACGCGAGCACGGTGAACTGCGCGCTCCCGAGCACCAGTCACCCGCTCCTCACGAGCCATGGGGCGTTCATCTTCAACAGCGCGTGCGACCCCAGCGGCGGCGAGCGGCTGGTGAACTTTCCCGCCACCGGCTTCGACGACAACACCACGCAGATCGTCGCCTGGCTCGACGGCAAGCAGCCCAACCTCGCGACCGACGTGGAGCTCGTCGCCAGCGGGACGACCCCGCTCGCGGCCTCGTTGCGCGACCTGCGCGCGGGAGTCCTCGCGGCGGCGACCGCCGACACCCACACGCCGTGCCGCAAGCACTCGGTGGTGGTGATCACCGACGGCACCGAAGGCTGCGAGACGGTGGCGAACGCCGTCACCGCGGCGGGCACGTTCCAGAACCTGTCGTTCACCAACGCGGCCGGCGTGAACGTGACCGGGTACAACGTCCCGGTCTACGTCATCGCGTTGAACCCGTGCCCCCCGGGCCAGCCGAACTGCCAGGCGCTGCTGGACCTGAATGCCGTGGCAGCGGCCGGCGGCACCGGCAGCGCCATCGCGGTCACCAGCAAGCCCGAGCTCCAGCTCGCGCTCTTCCAGCTGGCGAACACCTCGCTGGTCCTCGAGCGCTGCGACGGCCTGGACAACGACTGCGACAACGTCGTCGACAACGGCTTCGAGGCCAAGGGCCAGGCCTGCTCGGCCGGGCGCGGGCAGTGCGCGCGGACCGGCGCACTGGTCTGCAATGGGTTCCAGACCGCGCTCGCCTGCAACGCCGTGCCGGGAACGCCGACCAGCGAGACCTGCAACGGCCTCGACGACGACTGCAACGGGCTGATCGACGACGGCATCAACTGCGCCGGGTGCGTTCCGCTCTGCTCCGGCAACTGCGACGTGTGCAACGGCCGCGACGAGGATTGTGACGGTCAGTTCGACGAGGACTTCGTGCCCACGGCGTGCGGCTCCGGGACCTGCGGGGGCACCAGCGCCTGCGTGGCCGGGGTGCCGACCTGCCAGGCCCCCTCGACCAAGGCGGAGACCTGCAATGGCCTCGACGACGACTGCGACGGGCTGGTCGACCTCCCCCGCTTCAACTGCTACCCGGCCGACGCCGGAGGGTGTGACCTCGACGCGGGCACCTGCGTGGGCGCCTGCCGCATCGGCTCGAGCGCGTGCGACGCGGGGTCGCTCGGCGCCTGCCAGGGCGTAGTCACCCCGACGCCCGAGGTGGCCTGCAACCTGATCGACGAGAACTGCGACGGCGTTCTCCTCGGGCCCTCGGACGCGGGCGAGCTCTGCAATGGCCTCGACGACGACTGCGACGGCCTGGTCGACGAGGGCGTGGCGACGAGCGACCCGGCGATCGGCCTGCCCTGCGATGGCGGCTGCACCGTGGGGACCGTGGCCTGCGTGGCAGGACAGAAGGTCTGCGCCGGTGCCAAGGCGCCACAGGTCGAGCTGTGTGACGGCGTGGACGATGACTGCGACGGCGTCCCCGACAACAACGCCATGTGCTTCGGCGCTGGTGAGCTCTGCATCAGCTCGAGCTGCGCCCCTCCGTGCGGGAGCGGGCCCTTCCCCTGCCCCGCCGGGTTCGCCTGCCTCGGCGCCGATGCCGGCCCTGCCGGGCACTGCGTGCCGGAGAAGTGCATGGGCGTCACCTGCGCGGCGGGTGAGCGGTGCGATCCTCCGACGGGCGTGTGTCGCGCGCTGTGCGCCGGTGTGATGTGCGCCGCAGGCCAGGTCTGTCACAGCGGCTTCTGCGTCGACTGCTTCGTCCTGCCGCTCTGCACCGGCAACCAGGTCTGCGTGAAGGACGGACAGGGCGTGGGCCAGTGCCAGGTGCCGACGATGACCGACGGCGGCTCGGGAGCCGGTGGTGGCTCTGGCAGTAGCGGTGGCGGCTCCGGGAGCACCGGCGGTGGCTCGGGCGGCAGCGGCGGCGGCTCCGGCACCAGCGGTGGTGGCTCCGGCAGCACTGGCGGCGGCTCGGCTAGCAGCGGCGGCGGCTCCGGCACCAGCGGTGGTGGCTCCGGCAGCACTGGAGGCGGCTCGGCCAGCAGCGGCGGTGGCTCCGGCACCAGCGGGGGTGGCTCGGCCAGCGATGGCGGTGGGTCCGGCGCCACTGGCGGTGGCGGAGAAGCGCCGACCTCGAAGGGCTGCGGCTGCTCGAGCTCGCCAGTCGCGGGCGGCTTCCTCATTCTCGTGCTGCTCCCGTTCCGCCGTCGCAAGGCGGCGGCTGCAGCGCTGTGTGCCCTCGCGCTCACCGCGTGCGGCGGCGGTTCCTCCGGATCCTCGAGCGGCGGCGGTTCCGCATCCAGCGGCGGCGGTTCCTCCGGATCCTCGAGCGGCGGCGGTTCCGCATCCAGCGGCGGCGGCTCCGCATCGAGCGGCGGCGGCTCCGCATCGAGCGGCGGCGGCTCCGCATCGAGCGGCGGTGGCTCTGCATCGAGCGGCGGTGGCTCCGCATCGAGCGGCGGCGGTTCGGCATCCAGCGGGGGCGGCTCTGCATCGAGCGGCGGCGGCTCCACATCGAGCGGCGGTGGCTCCGCATCGAGCGGCGGTGGCTCCGCATCGAGCGGCGGCGGCTCCGCGTCCGACGCAGGAATGGTCGACGCCGGGCGGCCCTGCGTCCCGGAGCCGGAGCTCTGCAACGGCCTGGACGACGACTGTGACGGCGTCCCGGACAACGGCTTCGACTTCAACTCCGACCCCAACAACTGCGGCACCTGTGGAACGAGCTGCACCTACCCGCACGCCTTCGGCACGTGCGTGATGAAGACCTGCACCCAGATCGCCTGTCAGCCGGGCTGGGCGGACCTCGACGCCTCCACTCCGGGCTGTGAGGCACGGTGTGCGGCCAACGGCACCGAGCGCTGCGACGGCCGGGACAACGACTGCGACGGGCTGGTCGACGAGAGCGACCCGCTCGTGGGCACCGCCTGCGGCCCCGACGCGGGGGTGTGCAACGGCAACGTGTGGAGCTGCACCGGCGGCGCGCTCTCCTGCGGGGGGACGCCGCCCGCCGCCGAGGTGTGCGACGGACTCGACAACGACTGCAACGGCACCGTCGACGACGGCTACGACAAGCAGAACGACCCGCGGACCTGCGGGAGCTGCGCGCCCTGCAGCCTCGCCCACGCGACGCCCGGCTGCTCGACCGGCCACTGCACCATCGCCCGCTGCGACCAGGGGTGGATCGACGCCAACTCCGACGCGGGCGACGGCTGTGAAGCCACCTGCCCGTTCCGCGGCGCCGAGGTCTGCAACGGCCTCGACGACGACTGCGACGGCCTCGTCGACAACGCCGACCCCGACCTCGTGGTGCCGCCGAACCGCTGCCCGACTGCCGGTGCCTGCGCGGGCAGCAACTGGACCTGCAACGGCAGCTCCGGCTGGCGCTGCACCTTCCCGAGCCCCAACGTGGAGCTCACCTCGAGCGGGGCGCTGGTCGCCGAGGAGACCCGCTGCGACGGCTTCGACAACGACTGCGACGGCTTCGTCGACGAGGTGTTCCCTGCGAAGAACTCCGTCTGCGCGGAGGACGGCACCTACGGCACCACCCGGCGCGTGGGCGTGTGCCGCGGAACCGGCCAGCTCGTGTGCAACCCCGGCAAGACCGGCCTGCGCTGCAACATCACGGTCGCCGGCGCCACCGCCACGAACGAGACGTGCAACGGCCGCGACGACGACTGCGACGGCTGGGTCGACGAGGGCTTCGACAACGGCGGCTTCACCGGCGTCCGCGACGCGGTGGTCGGCCCGCTGACCGTCAACGGGCAGAGCGTGGTGATGTACCGCTACGAAGCTTCGCGTCCGGACTCCACCGACCAGGCCCCCGGCTATCGCCAGGACCGCGCCTGCTCGGTCTCCGGGCGCCTGCCGTGGACCGACCTCGACCAGACCGCCGCCAAGGCCGCGTGTGCCTCCGCGGGCATGCGGCTGTGCGCCGTCACCCGCGACGTCAACGGCAACGTGACGAGCGACGAGTGGGGGCGCTTCTGCGCCGGGGCCTCCGGCCTCGTCTACCCGTACGGCAACACCTACAGCGCGACCGCCTGCAACGGCAGTGACTACGACCCGGTCCCCGGAGGCGTGAACGAGGACATCCGCATTCCCACGGGCACGCTGGCGACCTGCGTGTCCTCCGACCTGTCACGAGACCAGTCGGGCAACGTGTGGGAGTGGGTCGACGACCCGCGCACCGTGGGCGGCCAGCTGGTCGGCACGCTCCGCGGTGGCGCCAGCGACAGCCCCGCTCTGGGCCTGACCTGCTCCAACGACCTGCGGACCGAGGCGCCCGCCTTCTACTCATCGCAGGCCGGCTTCCGGTGCTGCGCGCGGTCCTGCACCGCGGGACAGACCGACTGCAGCGGGACCTGCGTCAACCTCGCGACCTCGAACAGCAACTGCGGTGCGTGCGGCACCGTCTGCGGCGCCGGGCGGGCGTGCTCGAACGGGTACTGCTGCCCCACCGGCTCGCGCGCGTGCGGCGACCAGTGCATCGCGACCGCGGTGGCGTGCCCGTAGCTGCCGTCAGCGCGCGCGCTTCGCGGCCGAGCGGGCGGCGCGCTGCGCATCGGCCACCCGGCGGCGCACGCGCTCGAGGCGAACCTCGATGGACGAGCGCACGTGCGGCGCCAGGTCGGGCGAGGCCCGGGCCCGCTCGAGGGCGGCGACGGCGGCCGTGAAGTCGTACGTGGCCTCGAAGAGGTAGCGATCGACGAGGTCGCCCCACGCGTGGCCCCACGCGCGGTACGACGGGGAGCGCAAGAACGCGGCGAGGCGCTCCGGGCTCGAGTCGAGGTTCAGGAGCGCGAGCAGCTCGGGCTCGACGGGACTCACCGCGTAGGTGTCGTTCTGCTGGTCCCACGTGAGGCAGAAGCGCCGGTGACACCTCGTGCATCGCGCGAGGACCAGGTCCTTCCCTCGCCAGCAGGAGAGGTCGCCCGCGAACCTCGCCTGCGGGTCTTCCGCGAGCGGCCTCCACGAGGGTGGCCGGGCCTCCGCTGCCGCGCTGGGGATGAAGCCGCTGGTGAAGGCGTCGCAGGCGCAGTCAGGCACGGTGGCTGGAAGCCTACCCGGTCGCCGAACGCCCATCGGGTCGCGGTCGGGAAGCTCGGAGCAGCCCGCGCTGGAACCGGCCGGTCCGCTCGTGTGTATTGCGCACCATGTCCCGCCGAGCCCTCGCCTGGTGTCTGAGCGCATCGTTGTGTGCCTGTGCGACGCCTGCGCCAGCGACCCGCGCCGCGCCCGAGGCAGCGACCGGAGTGGCCGAGCACGCCGCTCCGGCGGAGGCCCCTGCTCCGCCGCCGCCGCCAGCCTCGCCGCCGCCGGCCCCGCCGCGCGCCAAGCGGCCACTGCCCGAGGAGACGGACCTCCAGCCCGGCATCGGGGGCGACTACCGCGTCATCCACGCGAAGAAGGACCTGGGCGAGCTCGCGGACCTGGTGCCTGCCGACTTCCCCTGGGCCCGTTCCGCCATCGCCGTGGTCCCCGGGAGAGGCCGTCCGGCCTGTTGCCAGGAGGTGGCCGCGCCGCCTCCGCCCCGGCAAGGAGAGCCGGTTGCCCTGCCGACCAGTCCGGGCAGGTCCGGTGTCGAGATCGTGGGGACGACCCTGGTGATCTCGGTGGTGACCCACGCCCCCGGAATTCGCTCGGACTACGAGCGCGGAAACTGGCGCACTCCCGGGGCAGCGCTCTTCAAGGTGCCCCGCTGGGTGAAAGCGGTGCAGATGGTGGTCACCGAGGGAGCGGCGATGCCCTAGGTCGACACCGGGATCACCTTGACCTGGCGACCCGGACTGGTAGGACGCAGGCCGTTTCGACGCCCAAGTAGCTCAGTTGGTAGAGCAGGGGACTGAAAATCCCCGTGTCGCTGGTTCGATTCCGGCCTTGGGCACTCGCTTCAAATCTCGGGGAGGCAGCCAGACGGTGCGCCGTCCTTGCCCTGGTAGCCCCCGAGACCGCCGTCCGCTTCGAACACCGGCGCGAGGCAGTGGGTGGTCGGCTCGCCCAGCGGAATCGACCCGCCCCGCGCGCAGCAGACCTGCGACGACGGACAGTCGGTGTTGGTCGAACACCCGGCCGCCTTCGCGCCGCAGCCCATGAGTCCGCTGGCGACGCCCAGCAGCACCGCCACCCCCAGAATGGTCTTCATGACGCCGGCGCAGAGCACCCGACATGCCAATCGGGCGCAGCGCGTGATGACGCGCAGATGCCGCCCTGCTCTGCCCCGGTGGCGCGACGGCACTGTCGCTCGACCCCTGCGCGTCCGTGCTCCAGCTCAGTACCGGTAGAGGCCCGCGACCTCGACGCTCACGTCCTTGGTGAAGAGCGCCACCGCGCAAGTCGCGCGCGCGCTCAGGCGCCCCTGCATGCCGAGGAGTCCCTGGAGGTCGTCGTACCGATTGGGCGCGGGGTTGAAGTCCCAGACGTAGATGACGGGGTAGCCGTTGAGCATCGGATCCGCGCCGAAGGGGAACACCACGCCGCGGGTGTTGGCGGCAGCGTCGTGCATGTAATCGGACACGTGCCGCACCACGAGCTTGGGCTGACCTGCGCTGGGGAACAGGATGAGGTGGGTCGGGAAGTCGAAGGTCTTGTAGTCGGTGGTGACGCCACCGGAGTACGTGAGCAGCGCCTGGGTGTGCGGCACCGGCGTTCCCCAGGGGCCACAGGTGCCGGCGTCGGCGCCCGTACAGGTCCGCGAGCGCCGCATCAGCGTGCCGCTCCCGAGCTTCAAGGAAGTGCTCGCCCCCAGACGGGCCGTGGCTTCGGTCGCAGTCCAGGCGACGCCCGTGCAACTTCCCGGGTCGAACGGATCCGCGCTGACACCGCCGTCGGACGTTCCACCGTCGGTCAGCCCACCGTCGATCAGCGCACTGCCGCCGCCGCTCGCACTGCCGCCGCCGCTCGCGCTGCCGCCGCCGCTCGCACTGCCGCCGCCGCTCGC
>JAIBBQ010000216.1 GCA_019694595.1 Myxococcaceae bacterium
GCACCACCGCCGGCCGCGCCACCACCAGCTGCACCACCGCCGGCCGCCCCGCCACCCGCGCCGCCACCGCTGCTGCTGGTGTCGGTGACGGTGCAGGTGCCAGACGGCATGTTGGAGTTCACCCAGGTGGTGAGGATCCCGACCTCGTCAGCGGTGAGCGACTCGCCGGTCCACGCCGGAGGCATGGGGTTGGCCGAGTCCTTCGCGCGGGCCAGCGAGCGCTGCGCGAACGTCTGGTCCGGGTAGAGGTTGGACTTCTGCAGAAAATCTGACGGGCGGTCGAGCTCGACCGGCGCGCCGTTGGTGAGCTTGGGGCCGTGGCACGACTCGCACTTCTGGGAGAACACGCGCGCGACGTCGCACGGCAGACCGTTCTGCGCGGTGCCGCCGCCGGAGCCTCCGCTGCCGCCGCCTGAACCGGTGACCACCGGATCGCAACGGTTGGTGGCCTCGTTGCAGGTCGTGCCGTCACCGCACACGCCATCGCAAGGGACGGGCAGAGGGCCCATCTGGTTTCCGCACGAAGAGGCGATGAGACCCAGAACGAACGCGACAGCGACGACTCGAAGGTGAACGACCATGGTGACTCCCGCGTTACCGGCCGAGGCGCCACCTACTCCTGTCGATCGTTCCTCACAAGACGGAGGTCCCCTGAATTCGAAGCATGTCGCCTCGCAGCGCCGTCAGAATTTCTGTGCAGCCGCCGCACCGCGCGCGCGCTCAGAACGTCTGGGGCGTTTTGCCCCGCGCAGCCATTGCGCCAGTGCCGCGAGGGACAGCAGCGGCGCCGCCTCGCTGGCCCCGCAACCGCACTGAACGGCGAGCGGTCGCTGCGGGCCGAAGGTCCCTCCATCGGGAACGCCTCCATCCTGATCGGTGGATCCTGCGTCTCCGGCGTCGGCAGCTCCGGCGTCGGCGCTGCCCCCGTCGGAAGCTCCGCCGTCGGCGCTGCCTCCGTCGGATGCTCCAGCGTCGGTGGCCCCCGCGTCGGAAGATCCGCCGTCGGAAATGCCGGCGTCCGGCGTGCCCGCGTCGGGGGTGCTGGCGAAGGGCAGTGGGCACTGCGGGGTGCCGACTCTCAGCCGCAGGTGCACGCCGCTGCAGGCCGTGGCCGGGTCGTCGTTCACTCCGGCGACGATGGGGCCGCAGCCCGGAAAGGCGCCGGTCGAAGGATCCCAGAGGGGCTGCGAGGTGAGCCCGCCATCGATCGTCCGGTAGAGCACGGTCGCTCCGATGCGGCCTCCGTCGGAGCCGAGCACCCCGCCGTCGGGCGGCGGCGCGACGTAGCACCCGCCCATGCGCGGGTCGCCGGCGTCCGCGCCGAAGCCCGGCCCACCGGGGAACGCCACGGCCTGGTACCCGCTGGTGATGACGTCGGTCACCTCGAAGGTGTCCTGGCCGGTCACGTACAGCCCGTAGCTCGCGTCGAGCTGCGTGGTGGCGAAGCTCGAGCGGAGATACGCCGAGACGGTGGACAGGTCGCCCTGGAGCCGATCCGCGGCGAACCCTTCGCGGGCCGTCTCGAAGAACGAGCAGCGGGTGCAGACGCTGTCGAGGCCGCTGCGAAAGTACGTTCCCACCAGGGTCGGTCGAACCGCGATGTGGTCGAGGAAGCGGGTGCCCTGCCGCTGCGCGCCCTGTTCCTTGGAAACGAAGCCCCCGTAGTAGTCGTCGAGCGAGACGTTGCCGGTGAAGGTGACGCCGGTGCCGCCGCCGTAGGTGTCGGCGAAGAACGCGACCGCGTTGTGCTCCGAGATGTTGTTCTCGACGACGAGGTTGTTGCCCTGGGCGTCGATCCCCACGTCGCCGCGGGCAGGGAACGTCGACACGTAGGTGCCGTCGGCCCGGTCGCGCGAGTTCACGTAGTTGCGGCGGGCCACCGAGTCGTCGGAGTCGAACAGCAAGATGCCCACGCGAGAGACGTCGTAGACCTCGTTCTCCTCGATGGTCACCCGCTGACTCAGGTAGGCGTCGATGCCGTGGTTGTTGCGGGCGCGGTTGTTGCCCTGGACCAGCAGGTGCGAGAGCACCACGTCGGTCGAGCGGGAGACCGTGACGGCCTCGCCGCCGCTCCCGGCGGAGTTGTCGGCCACGGAGACGTGCAGGCCGTCGACGTTCCAGAAGCTGCACTGGTACAGCGTGAGGCCGTTGTCGATGCCGTCGCTCGCGAGGTGTGCGCGCGCGCGGTTCACCGCCTTCACGGTGATGGGGGCGCCAGCCTGGCCCTGGGCGGCATTCCCCGCCATGCACGCCGCCGAGAGGAGCCCGCCATCGGCCCGGGTCCAGGTTCCGTCGCCGACCCACAGCGTGTCGCCGGCCTTGAGGCGGGGGATCGCAAAGTCGAAGGTGCGCCACGCAGTGGCCACCGTGGTGCCGCCATCGGGAACGTCGACGCCGGTGACCTCGAGGTGCAGCTCTGCCGCGTGCGCGAGCACCGGCAGCATCGCCAGGGTGACGAGCCCCGATCTCAGTCCCACTTCCAGTCCTTGAACTGGTCGCGCAGCGCCGACTTGAGGAACTTGCCCGCCGACGTCTTGGGGATCTCGGCGACGAAGGCGTAGGCCTCGGGCACCCACCACCTGGCGAACCTGGGCTCGAGGAAGGCGCGCAGCTCGGCAGCCGTCGCCTGGGCGCCGGGCTTGAGTACCACCGCCGCCAGCGGCCGCTCGGCCCACTTGGGGTGGGTGACGGCGATGACGCAGGCTTCCTTCACCGCGGGGTGGCCGATGAGTGCGTTCTCGAGATCGACCGAGCTGATCCACTCGCCGCCGGACTTGATGAGATCCTTGGTGCGGTCGGTGATCTTCACGCAGCCGTGCCGATCGATGGTCACCACGTCGCCGGTGCGGAACCAGCCGTCGGCGGTGAACTTGTCCGGGTCCTGCGAGCCGCCGAAGTAGCTGCCGGCGATCCACGGGCCGCGCACCTGCAGCTCGCCCATGCTCTGCCCGTCCCACGCCACGGGGCCGGTGTCGCCCACGGCGCGGATCTCCACCAGCGGCACCGGGGTGCCCTGGCGCGCGCGCGCCTGGTAGCGCTCGTCTTCACTGGCGTTCGCGAGCGCGGGGCTCAGGTGGCTCACCGTGCCCACCGGCGAGGTCTCGGTCATGCCCCAGGCGTGCACCACCGTCTGTCCGTGGCGATCGAAGCCGCGGATCACCGACTCCGGCACCGCCGAGCCGCCGACCACCATGCGCATGCGCTGCAGCTTCCACCGCGAAGGCGCCTGCTCCAGCGCCGCGAGAATGCCCATCCAGATGGTGGGGACCCCGGCGGTGAGCGTCACCTGCTCCTTCTCGAAGAGCTCGAGCAGGCTCTCGGCGTCGAGGTGCGGCCCCGGGAGCACCAGCTTGGCGCCCACCATCACCGCGGCGAACGGCAGGCCCCAGGCGTTCACGTGGAACATCGGGACCACCGGGAGCACGGTTTCCCGGCCGGACACCGCGAGGGTGTCGGCGAGCGACACGGCCAGACAGTGCAGCACGGTCGAGCGGTGGGTGTACGCCACGCCCTTCGGGTTGCCGGTGGTGCCGGAGGTGTAGCAGAGCCCCGCGACGTCGCTCTCGGCGAGCGCCGGCGGCGTGAAGCCCGAGGGGGCGCTCGAGAGCAGGTCCTCGTAGGACTCGAAGCCCGGAGGCACCGGCGCGCCGCTGGAAGCGACGACGAAGATCTTCTCCAGCTTCACCCGGTCCTGCACCTTGGCGAGGATCGGCAGGAGCACGTCGTCGACGATCAGGAAGCGGTCCGCCGCGTCGTTGATGATCCACGCCAGCTGATCGGGGTGGAGCCGGAGGTTGAGCGTGTGCAGCACGCCGCCCGCCGCCGGGATGCCGAAGTACGCCTCGAGGTGGGCCGAGTGGTTCCACATCAGCGTCGCCACCCGGTCGCCCTTGCGCAGTCCCGCCGCGGTCAGCGCCGCCGCCAGCTGGAGCGAGCGGCGCGCGAAGTCACCGTAGGTGGTCCGGTGCAGCGCCTTGCTCGGCAGCCGCGAGACGATCTCCCGGTCGCTGAACAGCAGCCTGGCGCGCTCCAGGAACGGGGTCAGCGTGAGGGGCGTGGTCATCATCGAGCCGTGCATGGCCACGCAGCATGCCCGCGAACGGCGCCGGGCGGCGGACGATCACGTCTCGCGGAGCGCCAGGCCGGTGGCCTGGGCCAGGGCGCGCATCGCGGGCCCGGTTCCCAGGAGCGTGCTGCGCTCCAGCGCCACCCCGTGGGCGCGCGCGGCGGCGAGCGCCAGCCCGGGGAACGGCGGCCGGCACCAGCAGGTGGGCGGGCCTTCCGGGTGCGGGCAGAGCCAGAGCGCCGCCTTCGCGCCGAAGCGGGCCTGCACGGTCGCCGCGAGCGACTCCGCGGTGGCGCCCGGCTTCCACGCGAGCACGAAGTCCACCGGGCCGGTGGGCTCGGCCTCGAGCGAGGCGAAGGTCGCGGCCGCCCCTGCACCGGGAGGAAGGGTGAGCTGTTCGCGTTCCAGCCGGGTGAAGCCTTCGTCGTCGCCGGGTGGCTCGACCTCGCGGGCCATGCGCAGGAACGAGCGCGGCCCCAGCGTGTCGGGCGTGCGGCCCTTCGCGAGCTCGCGGGGCTCGAGCAGCCGCCCGTGGACCTCGAGCATTCGCTCCACCACGCGCCGCTGCGCCAGGGCAGGGGGCAGCTCGAGCCAGCGGCCGAGCACGCCCACGCCGTGCCGGGCGGCGATCGCCAGCACGGCTTGTCGGCTGGCGCGCGTGAGGTACGTGTTGTCCAGCACCAGTCCGCGACTGCCCGCGCCGAGCCGCTCGTCGAGCCGACGGTGGAGCGAATCCAGCGTGCCGCCCGCCTCGTCGCGGTTGAGCCGCTCGAGGCCCGAGTTCACGAGCGCCTTCGCGGCCGTGGTCTTGCCGCTCCCCGGCAGTCCCATGAGGAGCGTGACGGCGATGGGCGCCGCCGGCGCGCGGCGGGGTCGGGGCAGCAGGCGCTCCACGTCTACCTGGGCGGCGGGCGCGACGTCGGCGAGGGACTCGACGGTCTCCAGCCGGGTGGGGCCGGGGAGCGGAATGAGCCCGCGCCCGAGGAGCGCCGCGAGGCTCCGGCGGTGGGCGTCGTCACCCAGCTTGGCCTGCAGCGCGCCGCGCCGCCTGGGGCCACCGAAGGGCGAATGGGCGAAGACCAAGAGCCCCCGCTCGAGCGCCAGGTCCACCACGCCGCCGCGCAGGGCGGTGAGCTCGAGCGGGCTCACCGCGAGCTGGACCGCGGCGATGGGCGCCAGGTCGAGCGCCTCGACCAGCTGCGCCCGGGAGACGTTGCAGAGGCCGATCGCCTTCACCTTCTTCTCGTCGAGCTGGCGGCGCAGCGCGCGGACGCTGGTGGCGAACGGCACCCTGGGGTCAGGTGCGTGCAGCAGGTAGAGGTCGACCGGCACGCCGAGCGCCCGCAGGCTCTCGTCGCAATCGCGCTCGAGGCTCGCGGCGCGAGCGTCGGGTCGCCACTGACCGCCGGGCCGCGCCATGCCGCCCTTGGTGCTCACCCTGGCACCCGGGTGAGCCCGCAGGGCCTCGCCCACCAGCACCTCGTTGTGGCCGAGCTCGTCCTCGCCGAGCGCGTAGGCGCGGGCGGTGTCCACCCAGGCCACGCCGAGCTCCAGCGCCCGCGCCAGCACGGCCCGGGACCGCGCGAGCTCCCTCGCCGGGTCGGTCGACAGCCGCATGGCCCCCAGGCCGAGCATGAGAGTGCTCTTTAGCGCCGTGGCGCGACGAGATTCGCATGCAGTTGGGCCCGTCACTCGATAGGTCAGGCCTCGCATGCCCACCTTCAGCGAGCTGATGTCCTTCGAGTCCGGCCCCGCCGCCCGCTTCGAGGTCCCCGATGGGTGGCAGCAAGGCCGTGGGGCCTTCGGCGGGTTGGTGGTGGGCGCGCTCATCCGCGCCGCGGAACACCAGGAGCCCGAGAAGGACCGGCTGGTGCGCTCGGTGACCTCGGAGATCCCCGGGGCGGTGCTCGCAGGCCCCGCGGTGCTCCAGGCCGAGGTGCTCCGCCGCGGCAACGGCGTCACCGCGGTGCGGGTGGCGCTGGAGCAAGACGGTGAGAAGCGCGCCCACGCGGTGGTGGTGCTGGCGAAGGACCGCGCCGCGAGCCCGAAGTTCACCCCCGAGCCCCCGGCGCTGGGCGCGTACACCGACGTCGAGGCGCTCCCCGCGGACATGCCCGGGGCGCCCACCTTCACCCAGCACCTCGAGTACCGAACCCGGGGGGCGGTGCCGTACTCCTCGGCTCCCTCGCCGCTGACCGAAGGGTGGATCCGGCTGCGCTCGCCCGGTCCCGAGCGCGGCGCGGCGTACCTCGCGGCGCTCACCGACGCCTGGTGGTCGCCCGGCGCGGTGGTGCTCGACGAGTTCCGGCCCATGGCCACGCTGAGCTTCACGCTCGACGTGCTGGCCGGGCTCGACGGCCTCGACCCCGACGCTCCGCTCTTCCAGCGCGCGCGCGCCACCGCCGGCGGCGGCGGGTACCTCGTCGAGGACCGCGAGCTGTGGGGGCACGACGGACGCCTGGTGGCGCTCAATCGGCAGCTGGTCACCTACATCCGCTGACGTCAGCACCACCTGGCCCTGCCCGTCCGGGCAGGTGGGCCCGTGGTTCAACGGAAGAATTCCGGCCTCGCACGCTGGCGATGGGGGTTCGATTCCCCCCGGGTCCATTCAGGAATCGAATTCCTCGGGCGTCGGTGGGGACGCAAGCCACTGAAGGCACCCGCGGAATTTGCGGAACCTCTGGGCGTCAGAAGTACCAGTACCGATGGGCAGTCACCGAAACGGCGGCTCGGCCGTTACAGAAGAGAGAGGAGGCACGCGATGGAGACGTTGGTTCTCAACCTGAAGTACCAGCCGGTCGCGCGCATCCCCTGGCAGCGGGCCATCACCATGCTCTTCGCGGGCAAGGTGGAGGTGGTCGACACCTACGAGGACCGCACCATTCGCAGCGTGAGCTTCGAGGTGCGGATGCCGTCGGTGGTCCGCTTCCTCCGCCGGCTCTCGTGGCGCAAGCCCGCGGTGCGCTTCAGCCGGGAGAACGTCTATCTGCGCGACGAGGGGCGGTGCCAGTACTGCACCCGCACCGTGTCGAGGGCGGAGGCGACGTTCGACCACGTGGTGCCGCGCCGGCTGGCGGGCCACACCGGCTGGGACAACATCGTGATCGCCTGCGTTCCGTGCAACCAGCGCAAGGGTGGCCGCACGCCCGAACAGGCAGGAATGAAGCTGCTGCGTCAGCCGTTCAAGCCGCAGAAGCTGAAGGACACGTTCCGCTTCACCTTCACGTGGGAGAAGGGGCAGCCGTTGGCCTGGAAGAACTGGCTGAGGGATGCCACCTACTGGCACGGGGAGCTGGAGCAGGACTGAGGGTCCTCGAACAGAGATGCCGCCGCCCCTCGTGGGCGATGGCGGAGCAGAGTGGTCGCACACCGTCGCAGCGCTCCGTGCGTGAGTCGCTGGGAAGGTGAGTGGCGCTCGGCGCTGGTCCCACCACGCGGGCCTTGGCGCCCCGCACGTCGCCCTCACGAAGAGCGGCGGCAGCTCTCGACGGGGAGTCCTTGAGCAGCAGCCTCGTAGCGCCCCGGGGGTTCTTCCTCCCCCTTACCCCGGGGCGCGGCCGGACCAAGCGGGGTGGATCGGGCCCTCTCTCGCCTGGTCCGCCCCGCCCGGCTTTTTTTTGCAGTTGCTACAGGGTTGTTACACTGGCGGCACTGATGCCGCTCTCCGAGCTGCCGTCCATCGATGGGCTCCTGCGCGAGGCGTGGGTGGAAGCCGCGCTCGCGGGGCTGTCGCGCCCGGTCGCGGTGGCCGCGCTGCGCGCCGCGGTGGAAAGCGCGCGCTCGCGACTCAAGGCCGGCGGCGCCGAGGGCTTCGGCCCCGACGACGTGAAGCGCGCCGTCGATCGCCTCGCGCGCCCGAGCCTGGGCCGCGTGCTCAACCTCACCGGCGTGGTGCTGCACACCAACCTCGGCCGGGCGCCGCTCGCGCAGCGCGCCCGCGACCGCGTCGCGCAGGCCACTGGCTACTGCAACCTGGAGCTCGATCTCGACGAAGGCGGGCGAGGCAGTCGCTCGAGCCACGTGCGCTCGCTCCTCTGTGCGCTCACCGGTGCCGAGAGCGCGCTGGTGGTGAACAACTGCGCCGCCGCGGTGCTGCTCGCGCTCACGGGCCTCGGGCAGGGGAAGTCGGCGGTCATCTCGCGCGGCGAGCTGGTGGAGATCGGCGGCGGCTTCCGGGTGCCCGACGTGATGCGGCAGGCCGGGCTGCGGCTCGTGGAGGTCGGCACCACCAACCGCACCCGCCTCGACGACTACGCCCAGGCCATCGCCCCCGACACCGCGCTGCTGGTGCGGGTGCACCGGTCGAACTTCGCGCTGGTCGGCTTCCAGGACGAGCCGTCGACCGCCGAGCTCGCCGGACTGGCGAAGGAGAGGGGGCTCACCCTGTTCGAGGACCTGGGCTCGGGCGCGCTCGAGCCGCTGCACGCGCCCGGCGTGCCCGGTGAGCCGACGGTCGGGCAGGTGCTCGCTGCGGGTTCGCACCTGGTCGCCTTCTCGGGCGACAAGCTCCTCGGCGGCCCGCAGGCCGGCATCCTCGCGGGGAGCCGCGCGCTCATCGAGCAGCTCGAGCGCCACCCGCTCAACCGGGCGCTGCGCCCGGACAAGCTGACCTTCGCGGCGCTCGAGGCCACGCTGGAGCTGTACCGCGACGGGCTCGCCGACGCCGAGGTGCCCGCGCGCGCGCTCGCCGCCACGCCGCTGCCGGTGCTGGAGGCCCGCGCCCAGGCGCTCGCCGCCGCGCTGGCTGCCGAAGGCGTCGCCTGCCGGGTGGTGGAGGTCGACGGCAAGGTGGGCGGCGGCGCCATGCCGCTGGCGGCGCTGCCGGGCCGGGCGTGTGCGATTTCGGGCGACATCCGCGCACTGCAGGAGGCGCTGCGCCAGCAGCCGACCCCAGTGATCGCGCGGGTTGGCGACGAGCAGCTGCTGCTCGACGTCCGCTGCCTGTTGGACGACGATGTGGGCATCGCCGCAGCGCACGTCGGGGCCGCCGTGAGGAAAGTGCCGTGCTGAACACCGCCGTCCTGGTCCTCAACCGCAACTACCAGCCGGTGCACGTCACCTCGGTGAAGCGTGCGCTCTCGCTGCTGTACCAGGGCGTGGCGCGCGCCATCGACGACACCTACCGGCTCTACGACTTCGCCGACTGGGCGGCGCTCTCGGCCCAGGAGCACGCCGATTCGATCCACACCGTGCGCCGGGTGATCCGCGTGCCGCGGGTGCTGGTGCTGATGGCGTACGAGCACCTGCCGAAGGGCAGGGTGCGCTTCTCGCGGCTCAACATCTACGCGCGCGACGAGGACACCTGCCAGTACTGCGGGCGGCGGCTGCCGCGCAGCGAGCTCAACCTCGATCACGTGGTGCCGCGGGTGCACGGCGGCCGCACCAGCTGGGAAAACGTCGTCTGCTCGTGCATCGAATGCAACCTGCGCAAGGGCGGCCGCACGCCCGAGCAGGCGCGCATGCAGCTCAAGCGCAAGCCGTTCCGTCCCCGGTGGACGCCGCTGTACCGCGGCGCGATTCGTCGGCTCACCTACCGGGAGTGGTTGCCCTTCATCTCGCTCGCCGACTCGAGCTACTGGAACGTGGAGCTGGCCCAGGAGTGAACGAAGAATCTGCAGCGACCATTCTGCCGTTCGTGCGCCCCGGCCGGGCGCCGCCCAAGAAGCTCCCCCAGCGCGCCAAGAAGGTGATCGCCATCGGGGGCGGGAAGGGTGGCATCGGCAAGTCGCTGGTGTCGGCCAACCTCGCCCAGGCGCTCGCCCAGCGCGGCGCGCGCGTGGTGGTGGTGGACCTGGACCTCGGCGGGGCGAACTTGCACACTTGCCTGGGCATCGCGCCGCCGGCGGTGACCCTGTCGGACTTCGTCTCCCACCGGGTGAACTCGCTCGACGCCGCGCTGGTGCCCACCGGGCTCGAGCGGCTTCAGCTCATCTCCGGCGCGTCCGACGCGCTCGATGCCGCCAACCCCAAGCACGCCGCCAAGGGCCGGCTGATGCGGCACCTGCGCTCGCTCGACGCCGACTACGTCCTGCTCGACCTGGGCGCGGGCACCGGCTTCAACACCCTCGACTTCTTCCTGGCGGCCGATCACGGCCTGGTGGTGCTGCTGCCGGAGCCCACCTCGGTCGAGAACGCGTACCGCTTCATCAAGGCCGCCTTCTTCCGCAAGCTGCAGGCGGTGGTGCGGCAGGAGACGGCGGAGACGGTCGGCCGGGTGCTCGCCGGCAAGGATCCCGAGCTGCGCAACCCCTGGGACTGCGTGGCCCGGCTGCGCGAGCGCGACCCGCAGGCGGCGACCGAGCTCGAGCTCGCGCTGTCGGGCTTTCACCCCTTCCTGGTGCTGAACCAGGCGCGCACCCGGGCGGACTTCGACGTCGGCGCCACGGTGGCGCTGGCCTGGAAGAAGTTCTTCGGCCTCGAGCTGGGCACGCTGGGCTCCATCGCCTACGACGAGGCGGTGTGGCAGGCGGTGCGCGCGCGCAAGCCGTTCCTGGTGCATGCGCCCGAGAGCCCCGCTGCGCACGGCCTTTGGCGGCTCGCGGAAAACCTGCTCTCATTGGCGCCGTGAAGCCGACGCGCGCGCAGACCTACTACGAGCTGCTCGAGGTCTCGGTCTCCGCGTCGCGCGAGCAGATCCAGCAGGCGTACGCGCGCCTGGTGCAGCTCTGCGCCGATCAGGAACTCGCGCTCTACGGCCTGGCGTCGCCCGCCCATGCGGCCGAGCTGCGCGCGCAGCTCACCGAGGCGCTCGAGTTCCTGAGCGACGACGAGCTGCGGGCGGAATACGACCGGTCGATCGGCCTGCCGCCCCGCGAGAAGCCGGCGTCGACCGCGCCCCAGGTGCCCTTCACCTACGAGGCCCCGCGTTCTTCGGCGCCGCCTCCGGTCACCGAGCAGCTGCTGCCGAGCAACGCCTCGTCGTCGGCTCCGGCCGCCGCGGCGGAGGTGGTGGTCTCGGTGAGCGCCGCGCCCTCGGCGCCGCGGGCGGTTCCCGAGCCGCGGCCGGAGCCGGAGCCTCGGCCCGCGCCGGAAGTCGTCGTCGCCGCGCCGGAGCCGGCGGCCCTGGTGGTGCGCCCGCCGCCGTCGGCCGCGCCGGAGGTCGCCGAGGAAGCGGCGCTGGCCATCGCCCGCTCGTCG
>JAIBBQ010000217.1 GCA_019694595.1 Myxococcaceae bacterium
TCCCGTGCCGCCACCAGTGCCCGTGCCGCCACCAGTGCCCATGCCACCGCCTCCTCCTGGCCCGGCGTCCGCGACGCCGCTCCCTCCGCCGGCACCGCCATCCGGGACGCCGGCGTCGCTGGCCGCGGCGGTGGTGAACGTCTTGATTGCCCCCAACGCCCTGCCCGCGGGGTTGCTCGCCAGCGCGCAGTACGAATACGTCGTCGCGGGCATGAGCCCTGCGAGCATCACCGTGGGAGAGAGGGTGTTGGTCCCCGCGCCCACGTCCACGCCTCCGCTCGCCGGAACGCGCGAGCCGAAGAGGTCGTCACAGGCGGCGACCGCGCCCGCGGCGTAGCGGAACCAGAGCACCGTCGGCCCTCCGGACGGGTTCACCGAAGCCTTGACGTTCGCCGTGGTGTCGGTCGGCGACGCCCCCGCAGTGGTCACCGTCGGCGGGCCGCTCAGCCCACAGCTGGCGGGCAGGGTGAACAGCCCCTGGCGGACCTCTCCTGCGACCGTGTGGAACGACCCGCCGAAGTCCACCAGGCCATCGGCGCACGACGCCCGGATGACGTAGACCGGATTGTCCACGGTGAAGCTCGGGCCGACGTTCGTTCCCGTCGAGTCCAGCTCGGCGAGGTAGTTGCGCGGGAACCCGTTGACCAGGTGGTAGCTGCCGCCCCAGTAGGAGGTGGCGCCCACGATCGCCACCGCGTTGACGTCGGCATCGAACGACGGGTTCCACGACGTCACGTTGCCGGTGGTGCCGTCGAAGCACGCCGACCGCAGGTGCGGCTGCCCGCCCGCCACCGTGAAGAGGCCGCCGGCACACACGTTCGACCCCATCAGCGCGAGCGCGTTGAGCGAGTTGTTCACCGGGGCGTTGAAGCTCGCCGATGCCCCGGTGAGCGGGTCGACGTTCACCACCGTCGTCGCGCCTCCCGTCAGCCCCAGGTACGCCCGGGAAGGCGACAGGGCGATCGCGTTCACCGGGGCGGCGAGCAGCGGGTTGAAGCCGTTGGCCGTGCCGAGCGTCGGGTCGAACGCGGCCGCGAACTTGTGAGACGCTCCGCCGTTCACCGTGGTGAACGCTCCGCCCAGGTACACCGTGTTGTTGGCGGCACTCGCCATCGCGTACACGACGCCGTTCAGGTTCGGGTCCCAGCTCAACGCCGAGCCGCCGTTGGTGTCGACCGCCGCGGCGTAGTTGCGGGTGAGGGTGGCGTTGACCTTGGTGAAGCTGCCTCCGAGGTAGACCGCGCCCGGCTGGATCTCGAGGGCGCGCACGGCACCGGTGACGTTCGGGTTCCACGCCTGGATCGTGCCCGTCGAGGTGTCGAAGGCGGCCGCGTTGTTGCGCGGGACCACGCCGAACGCGGTCGGGTTCTGGCCAGTGATCGAGCCGCCGAGGTACACGCCGGCGTTGGTCAGGGCCACCGCGATGGGGTGACCGTTGGGCGCCGGATTCCACGCCAGCTTCGTTCCCGTGGTGGCGTCGACGCTCGCCGCGTGCAGCGCGTCGACGCCGTTGACCTGGGTGAAGGTCCCCGCGAGGTAGACCGTCGACCCGGACACCTGCATCCCCTGGATCTCGGCGTTCACGCTCGGATTCCACGGCAGCACGCCCCCCGACGTGGTGTTGAGCGCGGCCGCGTTGGCGCGGTTGGCCCCGCTGATGGTCGAGAACTGCCCGGCGACGTAGAGCACCCCGCCCGAGACCACCAGGGAGCGCACGATTCCCGCGTTGGTGGCCGCCGTCCACGGTGTGCTGCTCGCGGTGGTCGAGTCGAGCGCCCGCACCAGCGGTCCGTCGCCCAGGTACACCGTGGTGCCCGCGATGGCGATGGTGCGAATGGTGTCCGCCCGAGGGCCCGGGGCCCAGCTGGTGAGCGCTCCCGAGGTCAGATCGAAGGCCGCGATGCCTTCACGGCCGGTCGCCCCCACGAAGCTGAACATGCCGCCCACGTAGAGCGTGGTCGCCGACGCCGCGAGCGCCTCGGGCGCCACGTCGAAGACGGGGTTCCACGGCTTGACCGCTCCGGTCGTCGCGTCGACGGCGGCGGCGTAGCTGCGCGGCTGCCCCCCCGCGCTGTTGAGGACGCCCACGATGTAGACGGTGCCCGCGGCGGCGACGACGCCGAACACGTCGACGGTGGAGGCGCTGCCGAGCTTGGCGTCCCAGGTGGGGTCGACCCCCATGTCGGGCAGCAGGTGCGCCACCCCGGCTCTCGCCACGCCACCGACCCGGGTGAAGTTCCCGCCGATGAACAAGCCGCCTTTCCCATCGGGGGCGGCTGCCACCACCCGGCCGTCGGGGCGCGGTTGATCGGTCAGCACGGCGCCGCTGGTCGGGTCGACCACCTGGCCGGCTCCGGAGGCCAGTCCGACCTGGGTGAAGGTGCCCCCGAAGTAGACGACCGACCCGAAGCGGGCGAGCGCGTAGACGGTGCCGTCCACCGAGACGCCGGCGCCCAGGGGCTGGCTACTGCCCCCAGCCACGGTGAACGTGCCCTCGAGCGACTCGACGAACTCGGCGGCCGAGACCGTCGAGCGGGCGCGGAACCGGTAGGTGCCGGGCGCCAGGTTCGACAGGGTGCGGCTGTGGCGCGGGCCGGCAAGCCCAGGAAAGACCGAGTGAAACTGGTACGCCGAGGTCGACGGCTGCGACACCAGCCCGTAGTGCACCTCGGTCGAGGCGCTGACGTCGGTGGCCCAGGTGATGGTCACCTGCGACCCGGCCTGCTGCACGCTGGGGTCGGAGCTGAAGACCACCGCACTGGCCGGGAGCGGGATCGAGGCCAGGGCTGCCGCGAGCCAGCCCCAGGGAAACCCTCCCGTCGCTCGACGCCCCCGCGAGGCCACGCTGCGACGCTACCACGAGTTGCTTGCAGCTCCGGTCGGGGCAGCCGCGGTGCGCAAACCAACGCTACGAACGGCGGCGTGCCCAGGGGCCGTGGGGTTGCAGATAACGAGCTTCGAGGCGCAGCTCCCACGCAGAGCAGACCTCGTTCACTCAACCCCGGCCGCGGTCTGGCCCCCCGAAGGAGCATCGATCATGAAGGTGTTCGTCAGCTGCTGTGTCCTCGTCCTGCTCGCCGGCTGCGGAGGGCCAGAGGGCGATCTCACCTCGGCCCCGGGGGCCCAGGGCGCAGCGGCTCCAGACGAGACGTCGTCCACGTCGGCGGCGCTCACGTGCAACCGGTACACCGTCAGCTACGGGAGCGAGACGGGCTCCTGCAACGCCTGTCTGCCGGTCTCACCGACGTGCGCGGCCACGCTCTACAGTGGCAGCCGCCGGGCCTACTGCGCGCCCGGAAAGCAGTACTGCACCCAGTCGCTCATCAAGTCGGGCTCGATCATCCCCGGGAACTCCTTCGTCGCCAGCACCGGCTGGTATTGGTCGACCCCTTTCTGCCAGTGGTACATCGGCTGCCCCTGATCCGGACAGCACACTTGCTTCTCCCTCGAGGGCGGAGTGAATCCCGCCCATGGATCGCCGGTCCCTCATCGCCCTCGTGACCATCGCGGCAGGCCTGACCGGCTGCCGCTGCGGACAGGACCTGCCCGGGAACGGCGACGCCGCCATCTCCGACGCCGGGGACTCGGGGGCAGGGGGCCTCGACGCAGGTCCTTTCGACGGGGGCCCGCCTGATGGAGGCCCGCCGTTCGAGCTCGATGGCGGAGTCTTCACCTGTGGCCGCTGGGGCGCCCCGGCGCGCCCCTTCGACGAAGGGGACGGCGGAGCACGAAGGGGAGCCCTCGCCGGCCCGTTCGAACTCCCGCTTCTCGACGGCGGCTCGTTCTCGTTCCGGGCGTCCTTCACCGGCTGCGACGTCTCGGTCTTTGTCCCCGGGTCGCTCACGGTGTCGTCCGCGAGCGGCGCCGCGTCGGTGTGGGACAGCGACGGCGATCTCCGGGACCTGGTGGACCGTTCGCCCCCCAACGCGCGCTACTTCTTCGTGTCCCGCGCCGCCACCGCGCAGGCTGCCGCGGCCCAGGCGGCCGCGATGCAGGGCCGGGTCGACGCCGTGCTCGCCGCCCTGCCGGAAGCGCGCCGAGAGCACTGGCGCGGTCGGCTCATCGTCTCCGGGCTTCGCGCAGCCGAGCTCCAGGGCTGGCTGCCGGAGGCCTTCGCGGGGGCGGGCTCGGCGGGCTTCGCCATCGACCGCCGCCAGCGCCTGAGAGGCCTGGGGTCGTTCTCCGACGTCACCCGGTTTCGTTCCAGCCTCCAGATGCAGAGCCTCTGGCCGTGGGAATCGAACCTGGCGCTCGCCGCCTACGAGGTCGACGCCTGGAACCTGGTCGAGGCCGACGCCCTCGCCGCCGAGCGCGACCCCGGCCAGCGGGTGGCGATCCTCGAGCAGGCGCTGGTGTCCGTTCAGCAGGACGTGAGCGTCGAGATCCCGAAGACGAGCGGCATCAGCCAGGCCGATGCGCTGCAGGTCGAGGTCGCGCTGGAGTGTCCCGACCCCGGAAGGGCCGAGCTCGTCAGCTGCGGCGCGTGGGATCGCCTCGCCCGCCTCGAGCTCCTCGACGGTGCCGACGGTGGCACCGCGGAAATCGCCCGCTTCGTCACCCCTTTCCACCGGGAAGCCCGGTGGAAGGCCGACGCCACCCCGCTGCTGGCGAGACTCGGGCAGGGTGGGCCGTTCACCTTCCGGTGGTCGCACGCGCCGAGCTTCGCGCCTCAGCCCACGGTGGTCTCCGTCGGCCTGCGCTTCCTCTCTCACGCGCTCGGCCGCAGCCCGTCGAGCGTGGTCCACCTCTTCTCGGGCGGTACGCTCGACGGCACCTACAATCAGCGCGCTCCCGTCGACGTGCCGATCCCTGCGACCGCCAAGCGGGTAGAGCTGTGGGCGACCATCTCGGGCCACGGCAACGACGCCTTCCAGTGTGGCGAGTTCTGCGACCACCAGCATGCCTTCACCGTCGGCACCGCGACGTTCACCCTCAGCTTCCCCGACGCCGGCAGCCAGGACGGCTGTGTCCCGCGGCGGGAGCGCGGCATGACGCCCAACCAGGGCGGCACCTGGTGGTTCGGCCGCGGAGGGTGGTGCCCGGGCGCGGTGGTCGAGCCCGCGGTGTTCGATGTCACCTCCGCGGTCACCCCGGGGAACGGCGCACGCGTGACCTACCGCGCGACCCTCGGCGGGAATCCGTTGCCGGACGCAGGGCAGGGCTTCGCTGACGTCGAGGCCAGGCTGGTGGTCTTCGAGTAGCCGCTGGCGGGCGGCGGGCGCTACGCCGGGCCGCTCTGACCGCGCGAGCTGCGCTTGTCCTCGAACATGCGGACATCGGCGCGGCGCAGGGTCTCGGTCAGCAGCGTCTCCGACGACTGGGCCACGTCGGCGCCCAGCGCGAAGCGGGTGGGAGTGGTTGCCGTGTTCGCCGCGCGCTCACCGTCGCGAATGCGGGCGAGAATGGAGTTCATCACGTCGTCGTTCGCCTGCTGGACGACGACCGCGAACTCGTCGCCGCCCAGCCGGGCCACCAGGTCCTCGGTCCGCACCGCAGCCTTGAGCACCGCGGCGACCCGGCACAGCAGGGCGTCGCCGGCGGCGTGCCCTTGCCCGTCGTTGAGCGACTTGAGGTTGTTGACGTCGATCATGATGATGCCGACGGGGAACTTGCGGCCGTTCTGGAGCCGCCCCAGCTCGGCGTCGAAGTAGCCGCGGTTGAAGAGGCCGGTGAGGGAGTCGTGGGTGCTCAGGAAGCGCAGCTGGTCTTCCATCGCCTTGCGCGCCCGGTTGTCGCGGACGATGGCCAGGGTGAAGAGCTCGCCTTCGACCCTGACCGGGCTGAGCGCGATCTCCACCGGGATCTGCTCGCCGCTCTTGGTCTGCCCGACCAGCTGCGAGGCCGTGCTGCCCATGATCCGGGGCGCGGGCGCCTGGTGGTACGCGCCCCGGCGCTGCTGGTGAGCGCTGCGGGCCGCGCTGGGGACGAGGATCTCGATGCTCTGGCCCACCAGCTCCTCCACCGAATACCCGAAGAGCTGCGCACACGACGGGTTGATCAGCGCGATCTTTCCGTGGGCGTCGCCGAGCAGCATGCCGTCGACCGACGCGGTCCACACGTCGCGTGCCACGCGCTCCCAGAGGTCGGTGCTCTCCATCGCTCGTCGCCCTGCCTACCTCAAAGCAGGGGGCCTCGTCGCTCGGGGGTCCCCGGGCTCAGCGGTGGTTGTCGACCGTGGGGGGCAGCACGTCGCCGGCGGCCTGCAGATCCAGCGCGTGCGGGTGCCGCTGGTAGTGGCGCCGCACGATCCCTGCCAGCACCGCCCGGACCTCGTCGCTCACCGGGGCAGGCACCGACGCAGGCAGCGCGTCGACCAGCGTCCGCACCAGCTCGTCCTGCGGCGGCGGCACCAGCGCGGCCCACGTCGCGAGGAGCGCGCGATCGACCCGCGCGGGCAGCGAGCCCATGATGCCCACGTCGTTCTGGTCGTGCACCAGGAGCCCAGAGGTGGTGCCCCGGTCGAGCGTCAACACCTGGAAGAGGTAGGCCGTGTGGTACCAGAGCTGCTTCGCCCTGGCCTTCTCGTCGGCGGTGGTGGGCGCCGAGCGCAGGAGCTCGAGGTAGGTGTCGATGGTCGACGCCCCGATGCGCTGCGCGAGCGCCAGGTCCTGCTCGAAGTCGCCGCTGGAGTGCTGCTCCACGTAGAAGTGGGTGATGCCGCGGTGGCGGCCCAGCGCGGGAATGAAGAAGTACCGGTCGCCCTGGCGCGCGGCCTCGGCGTAGAGCGCGGGCGCCGCGCGCTTCAGGCTCTCGATGAAGCGCACCTTCTGGGACTGGTCGTCGTTCGACGGGTTGAGATCGGCCATCAGCCGCCAGCTCCCGCTGCCGTCGCGCAGCTCGGTGTAGCTCAGGTGCATGTGCACCGACGGCGCGAGCGGGTTGTCGGGGTGAATGATGGTCGAGAGCGCGGTGGCCCCGGCGAGCTTCTTCGCGGGCTCGTCGTCGTAGTGCACCGACGAGACGTTGATCGCCGCGCGGTTGAAGGTGCGGGTCTCCGCCGCGACGTGGCGCATGCCGCCGCCGTGGCGGCCCGAGTCGCGCAGCCACTCGACGGAGGCGAGGCGCTCGCCGGAGAAGGCCTCGAGGCCCTGGGCGAAGCGGCGCTGGAGCCCTTCGACCAGGGTCAGGGCGGCAGCCGAGCGCGGCGAGGCGGCGGGGGTCCGGGGCATGAACCGCCTCGTAGCACCCGCCGGTCCCGCCGCAGCGCACCTCCTGCGCCGCGCCGCTCGAGGTGGTGCAAGGTGCGATGACCTCGCCGCGAGCGCGCCGGACCGGGAATCCTTGACGGGGTCGCCCCTCGCAGCTCCAATTCCGCGTCTTCCAGCACAACCGGAGCTTGCCCATGCGCGTTCAGCGCCAGTGGTTGCTCGTACTCGTTCCTGCCCTCGTGGTCGTCGCCCAGTCCTGTGGCCCCGATGCGGCGAGCGATCGCTCGACGGCGTCCATCGGCCCGTCTGGGGGAACGCTCACCGGTCCCAAGGGCGCCAGCGTCGTGGTCCCCAACGGCGCGGTGTCGAGCAGCGTCACGCTGACCGCGGAGACGGCGAGCTCGCCGGCGGTGCCGCCCGACGTCGACACCGTGGGGTCGACGCTGGTGCTGGGACCCGAAGGCCAGAAGTTCTCGGCGCCGGTCGAGATCACCCTGATCGTCGACGAGTCGAAGCTGCCTGCCGGCACCTCGCTGAGTGACGTGGTGATCTTCACCGCGCCCGTCGACTCCGAGAAGTACGAGGACCTCGGCGGTACGGCCGCCGGCAGCGGGAAGGTCAAGGCCACCACCACCCACTTCTCCAAGTTCGTTCCCGTGGTGCGGAAGAACCGCGCCGACGGCGGCACTGACGCCGGCACCGGGGGCAGCGGCGGCGGCAACGGCGGCGCCAGCGGTCACGACGGTGGCACGGGCGGCAACGGCGGAGGCTCCAGCGGCTCGGATGCCGGCTCTGGCGGCTCTGGCGGCTCCGGAGGCTCGAGCGGGTTCGACGCCGGGGCGGGCGGCTCGGGCGGCTCCAGCGGGACCGATGCGGGGGCTGGCGGCTCGGGCGGCTCGAGCGGGTTCGACGCCGGGTCGGGCGGTTCCGGAGGCTCGAGCGGGTTCGACGCCGGTGCAGGCGGCTCGGGTGGCTCGAGCGGGACCGACGCCGGGGCCGGTGGCTCGGGCGGTTCCGGAGGCTCGAGCGGGTTCGACGCCGGTGCGGGCGGCTCGGGTGGCTCGAGCGGGTTCGACGCCGGTGCGGGCGGCTCGGGCGGCTCGAGCGGTGCCGACGCCGGTGCTGGAGGCTCGGGGGGCTCCGACGCGGGCAGCGCCGACGCCGGCTTCGTCACCTGTCCGGTGCAGCAGTTCCAGTCGACCAGCACCTGCACGCTGATCTTCTCGGCGAAGTGCGCGGGTGAGACCGCGCAGTGCGGCAAGGACGCCGGCGCCTGCACCTGCATGCGCGACGGCGGCACCCCCGTCGGCTCCTACTCGCCGGGCGTCGACGTCTGCGCGTCGCCCTTCCAGTACGCCGCGATGGTCCAGGCGGGTTGCGGCTTCCCCTAGGCGGCCGCCGATGGCCTACTTCCGCGATCTCGGGACCTCCACGCAGATCGCAGAAGGGGCCTTCGTCCGCGCCGTCGGTTGGCTGGCCAAGGGACACGACTTCCCGACTGGCCCCGTGCCGGAGGAATTCCGGGAGCGACTGAAGGCGTTTTCACTCGGCTGGGGCCAGAGCGTCGAGGCACTCGGCTGGCCCGTTGCCGCGGGGCCTCACGCGTGCGAGTTCTGCAGTGCCTCGCACGCGTCCGGCAACTTCGGTGTCCCGGCCGGTGCGCTCCTCTACGTCTGTCCAGAGATGCTCGGCCACTACGTCGACAGCCACCGGTATCGCCCGCCGGATGCGTTCGTGTCGGCCGTGCTCGCATCGCCGGTCCCGGGCACCGCGGAGTACGCCGAGGCAGTACGCCCCTTCCGCCCCAGGGACTGGCGTCGCGACCGCTGACCCTGCGCCCAGCCGACCGAACGGGCCGATGTCCCGGCGCGCGATGCCGCCTGCGCAGCTCTGGCGCTCAACGACGGACGAGGGTGACGAAGCTGCGCCGCATCGAGCGGTGCTGCGCCGCGATCCACGCAGGGCTGAAGGCGGTGCGCGAGATGCGGACTTCGTCGAGGCCACCGAGCAGCGGCCCGCTGCGATCTCCGAAGAAGAGCGGGTTCTGGCTCGCCAGCAGCTTCGAGGCCGCGCTCGTCAGCTCCTGTCGAGTGGCCTCGACCCCATCGGCGTACATCACGATCGTGTGGCCATCGAAGGTGTAGACGAACCAGGTCCACTGCTGGAGCGGTAGCTCGGCGTTGAGGTACGCGGCCTCGGCGTTGGGGGTGAAGTGCATGTCGGTCTGGAAGACCAGGGATCGGTTCGGCGCGTTGCCGACGGCGAACACCCGGCCCAGGCTGATGCCGCCGCCCTGGTCCAGCACGCCGTGCTCGCCGAAGGACGCGGACACCGTCGCGTAGTCGGCGCGCAGCCACAGCTCGAGCGTGAAGGCCCCCCAGCCGTTGAACAGGGCGTCGCCTCCGTCGAGCTCGACGTGTTCGTCCCCCGTGGAGACGTACGTCACCGCGCTGCCCAGGAAGCCGGCGTCGAGGCCCGCTCCCACCGAGGTCCCGTGGTGCCCCGAGCCGGAGGAGTCGTCGAGCGCTCCCGGTCCGAGGTGCCAGACCCCGGCGTAGGCGCCGAACACCGACTGCCCGGTGGCGTCCTCGTGGCCGCCGGCGTCGGGGCCCACCATCAGCGTGATGCGATCGGTGCGGGTGGGCGCGATGTTCGGCACGCGCACCCAGACGAGCGACTCGGCGTTCGGGGCCCAGGTGTCGATCTGGAACGGCAGGTCGGTCTGGGTGTCGGGGTCGAAGAAGCGCAGCTGCGTGCGCGGGTCCTGGATGGTGGCCGCGCGAATGCTGTCGCCTGCGATCGCGATCAGCACCGGGAACCCATCGAGCGAGCCGCCGTCGGCGTTGTCGAAGATCAGATCGTAGACCGCGAGAGGAGCGCCGCCGTCGAGCGCACCGCCGTCGTTCTTGCCTGCGTCGACGCCGCCCGCATCGAGACCGCCATCGCTGGTGCCCGCGTCGACGGTGCCGCCGTCACTCGTGCCCGCGTCGGGCCGGAGACAGAGCCCGAAGGCGCCCTGGGAGACGCAGACCAGGCCCGTCGGACAGCCGCCATCGGCCTCGCAGCGGTACGTCAGCCCGTCAGCGGGGACCGCGAACTGACAGGCGGGCACGAGCCCCAGGAGCGCGGCGAGCGCGAGCGGTCTGGTGGCTGAGGGGGGGCGGTGGATCGCGAGGGGCATGTGCCAGTGACGTGCGTCGACTGGCCAGACGATAGCGCGGCACCGGCGCCTGCGGGGGATGACTGAGGTTCAGGCGCTCACCTCCGGCAACCGATGCGCTGATCGTCGAGCGCGAGCTCGTCGAACCAGACGTCGTAGGCGGTGAAGCCCGCATCTTCCGTGTGGTACAGCCGCAGGCCGATCTCGAGGCTGTCGAAGGGCTGCGGCGCGTACCAGTGCTTGTTCGGGAGCACCGCGGCATCGAGGACCTCCACCTCGTCGAGCCAGAAGTGCTCCTCGTTGTTCTGCCCGTCCCACTTCCATTCCCAGCAGTGCCAGGCCCCGAGCGGCACTGCCTTCGTCGAGCGCGCGCCGGTGTCGTAGAGCACGGTGCCAGCTTCCCGGAGCCCGAAGTGGCTCACGAAGGCCTGGTTGACCATGTCCACGGCGTAGACGGAGGTGAGCTTCGAGGTTCCTCCGTCGGGGTTGGGGAGGGTGCCCACCGTGCCGATGAAGCTGTTGTGCACGGTGCTTGCCGCTGGCGTCACGAAGCCGAAGACGCGGCCGAAGTAGACCTTGCCCGGGTAGTTGGTCGGCTTGAACTGGGTGAGGTTGCGGATGCGGGCGAAGTTGCCTGCTTCGTTCACCACGTGGACGTGCATCGCCTTGTTGCCGCGGGCGACGTGCGTCGAGTCGATGGTGAGGGTTCCGTTCTTGGTGAGCTGGGTCCAGGTGCCGGGACTGAAGCCGCCGGTCTCGAAGTCCTCGCAGAACCGCACGCCCGCCGTGGAGCACCGGGAGGCGCCGTAGAAGCCAGCGTCGGGGGCCCCGCCGCCCGCCGAGCCGCCACCACTCGCGGAGCCGCCACCCGCGGAACCGCCGCCT
>JAIBBQ010000218.1 GCA_019694595.1 Myxococcaceae bacterium
CTACGAGTACCTCGCGACGGCGACCGCGGACTCGGCCGGTGGCGGCGGGCAGCTCGAAGGCCGGTTCGGCCCGGTGACCGCGGCGGCCGGGGCGGTGCGCGAAGGGCGCGGGTACACGCTGCTGCGCGGGCAGGCGGCGGCGGTGCTCGGTGGCTACCGGATCGACGGCGAACTCGCCCACAGCGCTGGCGACGCGCGCGGGCTCACCTGGAGCGACTCGGGTGGACTCGAGGCTGCCCAGGCCGCCGAGGACCTGGTCCGCGAGGGGTGGGGCATCGCCGTTCGCGCGCGGGGACCCGGGCTCTTCGACCGGGGCTCGGTCGACGCTTCGTTCCGCCGCAGGTCCGCCGGCTACTCCGATGCACAGAGCGCCCAGCGCGCCACGTTCCAGCAGTGGTCGCTGCGCGCCGAGCAGCCGCTGGGGCCGATGGTGCTGCGCCTGCTGCTCGACGATCGCGTGGGGCCTGACCCGCGCACGCCGTTCGCCGCCGAGAGCCTCGAGGCGCGGGTGCTCGGGGGCGGCGCTGGTTACCGGGCGGACCGCTGGGGCGTGGATCTCGAGGCACGCGACGCCGAGCTGACCGCCCAGGGCCTCACCGGTGGCCGCACCTCGGCAGGCGTGCACGCGCACTTCAAGCCGCTCACCTGGCTGACGCTGCGGGCGGGCCACCGACAGCGGCTGGTGGAGCGCGGCAGCGGCCCGGGCGCGTGGAACGACTCCCTGACCTCGCTGGGCGTCGAGGTCTCGCCGGCAGACTGGTGGTCGGTGGGCATTCAAGGCGGCTACGGCCCGGTGCTGGGGCCGATCGCCCAGGCCCAGGTGCGCGTTCAGCGCGGGCCGGAGCGCTGGTACGGCGCCCATGCCGCCGACGTCGACGCGCCCGCGCTCGGCGAGTCGCGCACGGTGTCGGGCGTATCCACCGCCGTCGGGCCCGGCAGCGCGGTCTTCGTGGAGGACGTGGCGGCCCACGATCTCGCCGGGCTGCGGTTGACCCGGGCCATCGGCTTCACCGAGCAGCTGTCCGACGCGCTCTCCGTCTCGGCGCGCTTCGAGCGGGGCGTGCGCAGCGCCGTCCTGGCGGTGCCGGATCTGCAGCGCGACGCGGGGGGAGTCAGCGCCGGGTGGACCTCGCGGCGGCTCCGGCTGTCGGCGCGCGGCGAGCTTCGCCGCGACGTGAGCCCCACCACGGCCGAGCGGCTGCAATGGGTGGCGGGCGGCTCCGCGGAGGTCGTGCTGCGCGACGGCCTCTCGCTCGGCGGCTTCGTCCAGTGGTCGCACGCCGCGCAGGCCGGCGTGCTGGTGGCGCGCAACCTCGCGGCCAGCGCGTCGCTCGCCTGGCGCTTCACCGACGGCGCGGTGATCGCCCGGTACACCGCCCGCCGCGAGCTGCTCCCTCCGCAGCGCGGCGGGCTGGCGGAGACCCAGCTCCAGGTGATCTCGCTGCTCCCCACCTGGAAGGTGCTCGGGCGCCTGTCCATCGGCGCGGGCGCGCACCTGGGCTTCGCGGGCGGGGGGCCGGTGTTCGCGGCCTCCCTCCGGCCGTCGGTGCGGGTGATCGGCGGGCTGGAGGTCGCGGCCGAGGTGGCCCGGCGTTCGGTGGCGCCGGACCTCGGCGAGCTCACCGCGCTGCGTGGGGAACTCGGCTGGCGCTTCGACGACCACTTCCTGGTCGCGCTGGGGGTCACCGCGCTCGGCTACTCGGGCCTGGGGCTCGATGCCGGCGGCACGGGTTCGGCCAACCGCGCCTACCTGCGGCTGGAGGCGGGCTACTGATGCGCGCCCTCACGCTCCTCGCGCTCCTGGTGGCCAACGTCGCCCTCGCCGAGTGGCGTGACGCCGGCGCGGTGCCGTTCAGCGCGGTGACCGGGCTGTCGGTGCGGGCGAGCACCGATGGCGGGGTGATCACCGCCGACGTGGTGATCGCCGGCGCGGGCGGGCTGCAGCGGCTCCTGCTGCAGAGCGACGGCACCGATCGGCTGCTCGCCCAGGGCCCGGCCGCCAACTATGCCGGCGGCGTCGCGCTGGGCGCCCGCTGCGCGGTCGGCGTCAGCTCCACCAACGTCCTGGTGATCGCCGGGGACGCGGGCTGCGTCGCCGGCACCCAGTCGCTCGGCGGCGGCGCGGTGCCGGTGGCCCTGAAGGCAGCGCCAGGCGGCGGCTTCGTGCTGCTCTCGAAGGGGGTCTCGTCCCTCACCGCCTTCGTGTCCGTCGACGGCGGCGCCACCTTCTCGGACTGGGCGAGCGACCCGCTCGATCTGCGCAAGGCCCCGGTGAAGCCGCTGCTCGAGGTGAACGACGCGCCGTTCCTCTACGGCCTGTCCCGCGACGACGGCACCACCCTCGCCGACGAGACGCTGCTGCGCCTGCTCGACGCCGGCACGGTGCTGCTCCCCGGTGCCGCGAGCGCGGTGGACCTCTCGCTGGCGCGCCTGCCCGACGGCGGGCTCCTCGGGCTCTGGAGCCTGGGCAACAGCCTCTCGGTCGCAGGCAACCTCCTCGGCGCTCCGTCGAGCGCCACCCCTGCGCAGATCTCCGGGCAGGGCGGGGCGGCGGTCACCCACCTCGCGCTCTCGCTCGAGGGCGGCGGTCCCAGCGGCCTCGGCTACGGGATGACGGGTGGTGCCGCCCAGGCGTTCGGTCCGATCCCCGACCCGCGGGCCGTGGCGCAGCGGTGGCTGCCCCGCGGCGGGCTGCCGGTGGGGGCCAGCGGGTTCAAGCTCCAGCAGACCGCCTGCGCGCGCGGCCTGGCGTGCGTGAGCGTCGTGGACACGCCCCCGACGCTGTTCGTGCTCTTCAACCGCAGCGCGCCGACGCTGTCGCTCCCCGCCTCGGTGGCCGTGGCGCAGGGCGGAACCGCGGCACTCGACGCGCTGGTGGACGACGCCGACGGCGATCCGCTCTTCGTCGACTGGCAGGTGCTCGACGCGGGGACCACGTCGCTGGTGCTCAGCCCCGATGGCGGCGAGCAGCGGGGCGTGCTCGTCTCCGCTGCCGCCCAGACCTCGTGCGCGCCGTCCTCCGCGCTGGTCCGGGCGACGGTGTCCGACGGCCTGGGCACGCACGAGCAGGTGCGCGACGTGCGGGTCGACGTCGCGGGGAGGACGCAGCTCGAGCTCGATGCGGGCGCGCCGCTGCTGGTTCAGGCCGGTGGTGCACCGCGGACGGTCCAGGTGGCGGCGTCGGTGTGCGCGCCGTCGGCGGTGGGCTGGACGCTCGTCGCCCCGGGTGGGCCGCTGCTGCAAGGCGATGGCGGCCTGCTGCGCCGCGCCGATGGCGGGCTCGACGGCGTGCAGCTGGTCACCGTGCTGCCACTCGAAGCGGTGGTCGGCCCGCCCGAGCACCTCTGCCAGGCGACGCCGCTCGCCTTCTCGATGGCTGCGGATGCGGGCCCGGGTGTCCCGGGCGCCCAGGTCTCGCTCGGCGTGCTGCCGTGGGGTGCACCGGAAGCTCCGGTGCTGCCCGCGGTCCTTCGAGAGGTCGCGCCCGTCGATCGGCCGGTGTTCTCCGCTGGCCCGCGCCACGTGTGTGAAGGCACGGCCGGCGTGCCGGCGACCGCGCTGGAGCTGGTCTCGCGCGCGGGCGATCCCGTCGTCGTGCTCTCGGTCGTCGGCGAGGCCCTCGTCGTCCGCACGGCGGCGTGCAGCGGCGGTGTGGCCGATGCCGTGGTCCGGCGGGTGCTCCTCGACGGCGGTGCGGTGGCCGCGTCGGCGACGGTCTCCGTGCGGGTCGAGGTCGACGCCGGGCTCGGTGATCGCGACGGAGGCACCTTCACCCTGGGGGCGGACGCAGGCGCCGGGCGCGTCGACGGGACGCTCGAGGTGAGCGGCGTGAGCTGTCTGGGGGCGCGCGGCTGGACGGCGGCGCTGGTGCTCGAAAGCGATGCGGGTGCGGTGGACGCGGGGCAGGTGGCGCTCACTGGCCGCGACGGCGGCGAGCCCTGGTCCGTGCTCCTGCCCGGGTGCGTCGCCGGTCACTACGAGGTCCAGGGCGAGGTGCTGGATCGCTCCGGCGCCCCGGTGGGGCTGTCCGATCGCTTCGCCTTCGACAGCCCGGCGCTCGCGCTGGCGCTGGGCGCGGTGAGCCCGGCGCGGCTCGAGGTGAGCTGCGGGCTGCGCACCCAGGCCGGCCTCGCGGTCGCTCCGGTGGGCGGCGCCTGCCCGCCGGAGGCGATCACCTGGAGTCAGCGCACCGGGCCTGCGCTCGTGGTGCCTCAGGGCTCGGGGCCGTCGTTCCCGCTCGAGGTCGCCAGCGCCGAGCTCGAGGGCGTCGCCGGCGAGGACGTCACCTTCCGGCTCACCGCGACCTCGGGTGGTCAGAGCCTGTCGGAGGACCGCACGGTGCACCTGTCGCCCGCGCCCTTCGTGACGGTGAGCGCGACCACCCGGCCGCTGCGGCCCGAGTCCGGTGCACCGGTGGCGGTGGAGCTCGTGCTGACCAACACCACGGCCTGCCAGGCGACGTCGCTGACGCTGACCGAGGACGCGACCGGCCTCGAGGTGATCGACGGCTCGGCGCGGATCGACGGGGCCCGCGCCGACGCCGAGCTCACCGGGGCGGTGCTCACCGTGCGCGGCATCACCTTGCCCGCGGGGCAGAGCGCCCGGGTCACCTACCAGGCCCGGCTCCCGCTCCTGGGGAGCGCGCGCACCAGTCACCAGGTGAGCTACCGGGGAGAGCCGGTGCTGCTCGGCGGGCCTGCTGCGCCTGCCGCCACCGGGTGCGGCTGCGACGCTGCCCTGGGACTGCCGGGATTCGCCCTGTTGGCCCTCCTCGTGCGCTCCCGGCGGCGGATCAGCTAGAAGGGCGGGCCTTCCCGAGAGGAGTCCCGTGCGGCCGACACGCCTCAGCGCAGCATTCATTCTCCTGGTGCTCGCCGCCTGCGGCGGCTCGGTGGTCGGCGGAGGCGAGGGCGGCGGTTCCGGTTCGAGCGGGGGCGGCGGCGGCCCCATCTCCTGCCTGTCCGATCTCGACTGCCCGCTGGGGCTGGAGTGCATCAAGAAGGTCTGCGGCATGCCGGAGCCGGTGCAGGACTCGGGCATGAAGCTCTGCGTGTCCGACACCGACTGCGTGGCGCCCAAGGTCTGCGTGCGCAGCACCGGCCAGTGCGTCGACGCGGTGAAGGACGACGACGCCGGGCTGGTCGACGCGGGCCCTCCGCCGGCGTGCTCGGTGGGGACCCAGGTGTCGTGTGGCGTCAGCAAGCTGGGTGAGTGCCGGCTCGGCCTGTCCACCTGCGAGGCCCGTGACGGCGGCGGCGCCCAGTTCAGCGCCTGCGTGGGGGCGGTCAACCCGGTCGCCGAGGTCTGCGACGGCAAGGACAACGACTGCGACGGGCTCATCGACGACGGGCTCGCCGATCTGAAGTGCGGCACCGGCGCCTGCGCGCGCACCGTGCCGTCCTGCGTGAACGGCGCGGCGGGCGCCTGCAGCCCGGGCACCCCGAGCCCGGAGACGTGCGACGGCGTGGACAACAACTGCAACGGCTCGATCGACGAAGGCCTCACCCCGCTGGCGTGCGGCGTGGGCGCCTGTGCCCGCTCCACCGTGGCCTGCATGGCCGGCATGGCGCAGATGTGCATGCCGGGCGGCTCGGTGATGGAGCTGTGCAACAGCGTCGACGACGACTGCAACGGGCTGGTCGACGACGGGCTGGGCGAGACCTCGTGCGGCACGGGCGCCTGCCGCCGCACCGTGAGCAACTGCCTCGGCGGCACCGCGCAGACCTGCACCCCGGGGACGGGCTCCAACGAACTCTGCAACGGCCTCGACGACGACTGCAACGGCACCATCGACGATGGCCTGGGCAATGCGTCGTGCGGCGTGGGCGCCTGCGCGCGCACGGTCGCCAAGTGCGTGCTCGGCACCCAGCAGCTCTGCACGCCCGGCACGCCGATCGCCGAGACCTGCAACAACGTCGACGACAACTGCAACGGCATGGTCGACGACGGGCTGCCCAGCATCACTTGCGGGGTGGGGGCGTGCGCGCGCACCGTGCCTTCGTGCCTCAACGGCCAGGCGGTCACCTGCACCCCGGGCCTTCCGGGCACCGAGGTCTGTGACGGCGTGGACAACGACTGCGACGGGCAGGTCGACGAAGGGCTCGCCGCGCTGACCTGTGGCCAGGGCATCTGCCGCAACACGGTCGAGGCGTGTCTCGGCGGCGTGCCGCAGACCTGCACTCCCGGGCCCTCGCAGACCGAGGCGTGCAACGGGCTCGACGACAACTGCAACGGGGTGATCGACGAAGGCTGCTCGTGCACCGACGGCACCCAGCGCTCCTGCTACTCGGGGCCGGCCGCCACCCAGGGACACGGTCAGTGCCACGGCGGTACGCAGACCTGCGCGCAGGGCCAGTGGGGCACCTGCGTGGGCGAGGTGGTGCCCGCCACCGAGGTCTGCGACGCGGTGGACAACGACTGCGACGACCTGGTGAACGAAGGCCTCGGCGTCCTCACCTGCGGCGTGGGCGCGTGCGCCCGCTCGGTGGTGGCCTGCAGCGGCAGCGTGCCGCAGACCTGCACCGCGGGCCAGCCGGGCACCGAGACCTGCAACGGCATCGACGACGACTGCGACGGCCAGGTCGACGAAGGCCTGGGCAGCATCGCCTGCGGCACCGGCGCCTGCGCGCGCACCGTGCCCGCCTGCAGCGGCGGCGTCGCTCAGACCTGCACGCCCGGCGCTCAGGGCACCGAGGTCTGCGACGGGGTGGACAACGACTGCAACGGGCAGGTCGACGAGTCGCTCGGCACGCTCAGCTGCGGCGTGGGGCAGTGCGCGCGGACGGTGAACGCCTGCGCCGGGGGGCTCTCGCAGTCCTGCACGCCGGGCACGCCGACGGCCGAGATCTGCGACGGCAAGGACAACAACTGCGACGGCGTGGTCGACGAAGGCTTCGGCTCCAGCACCTGCGGCGTCGGCGCCTGCCGGCGCACGGTCAGCACCTGCATGGCGGGCAGCCCGCAGAGCTGCACCCCGGGCACCGCGGGCACCGAGACCTGCAACGGCGTCGACGACGACTGCGACGGCACGGTGGACGACGGCGTCTGCGGCCCCGCCGCGGTCTGCCCCGCGTCGCGCACGGTGAACCCCAACAGCACCCTGACGCTCACCACCGCCGCCAGCTCGCCGGTCGGGCGCCCGGTGACCTGCGCGTGGACCATCGTCAGCCGGCCCGCCACTTCGAACGGCAGCTTCGGCTCGCCCACCAGCTGTGGCTCGACGAGCTACTTCGCCGACGTGGTGGGCACGCACGTGCTGCGCTTCACCACCACCGACTCCACCGGGCTCACCACCTCGTGCGACGTGTCGATCACCGTGGTGCCGCTGGGCGACCTCTGGGTCGAGCTCACCTGGAGCGTCAACAACGACATGGACCTGCACCTGCTGCACCCGGCCTCGGGGAGCAGCCACAACCCGAACTCCTGGGACACCACGCTCGACTGCCACTGGCGCAACCGCACCCCGTCGTGGGACTCGCCGGGCACCGCCGACGATCCGTCGCTCGACCGCGACGACATTCCCGGCCGCGGGCCCGAGAACATCCGCATCAACGTGCCGTCGCAGGCCCACCCGTACACCATCGGCGTGCACATGTTCACCTGGCGGGCCTCGCCGTCGCCGGTGACCAGCACGCTGCGGCTGTACTGCGGTGGTCAGCTCAAGACGACGCTCACCCGTACCTTCTCCACCGAGAAGCAGCTGTGGGTGGTGGGCACGGTGGACTACGCAGGCGCTCCGGCGGGCGGGTGCAACTTCACGCCCGACGGGTACCTGATGTCGATTCCCTAGAGCCCGAAGGTCCAGCGCGGGCTCTTCGGGCGCTCGCGCTGCGCCTCGACGATGCCCACCGCCTCGAGGCCCGCCAGGAGCCCCAGCGTCTCCCGCTCGGAGAGATCGCTGAGCGCCAACAGGTCGCCGACCGACTTGGTGCCGTCGGCCTGGGCGAGCAGCAGTGCCTGGGGCCCGGTGAAGCCGAAGTCTTCCAGGTTGTACGGGGGCGTCGCGGTGGGCGAGAGGCGCCGGTACTCGGGGAGCAGGGCGCGCAGGGCCACCAGCGGGCGCTGCAGGTACCCCTCGACGATCAGCGCGCCGGGGAAGACGTGCAGCCGCACCAGGTCGGCCCGGGGCCCCTTGCCGCGGGTGAAGGTGTAGTCGCCGTCGGTCCAGTCGAAGGCCGACCAGATGATCTCGCGGATCTGCCGCTCGAGCAGCTGCACCCGCTGCGCCTCGGTGAGCACGCCGAGCTGCACCATCGCCACGCCGGTGCGCAGGTTCTGCTCGCGCGCCAGCTGGGCGACCGCTTCCAGGTCCTCACCGCGGAGCAGCCCTTCGCGGGCACACAGGCGGGCGAAGCGCTCGTGGGCCAGGTTCGACGCCGCGTAGACCGGCGAGCCCTGCTCGAAGGAGATCACCTTCACCGCCGGCTCGCGGTGCAGCACCAGGTCGCCGGTGTGCTTCGCCTGCCAGCACGCGGTGAGCAGCTTGGCCACGCTGGTCTCCGCCAGGGTGCCGGTGCGGGCGAGCTCGGCGCGAGGCTTCACGCGCTCGGGCTGCGGCCCCTTGCGCCACAGCCGTTCCCACTCTTCCAGCGGCAGCAGGTCGCGCGGCTCGGGCTGGTCCCGCTGCGGCTGTTCCACCACCACCACCTCGAGCGTCAGCTCCTCGGTGGGCGAGGGCAGCGGCGCGGCCTCGGGTGGCCCGATGAAAGCCTCGATGCACAGCAGCAGCTCCTCGAGCGGAAAGGGCTTCTCGAAGAAGGCCTTGGCGCCGTGCACGTCCTTCGCCTTGCGGGCGTAGCCGGCGCCCTTGTACGCGCCGCTCATCGCCAGCGCGGGCACGTTGCGGCCCTTGAGCTCCTCGAGGATCTCCCCGCCGTCGGCGTCGGGCAGGAAGAGGTCCACCACCGCCACGTCGTAGGCCTTCGACTGCAGCGCCTCGCGGGCGTTGCGCGCGGTGTGCGCCGCGGTGGTGTGGTGCCCCCGGGCCTCGATCGCCGCCTGGATGAGCGCGGCCAGCTCGAAGTTGTCCTCGACGATCAGCACCGACGCCATGGCCGCGGCAGACTACCATCGGCGCCGTGCGGCTCTCGGGCTTCCATCATGCGGCGGTCTTCGCGCGCGACGTGGCGAAGGTGGCGGACTTCTACCAGCAGGTCATCGGGCTGCCGTTGATCGCCAGGCACCACCACCCGGGCGGGGCGCTGCGGAGCGTCTGGCTCGGCGTCAGCACCCTGGGCGGGGTGGAGCAGGGGTTCCTTGCGGTGGAGGAAGCGTCGGGCCGCCCCGCCGCCGGCTCGGCGGTGATCGCGCTGCGCATCGCGGCCAGCGATCGCGCGGGCATCGTGCGCGCGCTCGCCGACGCCCAGGTGCCCATCGAGAAGGAGTCCCGGTGGACCGTCTACGTGCGCGACCCCGAAGGCAACGTGCTCGGGCTCAGCCATCACCCGCACGACCTTCCAGGAACGTGAAGGGCTAAGGTCCGCGCGGTGGCTCGTCTGGGAGAGCTGTTGATCGCCGAGCACCTGGTCACCAGCGACCAGGTGGCGGAAGCCCTGGAAGCCCAGGTGCTCCACGGCGGTCGCCTGGGCACCAACCTCTGCGAGCTCGGTTTCCTCGGCGAGAAGGACCTGGCCCGAGTGCTGGGGAAGCAGCACAACCTCTCGTTCGCGTCAGGAGAGATGGCGCCCGAGGCCCAGGCCCTGGCCCTGGTGGAGCCGGCGTTCCTCGACGAGCACGAGGTGATGCCCATGCGGCTCGACGGCGCGCGCCTCCTGGTGGCGATCATCGACCCGCGGGAGATCGCCGCGCTCGACGCGCTGGGCTTCAAGACCGGCAAGCGCATCGTCGCCGCGGTGATCCCCGAGTTCCGCATGCACCAGCTGCTGCGCAAGCACGCGCACTCGTACCGGGCGCTGCGGCCGATCGACACCAACGCGCTGCGCCCGTCGAAGGCGTCGCTGCGGCTGGGCGGAGCGCCGGGGCAGCCGACCCCGGCCAGCGTCGAAGACCTCATCAACGAGGACGACTTCGCAAACCTCTACCACAAGCCCAAGGTCGCTCCGGTCCCCGAGGAAGAGGAGCTGCAGACCATCGAAGGGGTCGAGGTGCTCGACCCGCTGCCGTCGCCGCCGCCTCCGCCGCCGCGGCCCACCCAGCCGCAAGGCGTGGTGACCGACCCCGCGGCGTTCGCCGAGACCTTCGTGCGCGCGTCGGCGCCCCCGGGCGTGGCCGAGAGCGAGCCGCGCCTCGAGCCGCTGGGCTTCGCCGACGCCCAGGCCCAGCTCAAGGCCTGCGCCACGCGAGAGGAGATCGCCACCGTGGTGCTGCGCTTCGCGCTGAGCCGCTTCCAGCGCGCGATTCTCCTCGGGCTCCAGGGCGACCTGGTGAGCGGGTGGCGCGGCGCCGGGGTGGGCGTGCGTGAGAACGCGGTGAAGCGCATCGGCGTGTTCCTTCGGGCGCAGAGCACCTTCAAGCTGGTGCGGGACACCTGCGCCCACTACGTCGGCCCGATGAAGCGCGACGCGGGCACCTCGGTGTTCTTCAAGCTCCTGGGCGGCGGCTTCCCCACCACCGGGGTGCTGATGCCGCTCCTGGTGCGCGGCAAGGTCGCCAACCTGCTGTACGTGGACCAGGGCCCCGATCAGCTGACGCCGCCCGACCTGGGAGAGCTGATGATCATCTCCCAGGCGGTGGCGCGCAGCTTCGAAGCGCTGATCATTGCTGCTCGACGTTGAAGTTCACCCGCTGCCCACCGGCGATGGTGAAGTTCTCGTTCCAGCGCGCCTTGCCCACGTGGACGATGATCTTGTGGGCGCCCTCGTACACGGGGATCTCCCCGCGAATGGGCGCGTTGCCGATGCGGCGCTCGTCGATGAACACCGAGGCCCCTTCCGGGGCGGACAGCGTGACGTAGCCCTGGCTCAGGCTCACGTTCACCGTCTGGGTCTCGCCCGGCGAGATGGTCACCACCCGCGTGGTGCGGATGCCGAGCTCCTTGTTGATCAGCACCAGCACCTTGCGGCCCGGCGAGAGCGCGCCGCGGAACGGCGTGCGGCCCAGGCTCTTGCCGTCGATCTGCAGCTCGAGCGCCGGCGTGGTCTCGAGCTCCAGGCGCCCGTCGCCGGTCGCCGCCACCGCGGGCGCTCCGGCGTCGACCACCGGAACC